>NZ_CP042295.1:319703-639406 GCF_007859615.1 Mycoplasma anserisalpingitidis | reverse complement strand
AGAAAACCGAATCACTTATATTCCGCTCCATCGGTAAGCGGTAAACATTTGCAATCGAACTTAATCGATATTTTAATAAGCCAAAAACTAAGTTTCTTTTTCTTATTAATTTAATTATAATAAAATTATTTGACTGGTAAATAAACAAAATTTAACTTCGTTTTCTAAAATTCATAACTGCTAAACTAAGATTCAAATATCAATTTTTAGTGATAAAAGATTTCATCAATTACCACCACTAATACTTGGTTAATTTTAAGAAAGTGAACAAAAAAGGGAAAATAAAAGTTTGACATAGTCAAACATATGGTGCCGACAACTGGACTTGAACCAGCGACCCCATCCTTACCATGGATGTGCTCTACCTGCTGAGCTATGACGGCTTATGTATAAATAATATCAAATTTTAAGTTAGATAGTAATATTTTATTATATATATTGTTAGCTTTTTATATTTTTGCTATAAAAGTTTAGTTAAAAAAATAACGTAACTTAATACGTTATCTAAATTATATTTTATCTAGTCATTCATTTAGAGTTTTTTCAAATTTTTCAATTCTATTTTCTTTGTTAAAAAGAACAACATTGAATTAAGATGCAAAAAGCCATCGCTCACATTTTGAGATATATATTTTTAATTATTTATTGTTACTTTATTTTTCAAAAACCTTTTTTCGAACTTCCTATATATTCTATTAAATTTTCATCAACCACTTCTTTCAAATCCCTTTTAACAGTTCTTAAAGAAAGTGAAAAATAATCAGAAAGTTGTTTTGATGTTAAATTAGAATTATTTCTTATTAAATTTAATATTTTTTCTTTTCTGTTTATTTTTTTAACAGTGTTGAATTGTTTTGTATTATGTTTTTTTCGGTATCACAAGTAACATTTTTAGTGACATTTCATTATTGGATTGACTATTTTGGGTGACATTATAGTCATTTTGGGTGTCATAAGCATTATTTTTAGGTGACATTTCATTATTCGATTGACTTTTTTGGGTGACATTATAGTCATTTTGAGTGTCATTTTATTATCAATATAGCTATTTTGAGTTACACTTTAGTCACTTTGGGTGTCATAAGTGTTGTTTTTATGAGTTATCAAGTTGTTATGGGTTTTCTCATATATAGTTTTAGTCTAAATTAAGACTTATTTTAAGCTAAAAAATGTTAAAAAAAGTTGGTTAACAACTCAACTTATTTATTTGGTAAAATTTGACTTTTGAAATTCTTTTTCTAATTCTTCTTGAAGTTCTTGTATTGTTAAGGTTCTTCCATTTTCAAAATCTTCAACACCCTTTAACATCTCACTAATAAATTCTTCTTGAGTCATTTCTAACAAAAAAAGTGAGTCATCATCATTGGGTGTTAGTTCAATTGTTGATTCGATATTTGTTTTTTCTTTCATATGTTCGCATTTCCTTTATTTAATAATATCATAATAAAATATACTACGATACTAAGTAATTGTATTGTTGGTTTGAGCTGACAAATTTTGCATAACTCAAATCACAAAATAGCAATTATTAAGTAATTTACTAAATTTTTTGTCTTCTTTCATTTAAATATAAAAAAGATATAAGTTTAACACTTATACCTTGTATATTTATATTAATCTAAATCTGAACCGTTGGATTCAATAACTTTTTTATATCAGTAGAATGATTTTTTCTTACTACGTGAGAAATCACCAGTTCCATCGTCATGTCTATTTACATAAATAAATCCATAACGTTTAGCAAATTCTCCTGTACCAGCTGAAACTAAGTCAATTGGTCCTCAAGTTGTATAACCAATAAGTGGAACACCGTCTTTAATTGCTTCAGCCATAGCGTTAATGTGTTGTCTTAAATAATCAATTCTGTAATCATCATTAATTGAACCGTCAGCTTCAACTTTATCAATTGCTCCAAGCCCATTTTCAACAATCATTAATGGTTTATCTGGGTAACGACCGTGAAGTTTGTTTAATGTATAACGAAGTCCATCTGGGTCAATTTGTCATCCTCAATCACTTGATTTTAAGTGTGGGTTAGCAAGACCGAATGTGAAGTTTCCGACACCTTCATCACTTTTTAATGTTGCACTAACACAACTTGTTTGATAGTATGAGAAACTAATAAAGTCTACTGTTCCTTTAGCAAGAATTTGTTTATCTTCTTCAGTTATAAAACTGTAATCAATGTTATTATCTCTAAAGTATCTATACATATATTCTGGATATGCACCTCTAGCTTGTACATCATTACAGAAATGGTTGTATAAATTATCTTCAAATTGAGTTAATAAAACATCTTTAGGATCTGGTGTAAGTGGATAAGCTGTTGATTGAAGTACCATGTTACCAATCATAAAGTTAGGATTGATTTTCTTAGCTTCGATTACAGCAAGAGCTGATGCAACAAATTGGTTGTGTAATGCTAAATAACTTCTTCTTTTATCTGTTTTTAATTTGTTCAAGTCTATTTTTTCTTTTGAAACTTTATCATCTTTATCCATTACTCCAAGTGAGTATAAATCACCAATTCCAAGTTTTCCGTTTAATTTAACTGGTGCATTAATCTCATTAAAAGTAAGTCAGTATTTAACTTTGTCTTTATATCTAGTAAATACTGTTTTTACGTATTTAACAAAGAAGTCGATAACTTCTCTACTTTCAAAACCATTGTAGTTTTTTACAAGTGCTCAAGGCATTTCATAGTGAGCAAGTGTAATAAGAGGTTCAATTCCATATTTTAAACATTCATCAATAACGTTTTCGTAGAATTTTAAACCTTCTTCATTTGGTTTTTCATCATTACCGTTAGGGAAGATTCTTCCTCAGTTAATACTGAAACGGAATACTTTAAATCCCATTTCAGCAAAAAGAGCAATGTCTTCTTTGTAACGTTCATAAAATTTAATAGCGTCGTGAGATGGATAGAAAGCATTTTGATCAATTACTGAAGAGAATCTTCTTGATGTATCTTTATTACCACCAAGAAGCATATCAGGAATTGAAAGCCCTTTTCCTCCATCTAAATAAGCTCCCTCTGCTTGGTTAGCAGCAATAGCACCACCCCAAAGGAAACCTTCTTTAAAAACTGATTTATTCATTTTTATCCTCCGAAATTACTGAAGCCATTTTATCACCAAATTTATGTTCTCCTAATTCTGAGAAGTTGATGTTATTGAATTCTTGTGCATTTGTGATAATAATTGGAGTTGTTAATTCATATCCTTCTTTTTTGATAGCTTTAATATCAAATTTAATTAGATTATCACCTAATGAAACTCTATCACCAACTTTAAGATTTGATTTAAAATGTTTTCCATTTAATTTTACAGTATCTAGACCGATGTGCATTAAAACTTCCATACCATCATCTGATTTAAGACCAATAGCATGTTTTGAATCCATAATCACTTGAACAGTTCCGTTAAATGGTGCCCTTAAAATTCCTTCTTTTGGTTCAATTGCATAACCTTTTCCAAGAACTTCTGAAGCAAAAGTTGCATCATTAACATCTTTAAGTGCAATAGCTTTTCCGTTCATTGGGTTGTATAAAGTTAATTTTTCAACTTTAATTTTATTTAAAATCATAGCTTTTCTAGAGAATTGAATTTTATCACTTGAAATTATAAGTGTGAGCACAAATGTTAAAATAATAGCAATTCCTGCAATAATAGCAGTGTAAGTAATGTTTTCTCAGCTTCCGTTTGGACTAATAAATTCTGCAATACTTAATAGTGCTGGTGTAGCACCTGCATAAGCGGTAACTCCTAAAATTCCGTATGCTATACCACCTAAGAATGATACAAATGAAACTACCATAATAGGTTTTTTATATTTAAGGTTAACACCATACATAGCTGGCTCGGTAATTCCTGCTAAAAGAGCAAGTAACCCAGCAGAAATAGCTTGAGATCTTTCTGATTTGTCTTTTAATTTAAATGAATATGCAAGCGCTGCTGAACCTTGTGCTAAGTTAGCAAGTAACATAGCTGGTAATGTGAATGGATCGTTACCTGTAGCAGGATCTGCTAATAATATAAGTGTAACAGCATAGAAAGCTCAGTGCATACCTGACATAACTAAGAATGGCATAGCCCCACTGATAATTCCAATAGCAAGTCATGGTGCATATCCATATATTCATTTAAGAGCGATCATTATTCATTGACCAATGATATTTCCTAAAGGAGCTAAAGCAAATAATGTTATAACTCCAGCAACAATCAATACCAATGGAGGTTTTAAGAAACTCTTAATAATATTAGGTATTATTTTGTCAAATACTCAGTCAACATATTTAAGTAGAATAACAGCGAATAAAGCTGGTAAGAAACTAGATGAATATGTACCAGTTACAATAGGTAAAAATCCAAATAATTTAATACCATCTTGTGTTGCAAATTTTGCAGCATTTCCAGAATCGAATAATGCAATTAAATTAGGGTGAATTAATAAAGCCACGACAGCAAGTGCCATTGCCATATTTACCTTTAATTGTTTAGATGCTGTGTATGCTAAACCTAAAGGTAAGAAGTAGAATGCTGTGTCAGCTAAAGCACTTAAAATTACATAAGTGTGATTTGTTTCAGAAAGAACATTAGTTAATGAAGGTCCGAGTATTAAAACAAGAACTTTTAATAATCCTCCACCAATTAAGGCAGGGAATAATGGTGAGATACATGCAGAAATAAATGGTAATATACTTCCAAAAAATTTCTTAATATCGAATCCGGTTTTAGTAGTTTCTTCTTTGTGACCAAAACCAGATAGTGAATTCATTTCATCATAAAGTTTGTTTACATGGGTACCAATAATTATTTGATATTGATTACCAACTTTCATGACTCCTTGAACTCCCTTAAGAGATGAAATACTTTTATCATCTACTTTAGAGTAATCATTAAGCTCAAATCTTAATCTAGTCATACAGTGTGTAAGAGACTTAACATTCTCTGATCCACCGACTTCTTTAAGAATAGACTGAGCTAACTCTTTATTAGTCATTTTTCCTCCTATTATTTATTTAATGCAAAGTTAAAATTCTCGGTTTAGTTTTTCAATGTAAAGTATTAAATATGCTTTTTCTTCAGTTGAAACATCTTTTTTATATTTCAGCGAAATCATCTTTACTACTTTTTCAACACATTGAGCAGATTGTGGATATGAGTTACTTATAGTTGTATATAAATTATCGTCAGTGTTAAATGGTTTATTTAGATAAATACGACTAATTAATCCTCGTAGATGCATTATAAAGCGATAATATGAAAAGGAATTTATGTCATAATGTCTAGAGAAGAAAGTTTCTACAATTTTAATAATATCTCTAATAAAACTAAGTGTAGTTTGAATTTCTTCACGACGTTCAATTTGAGCGTTAACAAAGTGCATTGCAATAAATGTTGCTTCATCATCAGTTACTTGTAAATTAAGTTTATCATTCATTAATTTACATGCATATTGGCCAATTAAGAATTCTTTATCAAAAAGTCGTGATATTTCAAGAGTAAGACTATTTGTTAACTCTTGTTTATTTTTATATCTAGCAACTACTCCAGCAATATGGTCTGGAACAGTTAAATGAATAAACTCATTTAATGGTGTACGGAGAATTTGTTTACCATATTGAATAACTGTTTCAGAAACATCCAATATTTCAGAATCAATATTCTTAGTTAAATTTATATATTTTTGGTAAAACTCATCAGATAAAATAAATACTTGTTGATTTTGATTTTCATTTATTTTATCTCCAACTTTGTGGTTAAATCCTAAACCTTTTTCTAAGATAATTTTATCTTTACCATCATTATCTATTACAATAACAGCATTGTTATTTAATATTTTTTTAATTTCCACAATACCTCCAAAATATAAAAAAAGACAACACCTTAAAAGTATGTGTGTATAAACACATTACTTATATAAGGTATTGTCCTTACGCTAACAAGCCTTTATTGTAAAAAAAATATATCAATTATATACATATATAGATATAGAAATTTTAAATCTTTTATAACTATTTTATAGTCCTATACATCAATTTTTGGAGGTAAGTAGCATTTTATTAATATAACTAAATTCATAAAAATGAAATTTTTGCTTAAATAAAGATATTGAATTTTCTAGTCTATTAAAAATTATAAAAACGTCTTT
Source organism: Mycoplasma anserisalpingitidis (assembly GCF_007859615.1). GTDB lineage: Bacteria > Bacillota_I > Bacilli_A > Mycoplasmatales > Metamycoplasmataceae > Mycoplasmopsis > Mycoplasmopsis anserisalpingitidis. The sequence goes on along the minus strand of NZ_CP042295.1, from coordinate 633,253 downwards.
AAAACGAATTAATAAACCACAAAAGTATTTGTTTTTTATCTTTTGACTTAACGTTTTTAATGCAATTAAAGTATATATTAAGGATCGTAGAAATACATAGAATAATTCTCCACAATTTTTTTATCATCCAAAATATTAAATTATTTGTATTATAATTTAACTAAATATTAGTAAGGAGAAAATGATGGTTAAATATAAAGATTTATTTGACAGATTAAATGTTTACATGAACATTGAAGCTATGTCTCGTTTTGAAGAACCTGTTGTGGATGAATTAAAAAGAAACATTTCAAGCTCAAAATTTGAAATCACTAGAGATGGTTTTGGTTCATTTATTGCATTAAAAAAATCTAAGAAAGCAAATGCACCTAAAGTTATGGTTGCTGCACATATGGATGAAGTAGGATATTTAGTTAGAATGATTAAAGATAATGGAAATATCTTAGTGTCTCCAGTTGGTGGTGTTTGACCAACAACAGTTGTTGGTACTAAAGCTAAATTAGTTACAAATAGTGAAAACAAAGTATTCTATGGTGTTTTTGGACACACTTCAATACACATTCTTGAAGCTGAAAAAGTTACTAAAGCAATAACAAATAAAGAATTATTTGTTGACTTTGGTTTTATGTCTAAAAAAGAAGTTGAAGAAGCAGGTATTGAAATTGGTGATAGAATCTACATTAGCGGCGAAACAATTAAGTTCCCTAATGAAATTGTAGGTGGAAAAGCCATGGATAACCGTGCTGGAGTTACTGCTATGGAATTTATAGCTAAAAACATTCAAGATCTTGAACTTGATTGCGATGTTTATCTTGTTGGAACAGTTCAAGAAGAAGTTGGGACACGTGGAGCTAAAACTTCAGTTTCAATTATTAACCCTGATGTAGCTTTTGCTGTTGATACTGGGGCTAGTCACGATACTAGTGACTGTATTCCAGGAGTACCGGTTCTTGGAAAAGGAGCTGCAATTTTGGTTAAAGATGGTGGAACTCTTACAGATCCAAAATTAGTTAATGATTTAATGACTATTTCTAAGGAAAAAGATATCAAAGCTTATAAATACATCGCTGAAGGTGGTGGAACAGATGCTTCAGAATTACAATACGGAGAAGGTGGAGTTTCAACTGTAACTGTAAGTATTCCACAAAGATATTTACATTCACCAATTGGTCTAGCTAGTTTAGTAGATATTGAAGCTACAATTGATTTGGTAACAGAATTTATTAAATCTTTTAACAGCGAAAAATTAAGCGAATATAGAAAATAAGAATAAAAATATGAGAACTAATCTCATATTTTTATTCTTCATTTTTAATATCTCTTAAAATTTGATCAATTCTATCTCCGTTTTTGCTTACAGTGTCAAGTTCAAAGATAACTTGTGGAACTTTTCTTCAATTTAAGCTTTTAGATAAAACAGTTCTAACATAACCAGCAGCATTATTTAATGCTTCAATTCCTTTAGTGGTGTTTCCTGATAGATTTACATAAACTTTAAGAAATGAAAGATCATTAGTTAAATAAACGTCCATCACTACCGGATCTATAATATTTGAATTAGTTAATTCATTGGTTACAATGTCACTTACTAAAAGTTGTACCCTAGCTTGTTTTCTTTGTAAATTAATATTATTCATATTTCCTCCTGTTATTTTAAATATTGTTTAATTTGATTAATTCTAAGTTGAATTGAATTGTTTAGTTCAGAAATTAAGTTAAATTTTTTTTGTGATTTATTTATATAATCAAACAGTGATTTAATTTTCTTAATTTCTTTTTGATAAACAATTTCTTTTGTTTTGTCACACTTTTGTTTTATTAAGTAATTGTTTAATTGTTCATTTCTTCTATTTAATTTTTCTTTTAGTTCTTCTATAGTGTTTTCCTTAACAAGTCTAATAAAAGATAGATATTTTTTTAATTTCTTTAGATTATTGAATTCTTTTATATATGCGTTCTTTTGATTGCGTTTATAAATTTCTTCTTCAATAATACTATTAACTTCATTTTTGTGTTTTTCAATATAGATAAGACGTTTTACGTCATCTTTATTATATTTAATTAGTTGTCTTTTTAATAAATCTAAATCAATTTCAGCTAGTTCTGTATTATTAAAATAGCGTTTTTTATAGTAGCAATAAATTAAAAATCCAACATAATTAGCCTTAACACCAGTTTTTTCTGAGTCAAGTGTTTTTCTATAAAAAGTATCATTTAAGTCTAATTTATTAAAATATTCAAAGTAAATGTCATTATTAATAAAGTACTTTGTTGCAATATTGAGTGAAAGCTGATGTGAACTATTTATTATATTTTTGGTATTCATTTCAAAAAGTTTATTAGTTACTTCATTTTCTAATTGCGGGTTTCAACCAATGAATTGGATATTTTCTTCATTGATTTCAATTTCCTGTTCAATTAATTTGTGAATATCTTTAGTTAGATGTTCCTTTAAATCACGGTAGAGTTGCTTAAGATTCATTGATTTCAACTTAATAATTCGAGTTTTATAATATTCTTGAGAGTATTTATCAATATAACCGATAGTGTAACAAAATGGATAATTATTTTTAACCTGCGAACCTAATATAGTTGTAAATGGAGGTGTAATAGCCTCGAAGTCAATGTATATTTTATACTTCTGCATCTATTCCTTTCTACCTCATATTAATTATAAATTAAAAATAAGCCATTTGGCTTATTTCATAAATTTAATTGCAGCACTTACATATTGATATCCGCTAATAATATTAAAGATTGCAGCAACCATTAATGGAATACTTAAGCAATATACAAATGTGTTGTAACTTTCTATAATAGAATAATTTTTATAGGTGAGAGAAAAATCTGATCCAATAATATTAAAAGCAATCAAGAAAATTAACATAATTACTATCCCAACACTCATTAAAACTGTCTTAATTTTACCATTCATATTAGCGGCTACTGAAACATTATTTTGTGCTAAAACTGTTCTACATCCTGCGACAATAACATCTCTAACTAAGAAAATTATAACTACAAAAAGAGGAATTGCTTTTAATGCTAATAAAAGTAAAATAGAAATTGTAGTAATCATTTTATCAGCAATAGGATCTCAAAGCTTTCCAAAATCTGAAACTAAATTTTTCTCTCTAGCAATTTTACCATCGTAATAATCAGTAATCATAGCTCCAATGAAAATAATCAATATAAAGAATAAAAACACAGTTAATGCTATTCTATATGAACTCAAACTAAATATAGATATTGAATTTTTTGCGGATAGAATTTGCATTAAGTATGCTAATAATGAAAATACAAATAATGGTATCGCAAGCAATAATCTAGTGATTGTTAGTTTATTTGGTAAAGTCATTTCTTTGAATTTAGTTAAATAATTTGTTTTCATAGTATTTTAATACCCTTTCTTCAAAATCGTTCAATTTATCTTGATCATAAGAATCTTTGTTTTTTTCGAAAAGTTTTTCAATTTCAATAATTGAATCATTACATTTTTTAGTTCAGTTATTACTTTTATTATCTTTGAGTGTGATGATGTGATTAACGTATTTTTTGTAATCAACATTAAATAAAATTAAATCTTTAAAATACTGTTCACTGAGTAAATCAGTAATTATGCTTTGAGTTGTGTTAGTCAAAGTACCCATATTGTATTTACCAATACTTACTGTAAACTCACTTAAATACTTTTCATTTGTTTTGATAATGTAGTACATTTTAGCAAGTGATTCATTATATTCCTCTTTAGATTTAATCTCTAATTCTAGTGCTTGTTTTTTGAGTTTCTTTTTATCTATTTGCCCTTTAATGTATGAGTAAGAAATCCATCCGATAAAAATTACACCCACAACACCAAAAATAATTCATGAAACTGGTGTGTTGAATACATCAACAAGTCCGCCTTTAGAACTTGTTGTTTCAAATGATTTTATTAATTGCACACGTCCTCCTAATATTAATAATATTAATTTTAAACTAATTTTAATAAAAACATAATAATCCATTATAAACTGTGTTTTTTATGAAAAAAACTCTAGATATTATCCAATATAAATTTTTACTTAAATTTATTTGAAAAATGTTTAAATGCTATATAATATTAAAGCAAACACGGGGGGATAGCAAAGCGGCCAAATGCGGGTGGCTGTAACCCACTTTCTTAGGATTCGGGGGTTCGAATCCCTCTCCCCCCACCATATTGTCCCATCGCCAAGCGGTAAGGCAACGGGTTTTGGTTCCGTCATGCGTTAGTTCGAATCTAACTGGGACAGCCATATCACCAGTAAGTGGTGATTTTTATTTTAAAAATTACAGAGATTAATTCTCTGTATTCCTTTTTAAACCTTCAAGTGCAAACACTTCTCTTATGTTTGTTTTACATAAAAATTAAATTTTTTATAAAAAGCCTTGCGCCGTTTAAACAGATTAGTCCGTCAAAGCGTTTCACTATTATAATTAGAAAATAAAAATACTAAGTAAACTAGGACACAAAAAGTTGACATTTATTTGTCAACTTTTTGTGTCCTAGTTTATTCTCTTTTTTTTTATTTTAAATCAAAAAAGTACAAACGCAAATACGTTTGCACTTCAAAGTTAATCTAGGGTCATTTGAATATAACATAAGACTCTATGAATTTACAAAATAATGCAAAAGAAAATTACTTATGCAATACACTAATTAATATTATTTAGTTTCCAGGATTCACACTATCGCCTGATCCGGAAGTATTTAAACTTTCATCTTTGTTGTCTTGATCATTTTTATTAGGATTTTCAACCTTATTTTTATTTTCATTTTTCTTTCCACACGAAGCAGAAATAGCAATTGTTGGAAGTATTAAACTAATAGTTCCTAATGTGAAAAATCATTTATTTTTTTTCATATTTTACACCCTTTCTTTATGATTTTACCTGTTTTTATAAAAAAAAAAAAAAAGACTAAAATTTAAGCAAAATATCAAAAAAATACTATTTTTTTAAGTATTGAAATGGAGTAATATGAAAAAAATTAACTTAATATTTAGTGCTTTAACAACTGTTGCTTTACCTTTGGTTTCTATAAGTTGTAATGTCCAGAAGCAATCAAAAACAAAGTCTTTGAATTTAATTGATACTAAAACTTTTTATGATGTCATAAAAGAAAGTAGTCAAAATAAATACCCTTCTGTTTACATAACTCGTAATGCTGCTCAAGTTTATAATAGTGTATTTAACTTAATGCTTTCTCAATTGATGTTAAGTGAAGATAAAAATGATTATAATGATCAAATTCTTCTCATTGACCAAGCAGTACAAAATAATGAAATTAAAGAAAATCAAAGATTCAATTTTAAATCACTTATTAAAAAATATGGTAGTGTTCTTGATAAAGGTGTTGAGAAAGGAAGAGTATTAATACTAAATAACACAAAAACCATAGAACAATCTAAAGATATTCCCTATAATATTTTCCCAAGAGAAATCCATGAATATGAAACATATTTAAAAATGTATTTAGAAAAAGGTGTTAATAAATTTGATTTCTATATACCTGATATTTCATTTATAGGTATGAAGCCAGAAGTAAGAAATTGAATTTTAAAAAGAGCAAATAGTATTACACTATTAAGTGACGGAAATGCTCAACAATACAAATTCATCAGAGACAATTATTTAAAATGATTAAAAAATCAAAAAGTCACTTATTCTAAAAAAGAGTTGGAACAATATTGAAATAACTTCCAAAATAATCCTGAACTAACATCTCCTGAAATTGATTATCACTTTTTCTATAAATTAGAAGATAAATTGAAAATATTCAATTTTGATGGTAGATATTCACTTGCTTTTAACGCAGAATTAGAATATATAAAAAGACCTTGAGCTAAGATTAACATAAATAATTATCCATTGGATTACACAAAAATCCCTGAAAAATTAAATATTTCTGTTGATGATTATTTAAATGAATATGAGAAATTAAATAATTTATATGGTAAAAAATTCGAGGATTTAATAGTTTATGGCAACGATAATTTAGATAAAGCAAAAAATAATTTAATCTTCATGGGAAGTTCTTTGTTCAGACATTATGAGCCTGGTAAAGAATTTGAAGGGGATTTACGTTTAGACCATAATCCCGAAGCATTGAAGGAAATCAATCAGTATTTTGCAACTTTGCTTAAAAAATACCCAAGTGATAAATATAATTACATTTTTAAACTACATCCATATTACAAAGATGAACAAGCGCTAGAATATATTAATAAAATGCTTGGTTTACAGAAAATTAATCCGGTTATAATCGACCCAGGGATCTCTTGAGAAAATTTAATTGCTATGGAATTCAAGAACTTACGAAATAATACCTCAGTAATTTTTGATAAGAATGACTTTAAAAATAATAAATCTAAAACTATTATAACAGGTCTTCAAGCCACAACTACTGTATTAAACTCAACATACTCATTCTTAACTGAAGCGTTTGGAATAAGATTGAGGGAGGCATATAGTTTTGTAGACCCTAAAAATTTCCCATTGTCAAATAAATTTAATATTGTTATTAGAGATGTTAAACACGAAACAGATGAAAAAACATTTAACGCTAATGTTGAGGAACTCAAAAAAGCAAATTTATGAAATATGATATCAGAAAGTTTTCCATGATATGAAGAATTCATCTCGATGAACGAATTCCTTTCAAAAAAATAAACCACAGAAATGTGAAAGCATTGTTTTTGATTAGTAAGCATATTAAATTAGGATACAGAATATTGACAAAATAACGTTAACTTTCTGTGTTTTAATTTATTGTTTCTCATTTTTATTTTAAATCAAAAAAGCACAAACGCAAATATGTTTGCACTTCAAAGTATAATCAAGGTTACAGAGAATTAATCTCTGTAATTTTTCTTTTATACTATCTGTTAAATAATATTTATTTTCTTAATGATAATTTTAAATATTTTTCTTTGTATTTAGTGAGTTTTTCTTCGTTATTAATAGTGTTTTTAGCAAGAAATACAATTATGTTTTTAATAAGTGTTGAAATAATTCAAATTCAATTTGTAATTACAGATACAGTTCATAAAATAATTCTAAAAATGTCATAAGTTGAATTTACGGAAAATAAAGTTCTTCAATTTTTAATATCACTTCCTATGCTTGTCAAAATTCAAATAACACAAATAACAATTAATAAAATTACATTTCTCTTACTTTTAACGTAATTCGAAAATGATTCATTAGTACTAATTGAACTATTTAATATTTCCTCATCATTGTCACATTTTTTATTGATATTGAATGTTAAAAATTTTCAGAATTTAAATACTAAACCATTATTTTTACTTCTTTGTATCATAATCAATAAAGAAACTTGAATTAAAATTAATCAGATTAATATTATAAAGTTAATTGCATATACTACAACAAGTGCAAGTCATGTTTTTATCGGTTGTTGAAAATCAATTTTATTGCCAACTAAACTTAAAATTAAGGTTAATACAAATATTATTAATAGAGCAGAAACAAATATCAATTTTAATATTGTTGCCTTTTTATCTTTTGTTAAAAACATTTTTCTCCTTCTTAATTCTTGTAAATATTACTATATTTTAATTATATTTTATTCGGCATACGTTTCATAACATTTTCATATTAGTAATAATTAGAATTTAGATACAAAGACGAAACAGATGTAAAAATAAACTAGAACACGAAAAAAGATAAATAATGTTAACGTTTTTGTATTATAGTTTTAAATTTTTATTTAAATATTTTGATATGTTTTACTTTGAAATTAATCTATATTCTTTTGTATATTTGATAATTTTCATTTTTTAATATTATTAAATTTGAAATTTGAATAAATATAATATTTCTTTATTTTTTCAATTTTAGAGGATATATTGATATTTTCTTTGGCTACTATTAATGTTATTAATTTATTTATTTTCTTAATTGTTAATAATCAAAAGACAAATGATAAAATAAAAAGAATTAAATAAATGGGCATTTCAAAACTTAAAATAATAAGAAAAACTGTAGTGGGACTTAATCATAGTGCAAAAAATAGAATAAATAAAACAACTTTTGCTATTAAAAATTTTTGATTTTGTACAAATTTCTTAAAATTATCAGTTAAATATAGATTTGAAAACTCTTCATTACCTAATATGATTTTATTTCTTTTGCTACTAATAACAAGTCTAATATTAATGAAAGTCCTAAAACTAAATCAAGCTATAGCTGAAGCTAAAATTAACACTAAAAACAAATTTGCTCAAAATTGATTAGCGTTGTATTCATTATTAAAATTTAATTTTAATAATGTAAAAATAATTAAAATTATTGCGAAAATTACTATAATTGGGTAAAAAACTATCTTAGTTAGAATAGCTCATTTTACCTGCTTATCATTTGTTATCATTAGTACCCACCAAAGTTTTTTTCATACTCTTTGCTTTTAGCATATAAGATAGCTTTGTTATAAAATTCAGTTGCTTGTTTAATTTCTCTTTTTGTTCATGCTATATGTTCGTATAAAGCTTTTTGTATAATGCTGCCTGATATTAGTTTTTTATATCAAGGTTTATCCTTAAATACTTTGTGAGCTTTTTCTTGTAATGCCAATACTTGAAAAATATTTTCCTTTTCACAAATTGCTTTATATAACCAAGATATTATGTATTCATCACTAATGTCAAGGCTATTGTAAACTTTATCTAATTGAGGATATATTATTTTATCTAATACCTCAGCAGTTGCATAAGTTCCTCTCGAAACAAATTCGAGTCCTGCCTGTAATCCATCTAAATATTCATTACCTGTTGGACCATAACTGGATAAAAGTGATGTAAGTTCTGAAATAAAGTTTAATGTTTTTATTTCAAAGTCATGAATCTTTTTGGTTATGTTGTTATAAATATATTTGGTTGTATCGATAACAAACTTTCTATAGTCGGCATAGTCTTTTACAAATACTTTAGTTCAATATTTTACGTCTTTTCAATAAGAATCTGAAACAAACTCATTTATAGATAAATCTGTAGACTTTGTAGAAGATGTTTGCACTATTGTTTTGCTCTTTTGTGTAAAAAGATTCAGTACGTTATTATCTATATCAAATTCAGAATCCATTTCTAATATGCCTGAATTTTCTATGATAGTTTTTAACTTATTTAGACCTGATTCATCAATGTTCTTAAATACTTTTTTCATATTATCTTCAATTGATTTGATCTTTTTGTAATCTTCCAACATTTCTTCTTTGTTAACTGTTTCTGTAGTTGTGTTCATATTTTCTCTTTCTATTTAATATAAATTATTATTTATATTTTAATTATATTATAAATTTTTAACAACTAGAAATTTTTTCATATTTTTCATAGTTGTATGAAATAGAAAAGTCATTTAACAAAGCATTTTAATCAAAGTCCTTGAAGTATGTTAGTGCTTCAATTTATATAATTATAATGCTTTTTTATATAAAAAAGCACACCAAAAGAATCGGTCATGACCGATTTTTAAAATTTTTAGTAAAACTATTGATTAATGAGTGTTAAATATTCATTAATTCTTTTGCTCATTGCATAAATTTGTTTGTTTGTGAATTTATCCATGGAAACACCTTTAGGAATAAATCTTCTAATGTGTCTGTGAATATTCTCTATTGACCCTTTTTGATATGAACAATATGCATCACATTTAAACAAATTGTTGTTAGAAATAACTTCGTGCAAGCGCACGTTCTCGGAGCCATTATCAACAGTTAATGTTGTTATTTTTATCGAATTAATTTTAATCATTTCGAGTAAAGCATCTTTAACTGACTCAGAAGTTTTGCGTGCTAATATTACATAAAGTTTTCTAGTTTTTCTATCTAATAAAGTCACCAAACAATTCTTATCCTTGCTTTGTCCAATCACAGTGTCAAGTTCAAAATGACCTTCCTCTAATCTATGGTTAGCCTCCTCAGGTCTTTGATGAATACTAACAGCATTTTTAAGAGAACTTTTTTGAACTTTTTTAGTTTTCTTGTGATATTTTCCTACAGAAAGAAAGAGCAAAATATCAATAGATAAATTAAACTCATTTGACTTTAAGCACTTATATACAGCGCTAGGAGTAGGACAGAAACTGTTAGGAAACATTTTCTTAAATTTATTAACAAGAGCTTTAGCTGAAACTTTGATTTCTCTTTTTGTAAAATCTTTATTGAATCTATTTTTCCTATAATAACTAACTTCAGATTTTCAAAATCTAATAAAATCTCTTCATTTATTTTGAATAGTCTTTGAATGAAGTCTTGTTCTTTTGGATTTATAAAGCATAAGATGTTCGGCAATTAATTGGAAATCAATATAGTTTACATAATTAATATATTGATCACAGTTACGACAAACTTTTTTATATTTTTTAACAAAATCACCTTGATTTGTTGTTGAAATTTTCAATAACTTTTTAATGGTGTGTGTTTGAAATCCAATCATTTCTGAAACTTGAGAAAAATTCTTTCCTTCTTTAAATAATCTTAGACACTCATTCAAATGAAGAATGTTCATTTGATTCGCTTTGAGTAATCTAGTGTTTATAACTTTTGAATGAAGAATTCTGATTTCTTCTTCAGAATTTTTTATTAAATAATGGTTGTTTGGTAAGTGTTTTTCTTTAGTTTTAATACACACAACTTCTTTAAGAGAATTTTTAATATTTGCTATAATCATATTGGTTCCTTTCTTATTTTTGCACCATAATTTTACTAAAAGGACCAAAAATATAAAACAGTCATACAGCAATTGTTGTATGACTGTTCTTTTTTACGATTTTTCATAGTTGTGTGTTTCATAATTTATAAAGTTATTTTGTAGCGAATAATGTTAAAAACATCATTTTTCTTATATCTATTGATGATTTTGATTTATCATCAAAACTATCCAAAAATATTTTGCAATGTTTATATTTATCAAAATTTAATTTAAAACTAGTAATATATTTTTCTAATTGTTCATAATTATCAAAATCTTGCTTAAATTCATCAATTTTTAAAAACATATTTTCATTAAATAAATAATATTTTTCAATAAAAGCTTCTCTATTGTTTATAAATACTTTAATTTTGTTTAATAAATTGATTCATTTAGTATTGTTAAAAATTGTTTCAATTATTTTAATTATCCTTCTGTTATTACTGTTAGATACAAGTTTAACTAATTTTTTCTTTATGTTAAATCATTCTTTTTCGATATCATCAATCATTAACAAACTGCTCGGTTTGTAAAATCAAAAAAACGACGAAGAAATTAAAACAATATCTGCAATATGTACTAATTTTATCTTGTTTAAACTGAATAATTTAATGTATCAATCGTTATACATTAGCATTAAATCATTAAAAACTTTATTTATTTTTTCTTCTCTAGTGTTATCTAAAATTAAACATATCAATTGAATAATTTTACTTATAAATGTCCAATTCTTATTAACTAATTTAATTCCATCTATTTCCTTAACATACTTTTTAGGAATTAAACTCATATATATTATTTCAAAATTCAAATATTCTTTCAATATGGCTTTAGTTACAAAATTATCGTTAAAAATCATTTCAATGTCTAGATCTTTTGAAAAATCTATAAATTCATGATTACCTAAAGAAATAAAATCAATATCGTTAAATTTAAATTTATTTTTCTTAAAATTAATGTTATATGAATAACTACCAGTTAAAACTAAGTTGTTATCAGTTATATTTTTTATAAAATCATTATATATATTATTTGTATTATTCATACTTGTTTACATCTTTCTACTTAATTTTGCATTAAATCAACAATAACATTTGCAATATTAAAATTATTTTGTGATAAAATGAATGGTAATTAAAATAAACACAAAATCACAAAGTGAATTTTACTATTGAATTATTATTAATAATATTAAAAAAGCGGTTTACCGCTGAATTAATTAATATTTATTGGCAGAATTGTGAACTTCAACAATTGCACTTTTTCTATAGGTTAATTTTAAATATAACTGTTGATATGCAACAATTTTTTCATTGTTATTTAAGTTTTTTCTTGCATTAAATACTATTAAATTTTTAACAAACAACGATATGACAAAAATTAATATCAAAAATTCATGTATAATTTTTGTTATATAAGTTATTGTTTCTGTAAGACTTTTTAATTGTTTGATATTTTCGATAGTCTGAAGCAATGTTGATGATAAACCTATCATATATAATAAACAACATATTAATAACAAAACAACATTTCTCTTTTTCTTAACATAATATATGAATGATTTTGTTGGTGCAATTGATGAATTTTTTATATTATTGTAAAAATCATCATTTTTTTGGTTTCAGTTAAAGGTTAATATTTTTCAAATTAAAAATGGTATTCCTTCATTTCGTTCTTTTTTAATCATTATCAAGACACAAATTTGTATTATTATAGATAAAAACGTTATTCAATATTCTGCCAATCCTATGAATAACCAAAGAATGAAAACATCAATCTCGACAATTTTATATTGAATATTTTTGGTTACATAATTAAAAACTCAAATAAAAATTAAAATTGTTAATACAATTGTTGAAAAAATTAGTTTAATTATTGTTGATTTTTTATCTTTTGTTAAAAACACGTTTTCCCACCGTTAATTAATATCCACCAAATTCTTCATCATATTTTTTATTAATTTTTTCTAGTATTGCTTCATTATATAGTTTTGTTGCCTTTAGAATTTCAAGTTTAGTTCTTTCTATATGTTTATAAAGAGGAAATACTATTGCACCGTCTAATAACGTTCTTTTATATCATGGCATATTTATAAATAAATCAAGTGCTTTTTGTTGTATAGCTAATACCTCAAATATATTTTCCCTTAAAAAAACAGCTTTATTTAAATAATATACAACCTCTTTTTCATCGTCAATTTTTAATGAGTCAAACAAACTATTTAATCAAGGATATAATTGGTTTTCTAAAAAATCATGAAGGGTGTATGTTCCTCTTACAGCAGCATCTATTCAAGAAGTCAAAAGTTCAGATTGTTCTTGTCCAACATTGATATTTGAGAGTTTTACTAGTCCAGCAATAATTTCTTCTAAAAAATTAAGTCTCAATTCTTGAAGATTTCTATCAAGTGAGTTATATAGCTGCTGAATCGTGAAAAATGCCAAACTTCTCAATTTAGTAATTGAATCAATAAATATAACAGTTTCTATTTTTATTTCATCTCAATATGACTCAGAAACAAAATCATTTATTGTAATTGTTTTTGTTTTTCTGATTGATCCACTTCAACTTAACGGGTCTAATCCGTAATCAATTTCATAAAACGATGGATTAAAACTTAAAATATTAGAATCTTCTATCATTTTTCTAATTTTATCAAACTCTTTTTTATCGATATTTACTAAAATTGATTTTAAATTATCATTTATAACTTTTTCTTTTTCTTTATCTATATCAATTTTTTGATTAATTATATGTTCTATGTTTATATTCATTTTACTCCAAGTATTAATATTTATAATTACATTTAAATTATATAAGCAACAATTTTCATTTCATAAATATTTCCACAAATTTGAATAAATATATATAAAAAAACATAGACTTAAATATCTATGTCTTAATTATTATAATTCATCAACTTGAAGTGAAGAACAACTAATTGATACAGGAACTTTTTTACCAAAACTTTCAATTTCAATAACAGCATTTAATGAGTTGTCAGAAATTTTTTGAACAATTCCTCTTTCACCTGTGTAAGGTCCCTCAATAATTTCAACAACATCACCAACCTTAAATGTAACAAAGTATTTACCTTGGTTGAATTCTTCTAAAGCCATCTTTTCACGTTGTAATGATTTTCTAATTTCTCTTTCAGTAACTGGTGTAGGTTTTGCTCCCTTACCTGAAGAACCAATAAGTCCAGTTACATATTGGGTATTACGGATAACAAATCAAGCTCTATCGGTCATGTCCATTTTGATAAAAATATAACCAGGATACATGTTTACTCATTTGATCTTGTAATCCTTACCTTCTCTTTTTTTCTCTAATTCTTTTGGAGTTAAAACAGGTTTTTGAAAAATCTTAAAAGGTCCGTTTTCTGTAGCTTCAGGGTCAAAGTCCCCATCAACTTGCTCAGCTATAATACGATTAGCTAAGGCTTCAACTACAACATTTTCTTTTCCTGAAATTGTTGAAATCATGTATCAATTCATTTTTCTCATAAATTCTCCTATTCTAAATTCCAATACCAAAGTAATTTCATAAGTAAGTAAAGGCAATTGAAACAGCAAATGCAAAAATCATAAATACTATACTAAAAATAATAATTTGAGTCATTGAAGAAATATTTTTAGATTTATCAGGTCATCTAACTCTTTTGATTTCCTTAATTGTTTTTCTAAAAAGATATTTCTTATTTCTAGTTTTCTTTACTTTTGTTTCATTTTGTTGCTGTTTTTTCATATTATTTCTCTTCTCTATGCTCTGTATGTGTCTTGCAATTTGGACAATGTTTGTTGATTACAACACGTTCATCATTACCATTGCTTTTATTAGTTTGGTAATTTTTTCTTCTACAAATTGAACAAGAAAGTGTAATTTTTTGTTTGCTCATATGTTATTTAATTATATAAAAAATAACTCATTATGTATTTTTATTTTGAGTCGTTTTGGATATAAAAATTCAAAAACTATCTAATTGTATCTAAAGAGTAAATTAACTCAATTTTTGTTGCCATTTTGGCTAAAGTGTCAAGTTCTCTTTTAATTTCTTCTTTTTTCTCAAAATTTTCAGAATCATTTTGAGAACTTCATCTTTCAAGAACAATTATTTCTTTAGTTTGGTTGAGTCCATATTCAAAAGATAAATTTTGTGTTTCCATTCTCGCTTTTTTAACAAAAACGTATAAATAGTCAACAAAACCTTTTAATTTTTCCTCTTTTACAATATATTTAGTAGCTTTAGAGTATATCATTTAGTCTCCTATTTTAATCTTTCAAAGAAAATAAATTTTCTTTCCGTATGTATATTATCAAATTTAGAGAAATTTTCAATGTTTTTAAGTGAAAATTCTATATTATCAAGTTGTTGTGAAACTTCGTGGATTTTTTCTGGTAACACAACTGAAATATATGTTGAAACTGCATAAATTCCATTTAAAAGTCTAATAAGCACCTTTTCTAATTCAACTTTTTCTTCCTTAAGTGTTCAAGGTTTAGTTAAATCGATGTATTTATTCAAATCACTTGAAAGTTCAATCGCAACTTTAAGTGCTTTATCAATTTCCAATTCATCAAAATATTGGATGTATTTACTTTTGCTTTGAACTATTTTATTTTCAATTTCATTGTGAATTTCTTCGTCAACTTTGTTGTATTTAAGTGGTTTATCAAACGAATTAGAAATCATGGTTAAAGTACGAGAAACTAAATTTCCGTAATTATTAATTAAATCAGAATTGATAACATCTTTAAATCTTTGTTCATCATAAACACCATCTTCACCTAATGCAATTTGACTAGTGAAGTAATATTTAATCATTTCATGATGGTATTTATTTAGAAGATCATATGGATCAATAACATTATTTTTCGATTTACTCATTTTTCCTGTTGGAGTAACAATTCATCCATGGCTTTGAATCTTACTTGGTTGACGTAGATTTAAACCTTTAATAAAAATTGGTCAGTATACAAAGTGGAATCTTGCAATTTCCTTACCAAGAAGATGTATGATTTCATCTCCATTATTTCAAAATTTATTAAATTCTTCGCTAGAATTCTCAAAATCAAAACCAATAGCAGTAATGTAGCTGCATAAAGCATCTAGTCATACATAAATAGTGTGTTTTGGATCCTTATTTGACTTAATTCCTCAGTCTACATTAGTTCTAGTAACTGAAAGATTATTAAGATTTTTTAAGAAGTTATTTTTCATTTCATTAACTGATTTTTTAGGAGCTAAAAATTCAGGGTTTTGTTCAATATAATCAATGATTCATTGGTTAAATTGGTTCATTTTAAAGAAATAACTTTCTTCTGAAACATTAATTAATTTATGTCCGCTTTCAGGGTGATAATAATTACCGTCATCTTTAAGAACTGCTTGAGTTGGAGTTAGAAATTCTTCATCACTAACTGAGTATAAACCATCATATTTATCTTTGTAAATTAGTTCTTGTTCAACAAAAAAGTCAAAAATTTTATTAACCACTTCTTCATGTTTTTTATCAGTTGTTCTGATAAAATCTATATCAATTTTAAAATCATTTCAAAGTTTTTTGAATAACTCTGATTTTTGATCAACAAATTCTTGTGGACTTAGTTTTTGTTCTAATGCCTTTTCGTAAATTTTTTGACCATGTTCATCAGAACCAGTGATTAATTTAACATCATAACCTTGAAGTTTTTTGTAATTAGCAAGAGTTCATGCCACAGTGGTTGTGTAAAGGTGTCCGATGTGTAAATTACCTGATGCATAGTAAATTGGTGTAGTTATATAGCAAGTTTTTTTATTCATTATTCTCTCCTACTATTTTTGGTTTATACAATTCTTTTATTTCTGGTAAATATTCATGTGAATTTTTATCTTCAGAACTATGTAAATATAAATTTGGTAAGAAGTGAACTCCTCAACCAGCATTCATTCTACCCTCAATTAAGACTAGTTTTGGTTTATCTTGAATTCTAGGTATGATAAATTGAACTCTTTTTGGTTCTATGTTATAGTTTCGCATGTATTGAAAACAGTCGACAAGTCTTTCGACAGGAATGACTAAATTTAAATATCCCTTTTGTTCTAATAATTTCGAAGAACCTTTAATAATTTGTTCCAAATTAAGATGTATTTCATGTGTTGCGATTAATTTCTCGACAGAAATTTTACTGCTAGCTTTAGTTTTATCATATGGATAAAAAGGAGGGTTACATACAATAACTTGAAATTTTTTGTTAACAGTTTTATTTCATTCTTTTCAAAAAACATTGAAATCTTGATTTACAACATTTATTTGTTCTTCCATATTGTTTTTAGCTATATTAATTTTAGCTAATTCACAAGCCTTAGATTGAATTTCTAAGGCCGTAATTTGCATATTTCTGTGTCTTGCTGCTAAAAAAATTGATAAAGCGCCGTTATTAGTTCCTATTTCAAGCAAATTAGAAGTTTTATTGTTTAATTGAACAAAGTTTCCTAATAAGATAGTGTCAACAGAATAATTAAACATAGTTTTATCTTGGTAAACGTATAAATTTGAATCAAAACCTAGTGAATTAATTTCTCAATTTTTGTCTATATTTGTCATTTTAATTCTTTCTTATTTGTTCACTCTTTACACTTCTAAAATTCTTTTTATTTTTCTCATTATTCAAGAATTCAGCATAAAATTCTTCTAAAACTGCATCAACTTTACCTTCGACTAAGTCAACTCCAGTAACTATAACGTCAACAAATTGTCCAATTTTGAATTTTCTGTTGCTTGAACCAATAACAGTCATAGTTTCATTTGCTTCATATTCACCATCAAGTAAGGTGCTTTTATGAATTAAAGCATCAGTTTTATTAGGAAATTCAATAAACATTCCAAATTTAGTAACACTAATAATTTGTGCATGGAATTTTTGACCAATTTTATTTTTGAAGTATTCAGCATAGAAAAGATCATTAGAATTACGTTCAATGTCAACACTAGATTGCTCCATTGAAGAGTTTTGGTTTGCAATACCTTCAATTATTTCATTGAAATGACTTAATTTTTCAGTATTTTTGTTAAATACTAATTCTCTTAAAATTCTGTGAATCATTAAATCTGGATATCTACGAATTGGACTTGTAAAGTGGCAATAAAATTTACTTGCTAATCCGAAGTGACCAATATTAATTGAAGTATATTTTGCTTTTTGCATTGTTCTTAAGAATAAAAGTTTAATAAATTCATCGTATTTATATTCTTTAATTTCAGTAGCAATTTGAGCAAATTTAATTGGATCTAAAATTCCTTGTGGTTTTTTAAATGGAATGTCTAAAACAGATAAAACATTTTCTAAATTTGTGAGTTTTTCATCATCTGGTGCATCGTGAACACGGTACATTACTGGTAATTTTCTTTTAGTCAAAAATTCTGCAACTTGTTCGTTAGCACGTACCATAAAATCTTCAATTAGTACTTCAGAAACACCTCTTTCAGCAACAATAATATCTTTAACTGTACCATCTTCATTTAAATAAATTTTAGGTTCATCAATTTCAAAATCGATATAACCTTGATTTGTTTTATACTCATGTAAAATTTTTGATAACTCATATGAAAGATTAATCATATCAGTTAATTCTTGATCATTATTTAATAAATCTTGTTGGTCCAAGAATTTATTAACTTGTTTGTAAGTTAGTCGATATTTACTTTGAATTATTGAAGGAAAAATTTCAGTTTTGATGTTATTTCCTTTATCATCAATTTCCATTAATGCACTAATTGCAAACCTGTCTTCATGAGGATTCAATGAACAAATTCCATTAGAAAGTTCAAAAGGCAACATAGGGATAACTCTATCAGCTAGATAAATGCTTGTTCCTCTTTTTAAGGCTTCTTTGTCTATTTCGGAGTTTTCAGTTACATAATATGAAACATCAGCTATGTGAACTCCAAGTAAAAAATTCCCATTTTCTAATTTTTTAACATTTATAGCATCGTCAAAATCTTTAGTATCATCACCATCAATAGTAACAATTAGTTCATTTCTTAAATCAACTCTTCCATCAAGATTTTCATTTTCTATTGTTTGTGGAATTTCTTTTAATTCAGGAGTCATATTAGAATTAAACTCCTTTGGTACTTTAACTTTTTCTAAAAAAGCTTTAAAAAAGACTTTTGGGTCTGTTTTATTTGTGATAATTTCTTCAATAGTTACATAAATAAATTCATTTTGAATTCTTGACACTCTAGCAACCACTAAATCATTAATTTTGGCATTAACCTTAAGATCATTGATACGATATTTAGCATTGTTATATTTATTATCAAGTGGTTTAAAATCAACAAAAGAATTTTTCGAAACTAAAAAACCGATCAATTCAGTTGTTTTACGTTCAATAATTTTGGTTATTACACCAAAAGTTTTTTCTTTAGTTTTGTCTTCGTAAAATACTTTAACATGAACAAAATCATCGTGCAATGCGGTATTAAAGAAATATTTTGCAACAAAACAATCTCTGAGTTCTTCAACCGGTATCAATTCATTTTCATTTAATTCAGTAACAAAACCAAATTTTCCTGAATTATTGATTTTTAATACACCATCAAACTCATCATGTAAAATCGGACTGTAATATTCACCATCTCAATTTTTAAATACTTTATGTTCATTTTCAAGTTCAATTAAGGAAATGCTCACATTTTTATTTTCATTAGGTAATAACTTTAATTTCCTTACAAGTTGAACAAAATTTATAGGTCCGAATTTGTTAATTACATCAAAAATTTCAGTCTTAATATTTTTTTTATCCATAAAACTATAAGAAAATTCTAATTAAAATGCTTGCTAAAAGTAAAACAATACCAAAAGCAAACATTGAATATTTAAGAATTTTCTTAAATCCTCTCTCCTTTGATGTTTTAAATAACTCTAAATCTCCAGAACCAACTAAAGCTCCAGAAAAGGCATTAGAATCAGGTGACATAATAAATGAAATTATTATGATGATCACTGAAATAATTAATAAAACGATAGTTAAAATTAACATTTTCCTCCCCTTTAAGTATTTTTAAATTTTACACTTTTTTAGTCATATCAAAATTACTTATTTATTTATATTATATATAAGACTTTTTTATTTAAAGTTTAGTATTTTTGTGTATTATTCAGGTTGCATTAGTTTGTTAATTTAGTTCACGAATAAAAAGTGTGTCTAGACACAGAAATTATTCGTTAATGAATAAAATGAAGTTGATGTTTTTTAAAAAGATAGTTTTAATAATAAATTAACATATATAATTTTAATAATTAAGGTTGAGAAATATGGATAATACAAAGTGAATTAATAAGTTTCATAGAACAAAATATTTGATTTGAGTTCATTTCGCAGTTTCATTAATTATTTCAATTTTATATGTTTATTTTTTCATTGAATTAAGAATAAATAATAAAGATTTAACGTCTAAAATTTCATTTATATTAATATCGACTATAATTGCTTTTGTTTTTATTATTTCGCATTTATTTTTGACTATATATTGTTTATTAATTTTTAATTGGTTTGTTTCTGTTTGTTATTTTTTCAGTATGTTAATTCCGTTTTCATTTATTATTTCTGATATTTATATATATTTAAGAGCAAATAAAGAATCAAAAATCTTGAAAGAAAATTTTTTTAATATTACAACTCAAAATTCTGTCTTATCAATTTCAAATAAGAAACTTCATGAAGATTTATCAACACATAAAAAATTAAGTGATAATTTGAATTCAAAAATTGCTGAATTAAATAATAATATAGATGATCTAATAAACGAAAACAAAAATTATAAATTAAATTATGAAAGAGAAATCTCTGAAAAAAACAAAATAATTAAATCTCTTAAAAATGTATTGAATAGTAAAACAAAGTACAATGATAGTTACTATAATAACCTTAATAAAGGGATTGCATATGAACATCAAATACTAAATACATACGATCCAGAAAAGTGAACTGTCTATTGAAATGGTTTACAAGGGAAGAATGATAATGGAATTGACTTGATAATTTGAGAAAATAATGGCAAATCTGTTCATTTAATACAATGTAAAAATCATAGATCAACTAAACCTCGTAAAAAAGATTTGAATAATTTTTTTGTAATGTGTGAAGTGTGATTTAAAAACGAAAAAGAAAAATGCAAAATTTTTGACCGCCACATTAAAAGGATTTTTATATCTAACCTTGAACCTACAGAACAATTTAAAAAAATGTTAGAAGAATCGAAAAAAATTACAGTAAATAAAGATATCGAATTTAAAAAAATACTTTGAGATGATAAAAAATATTGTCCTTGCATTAATCAAGAGAAAAATCTTAAACAATTAAAGAAAATAGTATATAAATTTAATGAAGAAAAGAAAAGGATCGACCATCTAGAATTATAAGTTTAAACTAGGAAACAATTGTTATATGAATAATTTGAATATTGATAAAGAATTTGTTAAAATATAACTGTGTGATTATTGGAATATTTTATTTCAATGGATAAGTGGCACAACCGACTTGCGAGCATTGCCACACGTTAATAAAATTAAGGTTGCTTTCTTATAGAGATGGGGGGCTGTTGTGAGCAAATGAACCCATCATTTTTTTTAAAAAAATATGAATTATGAATAATAAAGAATTTGTTTTGTATGTAAAATTACTTAGAGAAATTCTAGAAAAATTTTATAGTAATGAAGGTCACAAAAAGATAAATACATATTGAAAATCTAATACTCTTAATAAAGATATACTTATACAAATTAAAAGAGATAATATTCCGCATATGTTAGGAATCCACTATTGAAAGCAACTAAAGAATGTAAATAATTTTAATTTTTCTTATTTGCAAATATTCATTAAAGAAATAATTAGTGGGAAGTCAAAATATGATGATTTGCTTAAATTAATGATTAATAATTTTAATAAATTAAGTAAAGATATTGTTAAGAAATATAAGTCTGTAGATTTTTTTAATTTTTTAGTGGAAAGAATTATTATTTTTGTGAACTTTATTAATTGTATTCTAAATAATTCTCTAAATGAAATTGAATTATATTATAATGACGATAACAGTTTCTTTATGTGCATACCTAAAATAAAGTTGAGTGAAAATAAAAAATTTAATGTAAATTTTGAGCTATGTAGAATTTCTTCTCCAAGTTTTAATTATGAAACTTATATAATAAAGTCGATAAAGGTCATTAAACAAGAAAGAAAAAATCTAAATAAATCAGAATTGAAGTTAAAAAGTACATTTCCTAAAATTTAGTTAGCAAAAAGAAATCTAGTCGACTTCCAGGTCGGCTTTTTGTTTAATTTTTTTCATTTAATTTAGTTTTTATAAAACTAACAAAAAACTTTTATTAATATAAAATTTAAATATGAAAAATAATAGCTTAAAATTTGCCTCAATTGATATTGGTGGTACAAACACAAGATTTGCGATTTTTGAGAATGATAAAATCATTAAAAAAATAAAATTCTCAACTAATCAAAATGATTATAAAGAAACCTTAGATAAAATTTGTAACTTGCTTGATGAGTATAATATTTCTGGAGTTGGGTTATGCATTCCTGGCCCTGCGGATTATGAAAATGGAATAATTTTAACTAGTCCTAATTTACAAGGTTGAAATGGTAAAGATATCAAAAAATATATCTTAGAAAATTCAAAAGTACTTGAAATTGCTTTTGAAAATGATGCTAATGTTATGGCACTTTCTAATCATGTTGAATTTAACCAAGGAGAAAAAGATATAACTCAATTTTTCACTATTTCAACCGGTTTAGGAGCTGGTTTAGTTATAAAGAACAAGATTTTTACCGGTTCAAAATACTTAGCTCAAGAAATAGCCAGAGCTCCAATCGCTCCTATTTCTGAACCTGGATTTCATTTACCAGAATATTCACTTGAATTATTTTGTTCAGGAACTGGATTTGCTCTTAGATATGAAAAAGCTACAAATATTAAAAAGTCAACTAAAGAAATTTGTGAAGCTTACTTAGCAAAAAACGACAGTGTTGCCTATAAAATAATTTCAGAAGGAATCGAGGTTCTAGCAAGACTAATTTCAATTTCGATTGCTTTTGTAAATCCAAATTTAATTTCTTTTGGTGGTTCAGTTACTGAATTTAATAAATGATTTGTTGAAGAAGCAATTCAAAGAGCAAAAAGTTGAACTGAAGAAAATCAATTTAATTCAGTTAGATTCGTATTTGACAAAAATGGTGATGATTCAGCATTATTTGGTTTAAATTATTTAATTAAATCTAAATTTGCTGAAAATAAGAGAGGTTAGTATGATGAGGAAATTATTTGTTCAAGAAAAGTTTCTTAAAAAAATTAAAGAAGGTAAAAAGACCATCGAAATGCGTCTAAATGATCCCCGTAGACATAGTTTAAAAGTTGGGATGATTCTTAAACTTGAAAATATCGATGACAATAAAGATACTCAATTAATTGAAATTACAAAAATTCATAAATATAAAAATTTTGATGAGTTATATAAAAATGAAGATCCAATTTTGCTTGGTTATGAAAGTGCTGAAGAGGCTAATCCTGATGATATGCTTTATTTTTATTCAGCTGAAAAACAAGTTGAATGAGGTGTATTAGCAATTCATTTTAATGTAGTAAATTTTAGTTTTGATTTAGTAGATACTTTTGTTTTTGATATGGATGGGACTAGTTTAAACTCTAAAGGTGAGGTAAGTAAAGAAAATTCAGAAGCTTTTGCTAAACTTAAAAGTTTGAATAAAAATATTATCGTTGCTACAGGACGTCCACATTATACTGCTTTTGATTGATTGCCACACATAGGAACTGACTTACCGATAATTAGTGGTAATGGGTCAATGATTTATGATCATAAAAATCACAAAATGTTGCATTTTGAGTCAATTCCAAAAGATGAAGCTAAATTAATTTACAGATTTTTATATGAATTGGAATACGAATTTTTAGTTTATACAACTGTAGGTATTTTGGGAAATAATACAAATAAAACAGATTTCTTCGAAAGAGCAAATTATAAAAATAGAATTCCAGAGCTTTATCAAGAAGGTTATTTTATGGATGAATTGGATAATTATGATGTAACTAAATTCTTAATTATTACAACAAGTAATTCACAAAAAATATTAAATTCAGTTTTCGATTTTGTAAGTGAATGTAAGGATTCATACATTGTTCAATCTCAATGAAATATGGTTGATATTCAAAGTAAAAAAGCATCTAAAGGTAATGGATTAAAATTCCTACTAAAAGAATTAAATCTGGATATTAATAGAACAATTTCATTTGGTGATGCTGACAATGATATTAGTAATTTTGATGTTACTAAATTCTCGGTAGCAATGAAAGAAGCTTCAAGTGAAGTAAAAAATGCAGCTGTTCTACAAGCTAAAAGTAATGATGAATCTTGAATAAGTGATTTCATTGAAAAATACTCTAGTATAAATTTAAAAAACTAGTAAATAATATAAATAGTTGTAAAATTGTAAATGGGAATGATGTTCTCCCTGTTGGATTAAACAAACCGCATTTTAATGCTGATGACGTCTACGACTTTTTTGTCGTAGATGTTTTTATTTTAAGGAGTAAAAATGAGTGGATTTATATTTTCTTTAGGATTAATAATTCTTCCCGGTTTTATAATTGGTTGATTTCTATCAAAAATTAAAATTCCTGGACTGGCAGGAATGATATTATTTGGAATTGTTGTTGGTCCATATGTCTTAAATTTAATTAGTGAACAAATGTTAAATCTTTCAGATCAACTTAGACAGATGGCACTGGTGATTATTTTAACTAGAAGTGGATTGAATTTAGATGTTAAAAAATTACTAAAGATTGGTCATAGTGCAATTCTGATGTGCTTTTTACCTGCAACTTTTGAAATAGTATCAGTAACTCTTGTGGGACATTATTTATTAAATATAAGTTTTATTCAATCTGCGATGCTCGGAGCAGTTTTGGCTGCAGTTTCACCCGCAGTTGTTTCACCAAGAATGATTAATTTAATAAATAAAAGCATCGGTACATCTAAACAAATACCACAAGTAATTCTTGCTGGTGCTTCTTTTGATGATATTTATGTAATAGTTCTTTTTTATTGTTTTTTAAATATTGCAACTAGCAATAATTTTTCAGCTTTAAGTTTACTAAAAATTCCGACCAGTTTGATTACTGGAATAGTTATTGGTATAGTCTTTGGTTTCTTTGTTGGTAAATTATTTAAATTTTTAGTAAGTCAAACTATATTTAAAGTAATCTTAATTTTTGGATTAAATGTCTTGTTTTTATATTTTGAGTACTTAATTAGTTCGGTAAATTTAAGTTTTTTTAGTTATAATGCTCTTATTTCAGTTTTAGTTTTTAATATAACAATATTCATAATAAATAGAGAAGGAGTTAAAGAAATTAGTGATACTTTCAATAATTTATGAATAGTTTTTGAAATTATTCTATTTGTTCTAGTTGGGACTAAATTACAAATCAAAACATTGAATTTAAATGCATTACAAATGTTATTAACCATATTTATTGGTTTGATTTTTAGAGCAATAGCAGTTTATTTATGCTTTATTAAAACAAACCTAAATTTCAAAGAAAAAATGTTTTGCGTATTATCATTTATGCCAAAAGCAACTGTGCAAGCGTCAATAGGTGCTGTTGCTCAAAATAATGGAGTTGATCCAAATGGTATTATTTTATCTACATCAATTTTAAGTATTTTATTAACTGCACCTATTTTTGCATTTTTAATAGATATTAGTTATAAAAAGTTATTATTGACTAATAAAACTAAAAAATAAAATTTAAAATATAAATAATAAATATACAAAAAATTTCAATATATTAAAAATAGTGTAGAATTAAAGAACATTTACATTAATATTTATTACATGTAAATTAATAATTTATGTGCAGTTTTTTACCATTGCTATGTTTTTTATTTAAAAAAATTTTTATGGTATAATTCTAAAGCATTTAAAAAATACACTTATTGAATTTAAAATTAACGTAAAGGAGAAGCTATGAGACAAACTACAATAGTTAATAAAGAAAAAGCTGATAAAAAGTGATTTGTAATTGATGCTGAAGGTCAAGTTCTTGGACGTTTAGCAGCTCAAGTTGCTACAATTTTAAGAGGAAAAAACAAACCAACATTCACACCTAATGCTGATATGGGTGATTATGTTATTGTTGTAAACGCTGAAAAAGTTGTTTTAACAGCTAAAAAAGAAGATGATAAAGTTTACTACTCACACTCAGGATACATGGGTGGATTAAAATCAATCACTGCAGCTAAATTAAGAGCTAAAAAACCAACTGCATTAGTTGAAAAAGCAGTTCACGGAATGATTCCACACACAAAATTAGGTGACAAACAACGTCGCAATCTATTTGTTTACGCAGGACCAGAACACAAACATGAAGCACAACAACCAGTTAGAATTGAGGTTAAATAATTATGGCTAAATCATTAGAATATCGTGGATTAGGAAGAAGAAAATCTTCAGTAGCTCGTGTTATTTTAAGACCAGGAAAAGGTAAATTTGTTATCAATGGTCGTGAAGCTTTAGAATATTTAACATCTGATTTATATTTAAAAGATGCTAACCAACCATTTGTTTTCACAGAAACAGTTGGACAATTTGATGTTAGTGTTAAAGTTGCTGGTGGTGGATTAAATGGTCAAGCTGGTGCTATTCGTCTTGGTATTGCTAGAGCATTACTTGAAGCTAGCGAAGATTACCGTGGAAAATTAAAAGCTGCTGGTATGTTAACAAGAGATGCACGTGCTAAAGAACGTAAAAAACCAGGTCTTCGTGCAGCTCGTCGTGCAAGACAATTCTCTAAACGTTAATTTTCAAATAATTTTATATCTATTTTCCATTTTTATGGTATAATAGGTATACATTTGCGAGCGTAGCTCAGCTGGTTAGAGCACACGACTGATAATCGTGAGGTCGATGGTTCAAGTCCATTCGTTCGCACCATTTCATTAAGTTGACCAAGATAGCCTTCTGGCTATTTTTTATTTCCAGTTTTTCCACAATTTGTAAAAATGTAAAAATAATATATAATTTTTAAACATTTACACAAAAAGGAGAAAAAATGAACCAAGAAAATATTAAAAAAGATCGTTTTTTATTTGCTATCGACCTTGATGGAACCACTCTTCAATCAAGTGAAACATGTGAAATTCATGATCAAACACTTGCTGCTATCAAAAGGGCTAGAGATGAAGGTCATATTGTATGTATCCTAACCGGAAGACCTTGAAGAAGTACAAAATTTATTTATGAAGAATTAGGTTTAGACACGGTTGTGGGAAACTATAATGGAGCACACATTCATCACCCACATGACGATTCATTTATACCTTATGTAAAATATTTAAATCTTAATGAAGCTTTATATATTTTAGGAGATGAAAAAGTAAAAAATGAAGTTACTAACATTGCCTTTGAAGGTCCTGATTGAGTTCAGCTTCAAACACGTGATGAAACTTTAGAAAAAGTTTTCGGATTTACTTCTACAACTAAATTTAGAGAAGGAATTAATCTACACAAAATTCCTTTAATGCCTACTGGAATTATTTTTGATGTTAAAACTACAACAAATGTCGAAGAACTCAGAACTTATTTAAAAACTCGTTATGGAGATCTAGCTGAATTCTCATATTGATCAAAAGGTGATGGACTTTCTCCAGTTTTTGATATGACAAATATAACTTCAAATAAAGGTAAAGCTTTAAGTATGTTGATTAGATATTATGATATCGACATAAAACATACTATTGCAATTGGTGATGGATTTAACGATGTACCTATGTTTAAGGTAGCTAATGTTTCTGTTGCAATGAGTAATGCTGAAAAAAGTGTTAAAAAATATGCAACAATTAGAATCAATAAAACTAATAAAGAAGGTGGAGTTGGTTGATACATTAATAAATTCTTAGATAATCCAGAAAAAGAAATAAGAAAAAGTATGGAAAAGAAAATTGCAATGAATAACACAATGATAGAAGACTAATGAAATATTATGAATCAATTAATGATGTAAATTTAGAACAAGATTATATTATAGGTATAGACGAAACTGGAGTTGGAGACTATTTTACTCCATTAATTTCTTGTTCTGCATATGTACCAAAGGAAAATATTGATAAATTAAAGCGACTAGGTGTAAAGGATTCTAAAAAATTAAGTGATATCCAAATAATTAAACTAGCTCCGCAAATTATGAATCTAGTTAAGTCAAGTGTATATAAACTTTCCCAAAATGGTTATAATTCACTGACAAAAAAATATAATGTAAACGAATTGAAATTTTTCACCCATATCAAGGCAACTAATCTGCTATTAAGTAAATTAAAGATTAAACCAGATTTAATAATAATAGATAAATACTCAACGACAAAATCTATATTAAAATATCATAATCAGATTATGGTTAAAGATAATTGAGCTGAATTAGAAGATGTGGATTCTGATGTTTTATTAATCACTAAAGCCGAAAATATTCATATTTCAGTTGCTGCTGCTTCAATAATAGCAAGATATAAGTTACTAGAATATATGAAAGAACAAGAAAAGGAATGGAATTTTACATTTCCTTTAGGAGCTAATGACGAAGTAAAGGCAAAAGTTAAAGAATTTGTACAAATACATGGTGAAAAAGACTTAAGAAGTGTATGCAAATTAAACTTTAAGATCTAGAGCATAATTGCTCTTTTTCTTTTTTAAAATAAAAAAATCAACATATTGTTGATTTAACCAATTCGTGTATATAAAGTGTATCATTCAGGTAATGTTCAAACAGTTTCGAACTTGTTTAATATCACGAATGTTAGCAAAATGATAATAATCATTAAAACTGTAAAATCAATTCAAGTAATTTTTAATACTCTGTAGTTTGTTCTTTTAGCATAAGGATCATATCCTCTGGTTTCCATTGCATTACTCAATTCTTCTGCTTTATTAAATGCAGAAACGAAAATAGGGATAATTAAAGTAGTCATAGAAACAACTTTTTCCTTTAACTTACCATTTTTAAAATCTACACCACGACTTGATTGAGCTTTCATAATTCTATTAGCTTCGTCAAGTAAAGTAGGAATAAATCTTAATGCAATTGAAATAATCATAGCGAAAATATGCACTTTAACACCGATAAATTTCAATGGATATAACAATCCTTCAATTCCTTTGGTTAATAAAACAGGTTTGGTTGTGTTGGTTAATAAGGATGTTAATAAAATCATTATATAAACTCTTATAAATAACGAAATCGATAAAGTGATTGTTTCATAAGTAATCGCAAAACCCTTTGCAGGTCAAATTAAGACTTTAAAATCAGGATATTTTGTGATGATATTAGTGAATTCTCAAGTGTTTGTAATTTCATTAAAAGTTCCGAATTCCGCGTATTTAATGGAATAAACGTTGATTGCAAAAATAAATATTGAAATTATGAAGGGTAACTTTACTAATTTAATCGTTGACCAAATTCTCTTGTTAGCAATCATGAAAACCAAAACAACTGGGACAGTTAAAATTATAAGATCGATTAAATAACTTGAAATGAATAGTAATACGAAGTAAAGAATTAAAAATAATATTTTTATTCTTGGGTCAATTCTATGCATGAAGGAATTTCCAGGAATATAACGACCAAAGAGACTATTCATTTTTACCTCCATTCAAGTATTCCACTAGTTCTTCAAGATTTTTAACTTTAGGAACTTTAATTCCAACTTCATCTAATTTATCAATGAATTGAAATAATTTTGGAGGTTGCATATCATTTTCTAATAAAAATTTAGTATCTCTTAAAACTTCATAAGTATCGTCATCACGCATAATTTTCCCCGACTTAAATAAAATGCATCTTTTTGAATGACTTAAAATATTATCCATGTCATGGGATACATTTATGATTGTTTTACCTTGTTGATGTAATTTAGTAAAAATTTCTAAAATCTCCTTGACTCCAACTGGATCCAAACCAGCGGTTGGTTCATCCACAACTAGAAAATCAGGTTCCATCGCTAATATTCCAGCAATTGCAACTCTTCTTTTTTGTCCACCAGAAAGTTCAAAAGGCGATCTGTTCATATATTCTTTAGGAAGCCCAACTAATTCGAGATATTCTTCAGCTTTTTTATAAGCTTCTTGTTTAGACATCCCAAAAGAGATAGGACCAAAAGCAATATCATCGCAAATTTTATCTTTGAATAATTGATATTCAGCAAATTGAAATACAACACCAACTCTTTTTCTTAATGATTTTGATTTTTTAACTTGTCTAGATTTAGTCTTGGAATGCACTGTTATTGTGTCAATAAAAGAAACATCCTTTTTTAATTTTTTATCATACTTGGTATTGGTAAAAACTCAATCAATAGTTCCGCCATCAGGAAGTAATAAAGCATTAAGATGTTCGATAAAAGTAGTTTTTCCAGAACCGGTTTGACCTATAATTCCAACATATTCACCTTGTTCAATAGTTGTTGAAACATTATCTAAAGCCTTAAAAACTAAAGGGGTTTTTTTATTGAAAATGTGAGTTAATTCTTTAATTTTAATTTGCATAGTTGATTAATTAACTCCTTTTCATTGTATGTTGGTTCAACTCCATTAAGTTTTTGACTTAATTTAAAAATAAAAGGTGAATCAATTTTAGCTAATTCGATAATGTGATTGTTACTTAATATTTCTTTAGGTGAACCTTGCGCAATCAATTGTCCTTGACTAAAAACAAGACAATAATCAGCTAAAATAGCTTCATCCATATCATGAGTGATTGAAATTAGAGTTTTTTTTCTTGTCGCTTGTAGTTCTTTGATAATTTGAAGAACCATAGATTTACCTTTAGGATCAAGCATTGATGTTACTTCGTCAAAAATAATTATTTCGGGGTTTAACGCAAGAACTGAAGCGATTGCAACCCTTTGTTTCTGACCACCACTAAGAAACTCAGGTTCTCTATCTAAAAATTTGATCATTCCGACTTTTTCTGCATATTTTTCAACAAGACTTCTCATTTCGCTAGTTGGAATTTGATTATTTTCTAACCCAAAAGCAATGTCATCTTCAACAGTTGAACCAATAAACTGACTATCAGGATTTTGAAAAATAATACCCACTTTTTCACGAATTTTCTTTTTATTTTCGCGTGAGTATTCAATCCCATCTACGCTAACACTTCCACTGTTAGGTTTAATTAAAGCAGACATAATTTTAGATAAAGTACTTTTACCTGAACCATTGTGCCCTAAAATAGCAACATATTGACCGCTTTCAATTTTAAAAGAAACATCTTTTAACACTGGTGGTAATGAGCTATTATATCCAAAAGTAACATTTTTTAATTCAATCATAGTTATTATTATACCAATATTATTAAAAGCCGCCCTAATTTTAAGAATTGTATTTTGTTATAATATTTTCTTTTATCATAGATTTTATAGGTTCAAAAGTTTTTCTATGCATTTTGGTGTATCCATATTTTTTAATTGCATCAATGTGGCTTTTTGTACCATAACCATAATTACTTTCTCAATTAAATTCCGGATATTTTTTTGAGTTTTCAATCATAAAATTATCTCTAGAAACTTTCGCTAGAATACTTGCTGCTGCAATTGTAATTGATTTGCTATCACCTTTAACTAGATTTATTTCTTTTATTTTATTAGTAGCTAAATTAACTTTTTCAAAATCAGTTAAAATTAAATCTACTTCACCTAAAAAAGGTTTAATAACTTCCCTCATACCGATTATCGATGCTTGTTTGGGATTTAATTCTTCAACTTTTTCTACATCGATAAAAATTATTTTGTAATATAAACAATCATTAATTATTTGTTGAAAAAGTATTTCACGTTTGCTTTTAGTTAATTTTTTAGAGTCATTTATTTGACTATTAGAATAATTTTTAGGGAATATTACACTCGCTACAACAAGCGGACCAGCAATACATCCCCTTCCAACTTCATCTACACCTATTATTGAGTTAAATTCATTTCATAATTCTGCTTCAATTTTGTTCATTTACAAATTATTATATTTTACTTTTTAACTATTTTAAAAAATCATATAATTTTTTTACGATTCTGAAAAAAGGAGAAATATGAAGTATAAAAAATCAATTTTAGCATTAACACCTATTTCTTTATTAACACCATTAATTGCTTCTTCAGTTATTGTTGAACAAAATGTATCTTACACTGATGCAAATGACACTCATTCATATTATTACAATTCAACAAAATTGAATTTAAATGATTGAATGTCTTCTGTTCCAGGTTGAAAAAAACTCGGAGATTTAAGTATACCTGGAACTCATGATTCAGGTATGTTTGATGGTACTGGCCCAGCTTATTTCTTTGGTAAAGCTTGAGCTAAAACTCAATCTCTAAATTGATCTCAACAACTAAAACAAGGAATTAGATTTTTTGATATTAGAGTTAATGATGAAATGTGAATAAAACACGGTAGAACATTTGCTAATGGTCAAAGTTTATCTACTTTTCTAGATGCTATGGTTGATTTTTTGAAGCAACATCCTAAAGAAACTATCATCTTTAGGGTTAAGGATGAAGATATAAGTACTCCAAGTAATCCTAATCTAGATTTTGTTAGAAAAATGAGAGAACGTTTTGAATCTACTTTGTCTAATGAAAAATATCTCCCTTATATGTTCAAAAACACTGAAAAAAGATTAGATCTCAATCCAACTTTAAATGAATTGAGGGGAAAAATCTTTGTTTATAATCATATGCACCATAATATTTCAGAGGATATTAGATTTGGAACATTATGAAATAGTCCATTTAACAAAATGTCTGCTCAAGATTTTTATGATTTTGAAGAAGGTATAAAATTCGAATTTATAAAGGAATTTATTCAAAGTGCTGAAAAGCAAAAAAATGGTAATAATATTTATATGAATTTTGTCAGTCGTGCTGCCGGCAAAAGAATCTGAGACACTTCAAGTCCAATGAATAAAAAAGTATTAAACTATTTAAATACCGAAGCAAAAGATTTTAATAAACTTGGAGTATTGATTTTTGACTACCCAGGAGATTCACTAGTTCATAGAGTTGTGAAATCTAATTACTATATTAGCGATGAAGAAATTTCAAGAGGTGTTTTAGGAAAAAACAACACAACTTTTAATATAAATTATGCTTATGATTACACTAATAAAATAAATTTTAGTTCTGATTTTAGTCAAAATACTTATGTTGATTTATATATTGATGGTGTATTGAAATTAAAGAAGTATAGTGTACCAAATAACTCTAAAGTAATAACCTTACCTAATTCTGAAAAATTAGTTTATGGTCAAAAAATTAAGATTGAATCGTATAAATTAATACAAGGAAATATTTATTATCCTGAACGTAAGTATAATGTAATAACTTCTGAGAAAACAGTCGAACCATATCCACCTTATATTTCAACAATTGAAACAACTAAAAGTAAAATCATTAATGCTCTTAATAATATTGAAGATTCAAGTATTAAAAATAAAATTAGAGAACTTATTCAACAACTTTATCTATCTAAATTGGAGAATTTGTATACTAGAAAAATAGCTAACCTTGAAAATATTAATTTAGTAAGCTCTATTGGAGCCGAGTCAAATAAATTATTAAATGATATGAGTTTAGTTTCGAGTTTATTGAATGAAGTTGAAATATTTAATGGAAGTTTAAGTTTAATTAACAATATATTTAGTGAACAAATAATAGAACAAATCAAACAAAATGTTGAAATTATATTGAAAAATATAAATACAATAGTTCAAAATTCTTTTGACTTTAGTAAGTCAAATATTACTTTAGAAAAGTTAAATAATGAATTTGAGTTTAATAAAGAGTTTTTTAACATATTCAAAAAAATTAATAGTAGTTGAATAAATATAGAAGAATTTTTTAAAACTAATAACCCTTTTAATTGACTAGATTATTCAAATATTTTTACTTCACTTAAAAACAAACAAAGTGAAATAATTAATCACTTCAATAAATCTTTAAGTGATAAAAATGTTTCAAATTTAGAGTCTAATGGTTTTATATTAAATAATAAAATTAAATCTGAATTAGATCATTTTAAAAATGTCATTTCAGCATATGACAAAGAAAAAATTTCTAAACTTTTTAATAATCAAGTAAAGTTAATTCAAAAACTTTTTAATGAATATGCAAACAGCTTAACCATAGATATAGCTGTTTTAGGAACAAGAATTGGAAATTTAGTTCTTGTAAAAGAAAAAATCGATAATGTATTTGTTAAATATGATGAGTTGATTAAACAAAGTTGATTTAATAATGTTGACCAAGAATTAATTAATAAATTGAAAATAGATTATTCTAGCTTGAGCGAATTATTTAATGAAGGTTATTTAGAGGAAAATGCTATTGATCCTGATTATATATCTAATAAAATTACTATTTTAAATGAAACTATAGATTCAATTTACCAAAAAAATCTTGAATTTGAAGAATTTAAAAGAAAAGTTATGTCTGATTTAAGACTAAATAATGGAATTATAAAATATATCAAAGCAGATTATTTAGTTAAACTTGAAAAAACAAGAACTGTTGAAGAAATTAATTCATTAATTAGTGAATGTAATACTTTAAATACACAAAAATTAGGGTTGTTAAATAACTATAATTTAACTGGATTTAAAGCTAGCGAATTAATTAAGAATGAACTTTTATTAAGTGTTTCTGAAACTAAATTAAATCAAATATTACTTGAAAAAGCCAAAAAAATGGAAGATTTAATAATTGAACTCAAATCATTGTCACAAAGATGATTAAAAGTTTTGGGTTTAAAACAATTTGAAGAAATAATCATAGAACCATATAATGTTGATCAAGAAACTAAAAATGATTATGAAAAATCAATTAAATTAGTAGTAAATTCAATTAATACTCTTTCTGAAATTGGTACAAATGAAGAATTAACTGAAATAATCAATCAGTATAAGGGTTCTGAGAGTCAATTTGTAAAATATGACTATTTTGATAAAAAATTGGAATCGACAAGAAATATTTTAAACATTTCAAATATTAGCAAAAAGCAAAAAAGGACATATTTAGCAAGTTTAAATAATACTTCATATATAAATGATTTAGTTTTAATTGAAAATAAAATTAATAATTCAAAAATTAAAGTTCAAAAATTAAACGACATTCCAATTTACAATGAAAATTCTGAATTGAGTGTTAAATTAATTAACTTAAAAGATGAAATAATTGATGATTTAGAGTATGATAATTTCTATAATGTTGTTTTAACACCGCTTAATGAAGTTATAACAGAATTAAGAAATAAAGTTAATAGTACAAATAACATTAAAACAAGCTGGAATTATAAAAATGCCGATCCATCTCTTAAAAAAGAGTTTGAATCTAGTCTAGAAAATGCATCCTTATTAGTAAATGAAATTGATATTAACTTAATCAATAACCAACTTAAAATGTTGAATAATTCAATTAATAATCTTAATGGTGATTTTCGTTTCAATGAATTATTAAATCAAGTTTTAAATATTGTTAATAATGAAACCATTTTAAATAATTCAACTCGTAATGATATTATTAAAGTTGCAAAAGAATACCAAGATATTAATGAACTTAGTTATTATAGAAGCAAAGTCGAAAAATTCATAAATAGCCTTAATAAATTGAGAGAAATTAAGGACAATAGTTTAAAAGTATTGTCTGATTACAATTACATTGATGCTGATGATGAAATCAAAAATGAATACAATTTACAAATTACAGAAATCGATTCAATTTTAAGTAACCAGAATAATTTTAATGATGAATACTTTAACAACGTAATCCAAAAATATAACAAAAGTCATCTGAAATTAAATGGGAATGTTAAATTAATTTTATTTAAGAGAGAAAAAAATAAATATTTAACAGAAAATAATATTACATTATTCGTTGATGTGATTGAAAAATTCAAAACAGAATTAAACTCTGATGATATAAATAATTTAACATCCGCGAATAGTAAGTGAAATGAAATTTACAATAAGGTTAACGTAATAAGTAATATTAATAAAACATTAAGTGAATTCAATGTAAATTATATAACTTATACTTTTAGGGATAATTTTGTTAATCGAATTAATGTAGAACTTAATGTTGAAAAATTAGATAAAATCTATAATGAATTATTAGAAGTAAAGAAAAAATTTGACGAATTAGTTTACGAAATCGAATATGATAAAGATTTTAAAAACACTCAAGATTATGATAAATTAAATCAAAAAGAAAAAGAGAAATACGAAATTGTCTTAACAAATTCTATAGAATATCTTAAAAGTAATTTTGACACCGATAACTTGGCAATGTATATAAATAATTTAAGAAATTCTAGAATTCATGTTCCAAATATTATTCCTATAATTCCGTTAAAACCTGCTAAACCAATTGAAAAAACAACCTATATTTATTTTATTTACAAAGAAACAAATGAAGAAAATAATCAAGAAATTGAACATATAATTGGTGATGTTATTGAAATCAAGTCGAATGATTTTGAAAATTTTGATTATAAACAGTTTATTCCAGAAGGTTTTGAGCTAAGTGAACAATTTTATATAATTAAAGGACAAAAAAATAATATTTATTTGAATTTGCGTATTACAGTAAATGAACCTGCGGTTAGCGAACCAAGCAATCCAATAATTCCTGTTGAACCAGATAAAGAAGAAAGTTTGAACGAGAATGTAAGCAGTGATGATAATGTGGGCGTAGAAATACCTGAAAATAATGAAACCTTTGATCCGGTTATTCCTGAAATTCCAGAGAATTCTGAAAACTCGAATGGAAATATAAACACTGATAATGATGGGGATGTCGAAAAACCCGAAAGTAATAATGAATCAGAAAATAATGATTTATCTACTCCAGAAAAACCAATAAATCCTGATAGTGAAGATCAAAAAGATGAAATAGAAGAGCCTAATAATGATGTTGAAACACCTTCTGATGATTCCGACAGTGAAAGTTCATTAGAACAACCTTCAACATCCGAAGATTCGGAAGAAAACAATACTACAGAAAAACCAATAAATCCTGATAGTGAAGATCAAAAAGATGAAATAGAAGAACCTAATAATGATGTTGAAACACCTTCTGATGATTCCGACAGTGAAAGTTCATTAGAACAACCTTCAACATCCGAAGATTCGGAAGAAAACAATACTCCAGAAAAACCAATAAATCCTGATAGTGAAGATCAAAAAGATGAAATAGAAGAACCTAATAAAGATGTTGAAACACCTTCTGATGATTCCGACAGTGAAAGTTCATTAGAACAACCTTCAACATCTGAAGATTCGAAAGAAAACAATACTCCAGAAACACCTGCTGTTTCTGATGAAACAAATAAAAACGATGAAAATATCAATTCTGAAATACCTTCAATTTCTAAAAATGTTGAAGGTAATAAAGTAAAAATTCTAGTTGGTATTATTGCAGGATTTGCAAGCTTATTATTCATTTCTGTTTCTACATTTTTTGGAGTTAAGAATGGATGATTTAAAAACTTATTAAGAAAATTTAAAAAATAGACCATAGTTTAAAACTATGGTTTTATAATCTACCTTTTTTTATTTTTGTACCTAAAACATGGCAATGTCTGCAACGAGCTTCATATTCATTATCGCCTAGTAATCTAATTTCTGT
Source organism: Mycoplasma anserisalpingitidis (assembly GCF_007859615.1). Lineage (GTDB taxonomy): Bacteria > Bacillota_I > Bacilli_A > Mycoplasmatales > Metamycoplasmataceae > Mycoplasmopsis > Mycoplasmopsis anserisalpingitidis. The sequence goes on along the minus strand of NZ_CP042295.1, from coordinate 595,781 downwards.
TGAATTATCTTTTCTAAAAGAAAATGCAGCAGCAGAGTGACAAACAACGCAAACAGATTTTAATTTTGAAACCTCATCCGCGATAGCTAATAATTTAGGAACAACACCAAATGGTCTCATCATGTAATCCATATCTAAACCACTAACAATAACTCTTACACCATTATTTGTAAGTTTATTTATAACATCTATGATTTCATCATCAAAAAAGTGAACTTCGTCAATTGCTACTGATTTAAATGATTTGTCAAAGTGTTCCAAAATTTCACTAGGTTTTTCAATATTTATAGCTTTTACAAATTTACCATTTCTACTTACAATATTGTCAAACGAAAATCTTGTATCAAATCTAGGTTTTATAATTAATGTATTGATTTTAGCAATACTTAGAATATTTATTCGTTTTAATAATTCTTCTGTTTTACCAGCAAACATAGGGCCAGTAATTACTTCTAAAGTTCCATCAGGATATTTCAAAAACATCGTTCCTCTTTTCAAATATGTAATTTAATTATAAAATTTATTTTTGCAAAATCTAATAAAATTTAATGTGTTATGAAAAAAGAATTCAGCTTTGCACAAGAGATTAAACTTGAAATAATTGATAATCAAAAATTACCTAAAAATATTAAATCTTTCATCAAAGGATTTATATTCTCGGGTGCAAAAATAATTGATGATGAGTACGTTTGTATAATTAGAAATAAAATATATTTAGAAAAAATAATAAATTTACTAAAGATTATTAAAATAGAATTTACTGTCCAAAACACTAAATTATCAATTAATAAAAAATATTTTAAAAATGAGTCAATCAATTATCCTTCAAGTTATTTTGCTGGTGTTTTCTTTTCTAGTGGAAGTTGTTTTAATAAAAATAGCACTTCTTATCATTTGGAATTTAGTTGTTATTACGAAAAAAATATGAACGTTTTAATTGAAAAACTAAATTCATATGATTTTGATTTTCATATTTTAAATAGAAACAATAAATTTACTGCATATATAAAAAAAATTGACAAAATTTGTGAGTTTTTACTTGCTATTGAAGCAAAAAAAGCATATTTTTCTCTTCAAGATGTAAAAATTGAACGTGATTTAGAAAATACAATTAATAGAGTTAATAATATCGATTTCTCAAATTTGACTAAAGTAGCTAAATCATCAATAAATCATATTAAAATGATTAATTTCATTTTTGAAAATAATTTAGAAGGTTATTTTAATCAAAATCAATTAGTTTTCTTCAATATAAAATTAGAGCACCCTGAACTTTCATTGCAAAATATTTCTGAAATATTAGAAAATGAATATAACATATTCATCTCCAAAGGTGGATTAAACCATTGAATTAACAAACTTAAATCTGTTTATGATAATTATAAATAAGTAAAATTAAGAGTTTAAAATAAATAACAAAAAGTCAGTCTTAAGACTGACTAATTTTTATTTTTCAACTTTTTCAACTTTAGAATCGTTAAACATTTCAGCTGCTACACTCATAGTTGAAGCAATGTCTGCAAGATTAGGTGGAATAATGATTTTTGTTGCATTTCCATCTGCAAGAGTTTTTAATCCTTCGATTGACTGGTATTTAAGATATTCAGGTGTAATTTTTGCTGAAGTAATAAGCTCTATCGCTTCTCTTTCAGCTTGGGCTTTGAGGATTTTAGCTTCCTTATGAGCTTCTGCCTCAAGAATTAAAGCTTTACTTTTACCTTCGGCAATTTTAATACTTGCTTCTTTACGTCCTTCAGCTTCAAGAATGTTTGCTCTTTTTTCACGTTCAGCTTGCATTTGTTTTTCCATAGCTTTTTGAACATCTTTTGGTGGAGTAATATTCTTAACTTCAACTCTATTTACTTTGATTCCTCACGCATCAGAAGCCTCATCAAGAATAGAAGTTAATTTATTATTAACAATTTCCCTTGAAGTAAGAGTGTGATCTAAATCTAATTCACCAAGTAAGTTTCTAAGTGTTGTTGCAGATAATTTTTCAAGAGCTAAATTAGGGTTTTCGGCTCCATATGTATACAATTTAGCATCTGTAATTTGATAGAAAACTACTGTATCAACAGTAATTAAAACGTTATCTTTTGTAATAACATCTTGAGGTTCATAATCAGATACTTTTTCTTTGTAGTTTCCTTTTAAAGCTACTCTGTCAATGAAAGGAATTTTTACATGAATTCCACTATTTCAAACTTTTTTATAAACTCCAAATCTTTCAATAACATAGAATGAAGTTTGTGGAACGATTTTAATAGAAAGTGATAATGCTAATAGAATTAAAACAATAATAACTATCACTAAAACAAATAATGCTGTATATGTTGGATTCATTTTTACTCTCCTTTAACTGGTTTAATATATAAAGTATTTCCTTCAATTTTTATAACTTCAACCTTTGTTCCTTGCTTAATAAAATCAATATTTTCAACTGGTAAAGTTCTAAAAGTTTTTCCACCTATATAAACTCTTCCGTATTCTTCAACCGTTTTAGGTTCTCTGTGAGCATCGACTAATAAGTCAGTTTGATGTCCAATTAATTCAAGAATTGGCCCTTGATATTTTGTTTTAATAAACTTTTTACCAAAGAAATAGAATAAAACTATCAAAATAGTTCCAATCACAATAAATAAAAGAATTTCTAAAATTGTGCTAACTATACTTCCTTTTACAAAAATAGATATAAATAATGAAGGGATTGCTGAAATAGTTATCAAGCTACTATAAATTCCAAAAGTTGTTAACTCCACTATCAATGAAACTAGAATTATCGTAGACCAGATAACTATTGTTGTTATCATAATTTCATTCATAGTTAAATTATAAACATAAATTAGAAAAATATTTGTAATTTAATGGTTAAAATGAGTATTAAATTGTAAAAAATTATATTATTAAACACTTATATATAGATAATTAATTTATTTGAAATAAGCATATATTTAAAATCTTACATTAAATAAATTAAGGTCGGTGTAAAAAATGTGTGGAGAAATTACTCACTGCATTTTTTACCAGACCCTAATATTCCTATTCACATTCTTCTACTTATTTGCATCAAAAAACATCTACTATAAAGGTAGATGCCTTCACCTAATCTTGTTTCATCTCTTAAAATAACTAATAATTTAAGGTATTTTATTTCTTAGCATAAAATGTAGCTTTTCCTTTACCGTGTCTTGTTATATATCCTTCTTCTATCAATTGTTTAAGCATATTTTCAATTGTACTTTTACCAACACTAGGAACTAACTCCATAATATCGTTTTTTGTGAATTTTCCCAATTTACTATCAACTGCATTTCTTACAAGTTCAATTGTAGGAAGTTTTTCATCTAAATAATCAACTCTTTCTTCAAAGTCTATGTAAGCTGCTAATATCATTCTAAGAATATATTTTACAAACGGAACTGGATTTTCCTTATTTTCATGTCAACCTATACCACTTTTTTCTAATGCAGCATAATAACTTTCTTTATTTTTTTCTATTTTGCTTTCTAAGCTAATATATTTTCCAATAACATATCCTTGTCTATATAGTAAGAGTGTAGTCAACAATCTGCTCATTCTACCATTTCCATCATTGAATGGATGAATGCACAAAAAATCGTGAATAAAGATTGGAATCAAAAGTAGTGAATCAATTTCTCCTTTATCCAAAGCTTTATTTAATTCATCACAGATTTGCTCTATAGCAACGGGTGTTTCATATGGGGGTAAAGGTTTAAACCTTTCAATAATATCACCGTCTTTGGTTTTTTCAACAATGGAATTTTGTGTATTTTTATAACGTCCTCCAATCTTTCTTTCACCATATTTGAACAAATCTCTGTGAAGTTGCAAAATATAATTACTGCTAATTGGAATATATTCATAACTTTCGTGGATCGTATTCAATACGTCTCTATAACCAATTATCTCTTCTTCATCTCGGTTTTTAGGAGTTGTTTTTTCGTTCATTAATTGCTTTATTCTAGTTGCTGTAGTAATAATCCCCTCTATTTTATTTGAATCTTCTACACTTTGAATTTTAGCAATTTCTACTAATTTATCTAAAAGAGCGGGTTTGCGTACCAAAAATAACTCTTGTTTTCCCTTATGCTCATGTATTTGTGCTAGAAGGTTTATTGTTTCACTATCCCACTTACTTTTTGCTAAATTTGCATAATTATAAGTTCTCATTCACCCATCTCCTTTTTTATTCACCTAATTATACTGTATTTTTAGGTGAATGTTAAGTTTTTAGGCGATTCAATTCATTTATTTTTGTGGTTTATATAATAAAATAACACTCAATAAACTATAAACTAAGACAGTTTTATTATTATTTTCGATAATTGATACTTAGAACATTACTAAAAAAACACTTAAATATAAAAAGGTATCAAATTGCTTAATTTTCCTATTCCCATTCCTCCTACTTTTTAGTAGATGTCCTTATATTTAGGGAACAAATTTATATTCCAGAATGCAAAAAGTCCCCCCGATAGTAATTTTTGTACTACATGTAAAAAAAGATACTAAATCTCTCCTAACAAATCTGAATTATTTTCAAAATTCACTAATTAAGAATAATATTTATTGATTTTGTTTTTAATTACTCAACTAGCTTTATCTATTTTTGTTTGTCTATTCCATATTTATTAATAAAATACGGAATATTAATAACATCAATATAAATAAGTTCCTATATTAAGTTATCAGAAATTGTGCATTCTTTATTTATTAAATACTTAATTAATAAATTATTTAAGTTGAAATGATTAATGACCCCTATACAAGAATACTTCGTTATTGCAAATCTATTTAGATGATTTAATTTCTAAATCTTTATTTATATTATTTTTTGTCTTAATGTAGATTCTGCTTTCTTATATATCCTTTCTAATTAATTTTTTTGTTCCTTGTTCAAGCAAATAATACCTCCACATACATAAAAATTATTATGTACTTTATCAAAGACTCTTGAGTCATCAGGATAAATATATAAATTCATTTTCCTCCATAAATTAATTTTAAAATAAAAACCATCTAATTTAAGATGGCCCATGATTGGCGAGCTTACAGTTCGCTTAAACATTAGTTCAATAACACGAGTATACAGCGAAATCATACCTGCATAATAATTATATACTAATTAAATTTATTAAATGTTTATCCTATAAAATCCAAATCAGCTTTACCCTCTTGTTTTCACTTGTTTAGTAATTCTTCTCATTCTTGTTCATTTTTACAACGTAAATAGTCAACTTGCATTTTATCTTTAATTAAGTTATACTTAGGTGAAACAATACTATTTGTGTAAAAATAGTATCATTCTTTAACTTTATTTATATCGTCTTTTGTTTCGGACTCATTTACCACAAAAGTATAATTTGCAATTCTTCTTTGGTTTAAATCAACACTTTCTGGGTTTTCATAATCGCCTTTATCATCTTCTAAAAACGCAGCCACAATACTATATTTGTTAGCGCCCATCAAATATGAATAAAGCTGAGCTTGCTTACGGTAGTTTGCTGGAACATTTTCATAAATTCCATTAGCGTTTTTTTTATTTCAAGTTTCATAGTTTTTCGCTCCAGTAGTTTTGATTTCTAAAATCATATTTTTTGATGGAATATAACCATCAGGAACTCCACTAATAACTTCATCCTTACCTGCAAAATAGTCATAATTGTAATCTTTAGCACTGTAATTTTCAATATCTAAACCTTTAAATGTCGTTCTAAGTACATCAAATATTTTTGGTTCTAGAATTGTACCGGCATAGATATATTTTTTTTGCAGTACATCCATTTTTAATCTCGCTATATGACAAAAAGCGCTAAACTGTGAACTAAAAGCGGTAACCTCCAAAACATCAGCTACTGTACTACCACCAATTTTCTTGTATGACTTAAATTTGTTGCTTTTATTTTTTAGTTGTTGAAAAAAGTCAGGCGATAAAATTATTACCTGTTCTTCTTCATCTAAAACATATTCTCTTCCGTTGTAATATTTTCTATTCAAAACTTCTCCTTATTTTAAAAGGTTAGCAATGATTGCTTGTGTCATTGTTGTAACATTATCGAAATTTGCTACACCATTTTCGTTAACCATAATTTTTGCCGGAACAATATAATCAAAACAAATGTTAACTAGTTTATCAAAACTTGTTTCAGTTATGTTGTCATCAACTCCAACTACAAATTTACTTGCATCCATAAATTTTTCAATTCTAATCGATAGAATTTTAACTTGTGCATCACTAACAAGATTTTTTATTTTACTGATATTACCTTTAAAATAGTCTAATTCATTAGGAAATCTCATATCATCGATTAAGTATAAACTATTAATTCCATTATCATTTGCAACCTTAACATTCTCAATAATTTTGTTAAAAGTTCTTGCACATCAAATGTCTGGATCTATATTTCTACCAACTTCTCCCATAGCAATTCAAAGTGGTCTAACAACTTCTTTATCTTTACCATCTCATTCGATTTCATCTAAAATTGGCTTAGTGATAGTTTTAATAGGTTCAGCGAAAGAAAGTACTTTAATATCTTTAAAATCTTCTGCTAAGTGTTTTTTAAGTGATTCAGTTAAAAGACCTTTCCCCGATCTTCTTTTCCCGTTAATTAATATAATAATGTGTTTTTTTGAATCGTTCATTTCTTCTCCTGACTTTAAATTTATATAATCTAATAATAGCATTTAAAAATTGAAGAATTTATAAAATATGAAAATAATTAGGTGTAAAAATAAATAATTTTCAATGCAAATTTTTTGAATTTTTAAAGTATTTTCATAATAAAAATTATTGTTTTATTTTTGATTAAAAATATTGATAAATTTACACTTTTTCATTCTCACAAGTTCAATAAAATATGGAAAATTTTACTGAAATAATTTTTCACATTATTAAAATTTTCAGTTATATTTAAAATTTAAGTTTTTATAAATTATTATGTGTAAAATTCCAAAAAAGTGTGCAAAATAACATCTCAAGTCATCGTAAAAACAGTATCTCTTTCCTTATTTTAAAACATGTTTGTAGTAAAATATAATGTATATGTTAAATAATAAGAAAAATATGCAAGAAATTGTAAATCATTTAAAAAATTCAGGTTTTGTTTACCAAGGAAGTGAAATTTATGGAGGACTTTCAAATACTTGAGATTATGGACCATTAGGTTCGCTTTTGAAAGATAATATTGAAAATTCTTGAAAGAAAGAATTCATCTTCAAAGAGAAACAAAATTACTTAATTGATTCAAAAATTTTAATGAACCCACAAGTTTGAGTAGTTAGTGGACATGTAAGTAATTTTAACGACCCATTAATTGAAAATAAAGTAAATGGTAAAAGATATCGTGCGGATAAATTAATTGAAGAATTTGATCCAACTATAAATGCTGAAATTATGAGTTTTGAACAAATGAAGAACTTTTTAGTAGAAAACATAAAAAAATACGAAGGAAGTGAAACAAATTGAAGTGATATTAGAACTTTTAATTTAATGTTTGAAACTAAGCAAGGTGTTACTGAGGATTCTAAATCTAAAGTTTATCTAAGACCAGAAACAGCTCAAGGTATTTTTGTTAATTTTAAAAATGTTCAAAGAACTACAAGAAGTAAATTACCTATGGGTGTTGGACAAGTTGGAAAAAGTTTTAGAAATGAAGTTACTCCAGGAAACTTTATTTTCAGAACTAGAGAATTTGAACAAATGGAATTAGAAGTGTTTTGTTCGCCCGAACAAGCAAATGAAACATTTAATTACTATGTAAACAAATGTTATGAATTTGCCCAAAAACTTGGAATTAGAAAAGAAAGTTTAAGAATCAGACCACATGAAAAAGATGAACTTTCACATTATTCAACGGCAACAAGTGACATTGAATTTACTTTCCCATTTGGATGAGGTGAGTTATTAGGAATTGCTAATAGAACTAATTATGACTTATCTAGTCATATGAACGCTACAGGTGAAAGTTTAGAATATCTTGATCCAGTAACAAATCAAAAATTTGTTCCTTATGTTATCGAACCAAGCATTGGATTAGACAGATTAATGCTTGCTATTATTATCGATTCATATGTTGAAGAAAAACTTGAAAACGACAGTAGAATAGTTTTAAAATTAGCTAAAGAAATTGCACCATATAAATTTGCTGTTTTACCACTTGTTAAGAAACTTTCAGATAAGGCTACAGAAATTTATGAAAAATTAATAGACTTAAATGTTTCTGTAACTTATGACGAAGCTGGTTCAATTGGTAAAAGATATCGTAGACAAGATTCTATTGGTACATATTACTGTTTAACTGTTGATTATGATACTTTAGAAGATAATTGTGTAACTTTAAGAAATAGAGACACAATGGAACAAATCAGAATAAATATTGAAGATTTACATAAATATATTTAATTAATTGGAGTTAGATGAGTGATTTTAATCAAATAATTAATAATGCTGATATAGTATCTACTATTTCAAATTTTGTTAATTTACAGAAAAAGGGTAAGGATTATGTTGGTCTTTGTCCATTTCATGGTGATTCAAATCCTAGTATGAGTGTATCTCCAGATAAAAAAATTTTTAAGTGCTTTAGTTGTGGGGTTAGTGGTAATGCTTTAACTTTTTTGATGAAAATCAAGTCACTGAGTTTTACTGAAGCTATCAAAATATTAGCTAGTGAGCAAGGAATTGAATTAAATATAAAAGATCATTCCCTTGATTATTTAAACCAAATTAGTGATGAACAAAAAGAACTTTTAGATATTTTAAGTAATGCAGAAAGTTTTTTTCATGTTAATTTGCTTGCGAATAATAACGCTAAAAAGTATCTTGAATCTAGAAATATTTCACTTGAATTAGCTCGCTATTTAAGAATTGGTTATGCTCCTGAAGATGGGATTGCTAGACTGATTAGTCAATTTAATTATGCTGATACAAAATTAAATCGAGCTGGTTTAAAAAATGAAAATCTAAATGAATATTTCAGAAATAGACTTATTTTTCCGATTCACGACGAACATGGCAACACAATCGCTTTTAGTGGCAGATTGTTATACAACGATAAAAATTCTCCAAAATATATTAATTCACCTGAGACTATTATTTTTAATAAATCAAGTGTTTTATACAATTTTGATCGTGCTAAAGAAGAAGCTAGAATTAAAAAAGAAATCTATCTTTGTGAAGGATTTTTTGACGTTATAGCTCTACTTAAAGTGAATTATAAAAATGCTGTCGCATTAATGGGAACCGCACTAACTAAACAGCATTTAAATTTACTAAGGAATTTAAGAATTAATATTTTTCTAGATAATGACACAGCAGGAGTTAATGCTACACTCCATTCAGTATATTTCTTACTAAAAAATAAATTCGAAGTTTTTGTGATTAATAATCCCTTTGATTTAGATCCTGATGAAATTTTAGTAAGAAATGGTTCTAATGCTTTGCTTGGAATATTGAATAATAAAATTACAGGTATTGAGCATGTTTATAATTTATTAATCAAGCGTTTTAATTTAGATGAACCGAAAAGTATAACTTTACTTAACATTAAAAATTTTGTAGAAGAATTTAAAAATTATTTAGTTTATTGTGATGATGAAATTATTAATTATTTCAGAAATAAAATTCATAACAAGTTCAATTATGAATTTGAAGTTAAAAAAAATGAACAAAGTGATGAATTTTATGAATTAAATAATGATGAAAAATTGATTGACAATTCAAAAATTTTTAATCAAACTTACAAACAAAATAATAACTACAATTTTAATAATAAAACTCAAGTTAAAAGATTTAATAAAGCTAAAATCAAAAATCATCTTTCTTCTGATCCATTAAATATCTTATTAATTTCATTTTTAAAAAATCCAAGTACTGAAAAATACATATGGGAAAAAGGAATGAAAATAATTAATGAATATGCAAGATTTCTTAAAGATTCAATATCGTATGAATTATTCATTGAGTATTGCAAGGAGTATAAAAGAAGTAATGGTGAAATTTCTGAAATACAAAAAGAGAAGATTTTGCATTTGATTTATAGTAAATTTTATGATTTTATAATAAGTCATATTAATTCAGAGGATATTTCCAAAAATATTCTCAATAATTTAATAATTGACATAGATAAAAGGGTTAATGAATTTCAAAATCTAGAAGAGTTTAGAAATTTCATTAAAAACACTTACGATAATATTAACTCTGACCAATTTTTAGTTCATAAATATATCTCTGCTGAAATTCCAGAGTTTAAAAAAGATATATTAATAAAGAATATGGAAGTTAAAAAAGGTAAGAAAAAAGAATAAGAGGAAAATATGGAATTTAAATATAAAGATTTAATTGACATGCTAGAAGCTTACATGAAATCCAAAAAGAAAAAAACACTTAGTCAAGAAGATGTTTTTGAATTTTTGGATAAAAAGAATTTAAGTATAGATGATGAAGATTCTATTGAAGAGTTGCTTGAAGAACTTTATGAAGCTAATTTGATTGAAGATAAAGTTGACGATGGTGATCTAAATGATATATCTGATTCAGATTTTGATGAAATTAATAATTCAATTTCTTCTTCAAGTAAAAAATCATCAAAAAAGAAAGCTAAAAAAACTGAAATAACTGAATTTGATGACTTGGATTCAGATAATTCTTCAGAAAAGAATGAAGATGAAATGGATTTTGATTCATTGGGTGAAGAATTCGATGATGACGATTATGATGATGATTTTGATGGTGAATATGATGAATTAGATGATTTATTAAACTTAGATGATCTTAATGAAGATGACTTATTAAATGATTCTAATGAATCTGACGAAGATGAAAAAGAAGATGAAGAAGAGGTAGAACTTAAGGATCATGAAAACTATGACGATGAAGATCTTAGTTTAGATAACCTTGATTTGGACATATATAATGACGCTGATTTTGATGTTAATCAGGACGACTTAATTAGAGGAAAATCACTTAATAATAAACTTACTGAAACTAACGATATTGTTAAGTGATACATGAGATGAATTGGTAAATATGGTGAACTTCTTAGTGCTGATGAAGAAGTTGAATTAGCTAAAACAATGAACCTTGGTGGTTTCAGAGGTAAAAGAGCTAGAGATAAACTTATCAAACGTAATTTACGTCTTGTTATCAATAATGCTAAGAAATACAAAAATAGAGGGTTGTCATTCATCGACTTAATTAGTGAAGGTAATGCTGGAATTCTAAAAGCGGCGCAAAAATACAATGTTGACAAAGGATTCAAGTTCTCAACTTATGCAACTTGATGAATTCGTCAAGCAATTACTCGTGCAGTAGCTGATCAAGCCAGAACAATTCGTGTTCCTGTTCACATGGTTGAAACAATTAATAAAATTACTAAAATTGAACGTGAATTACAACAAGAACTTGGACGTGAACCACTTGATGAAGAAATCGCTGCAAAATTCGGTAATGCTTATACAGCTGAAAAAGTTAGATATATCAGAAAAATCAATATCGATCCAATTTCTTTAGATAAACAAATTGGTAAAGAAAATGATTCATCTTTTAGTGATTTTGTTAAAGATGAAAGTATTCCAAATCCTGTTGACTATGCTTCACAAGAACAACTTAGTGAATTATTGCTTGATCTAATAGAAAATAATCTTGATAAAAATGATAAAGAATTAATTTGCAAACGTTATGGTGTTGGATATGATGAAAATGGTAATAGATATAGAGTTCATTCTTTCGAAGAATTAGCAAAAGAACGTGGTGGAGTATCTAAGGAGAGAATTCGTCAAATCGAAAATAGAATTCTCAGAAGACTTAAAAACTCATCAAAAAATGGAAAACAACTCATTAAAGATTTCCTTAAAAACTAATTATGAAAATTAAACAACTAACTGAGTTTTTATTTAATAAATACCCCTTAAGTCTTAAGGAAGTTTGAGATCCAACTGGCTTCTCATTTAAATTTAATTTAAGTGAAAAACTAACCGGAGTAGTTTTAGCTATTGATATCACCGACCAAGTGGTCGATTATGCAATTGAAAATAATTGTAATGTCATCTTAACTCACCACCCATTTTTATTTGAAAAAACAATGGAAATGGAAAAAATTAAAGCTCCATATAAAATGAGTTTAATAAAAAAAATTAAACAACATAGAATTAACACTATTTCATTCCATACTAATTATGATAATCATATTCATGGAACAAGTTATCAAATAGCTAGATTTATGGGAATAGAAAATTATTCATATTTTCAAAACAGTGGTTATCCATGCGTATTAAATTACAAAACAACACCAAATCAATTTATTAAATTACTAAAAGATAAAATTAAAATTAATAGTTTTAGAACCAACTTAACTGATGCACAATTAAATGAAAATATTACTAAAATTATTTTAATGAGCGGAAGTGGTTTTGTTGGTGATATTAATGAATGAACCAAAAAAGGTGCAGATTTAATTGTTTCAAGTGATTTTCGTTGAAGTGACTGAATAAATTTTCAACAAATTAATGCGCCAATTCTTGAAGTACCACATTTAGATGAACATGTTTTTGTTTGAGATGTTTCAGCCCAACTAAAAAAGAAATTTGATGAGCTAAACATCCTTACCTTTAATGTTGAACAGCCTTATCGTAATATAGATTAATCAGAATTTCTGATTTTTCTTTTTCTCTTTATTTTGAAGTATAATATAAAAATAATTATGCGTTTAGATAAGTATTTAAGTAAGGTTTTAGATTTAAGTAGAAGTGAATCAAAAAAATTAATAACAAAAAAGGTCATTAAAGTCAACGGTTTATTAGTTAATAAAAATATTGATATTGATGAAAAAAATGATTCAGTTTATTGTGATGATAATAAACTTGAATATAAGGAATTTGTGTATTTAGCATTAAACAAACCAAAAGATTTTGTAAGTTCACATTCTGATGAGTTCAATTATCAATCTGTTTATAATTTAATTGATAAAAAATATCACAAATGTGAAATTATAGGCAGACTTGATGTTGATACTACTGGATTGTTGATTTTTACTAACCAAACTAGTAAAATTCATGAATTATTATCACCTAAAAAACATGCTTGAAAAACTTATCTAGTAACTCACTTAAAACAATTAAGTCAAACAGATATTGATAAGTTAAAAAATGGAATAAAAATAAACGAAGAGTTTACAACTTTAGAAGCAAAAGTGAAAAAATTAAGTGATTTTCAAACTCTTTTAAGTATCAGAGAAGGAAAATTTCACCAAATTAAAAAAATGTTTAAAGCGATCGAAAATGAAGTAAAACAATTAGAAAGAATTAGTTTTAACAAACTAAATTTATACAACTTAAAAATTAAAACTGGTGAATATAAAGAATTAAACGAAAGGGAAATAGAACTATTATTAGATTATGAAAAAAACAACAATTAAAGACATCGCTTATTTGGCTATTTACTTTGCTTTGATACTAATTCTTTCTCTTGTACCTTTCTTGGGTCTTATTCAAGTCTTTAGTGTAAGTATTAATTTACTTACCATTATTATAGTAATTGCGACTTTTCATCTTGGTTTAAGAGGATCTCTTTTTAGTGCTTTATTTGTTGGAATCGGTTCTTTTATAAGTGCTTTAGTATATGGAAAAGCATTATTCATCTTTGCTGATATTGCTATTATACCTAGGTTTTTATTGGGTTTAGTCAGTTATTTTATTTATTTAGCTTTTAGAAAAAAAGTTAATGTTATTTCCATTTTCATTAATACTTTTGTAACCGTTTTATCTAATAGCATATTAGTAACTGGAATGTTATTTATTCATCATTCAATAGTGAAAATTGATTTTATTCAGAATTTTATTGTTTGAATTAGCTTAATATGAATAAATGTTTTAGTTGAAGTAATAGTGTTACCTATTTTATCTATTTTATTATTCAAATTTATTAAATTTCTACACAACAAAAGAGTAGAAGAACTAAAAAATTCCTCAAACATTTATTATTAATTGTTTTTTCATAATTTTGACTATTAATTAAATGTTAAATTAGTCTTTTGCTAAAACTAGTATATAATTTATAAGAAATATTATTGTTAAAAAGGATGAAATATGAGTAAAACAAACAAAAAATCTCTAAAACTTATTATAGGTTTATTACTTGCTGGTTCAGCCGTTACAGTTGGTTCATGTATCGTGACTCAAAAAATGATTGAAAAAGAATCACTTAAAAGAGCATATGCAAAGAATTTTAAAATTAATCAAGTTAGACGTGATGGGTTGAGAGATTTAATTAATAAATTAGATGATACTGAAGAACACAAAAGTAGAAGAGATTCCTTATTAAATGAATATAGTAATCTTTTAACTACTACAACTGATCCAAAAAAACTTAAAACAAATAATGACAAATTACAAAGTGTATTCGAAGAACTTTCAAAAGAAATTGATCCACTTTACAATGTTGAGAAAGAAAAATTAGAAAATGTTTATCAAAAAGCATTAGATGCAAATGCTTTATATGATGAAATGTACCAAATCAAATCAATTAATGTAGTTAAAAATTCTAAAGATTGATTAGAAAACAAAGATAATGCTATCACAATTCAAAAAGTAAAAGATGAAACTGCAAGAATGGCAGCTCTTATTGCAAACCTTCAAGAATTTTCTGAATTAAGAACTAAAATTAAAAGTATTGTAAGTTTTGATACCGTTGAATCTTCAAAAGCTAAAAAAATTATTGATGCTGCATTAAATAAGGAAAAACCTACATATAAAAATGAAGTTGCTACATCAGAAATTGTTAAAAAAGTATTAGATATTAAAAGTAGTATTGAACTTAAAAACTCAAAATTAACTGCCTTTGAGAATGTAGAAGAATTTACAGATGCTCAGAAATCATCAATTAACCAAACAATATCAGAATTAAATAAACTTTATGAAAACTTACAAAACCTATAATTAAATGCCAGTTTGGCATTTTTATTTATCCTTAAATTTAATTAAAAAAACACCAACTAAGGTGTTTTGGTCAACTTTCATTGAACTGGTACGCTCTAGAGGATTCGAACCTCCGACCCAATGGTTAAAAGCCATTTGCTCTACCTTCTGAGCTAAGAGCGCAGATAATTGGTGCCCAGAACTGGACTTGAACCAGCACAGTATTGCTACCGAGGGATTTTAAGTCCCTTGCGTCTACCTATTCCGCCACCTGGGCTTTTGCTTTGTTGCTTTACTATTATATACCAATTTTTTTTATTCCAAAGAAATTTTATCTTTTTTATTTAGAATTTTTTTAGAGAATATTTTAGTAACAAAGTAATTATATTACAATAAGCATGAAAATAGAAATATTTAATAAATATGAATATAGCATAGTTAAATTTAATGGGTTATAACTATTTAATTAAAAGTTAAAAGTGATGAGGAATTGTAATTTTTTGTTTTATCTACTTAAAAAGAAAGTGACTATAATTATGATAATTCCCATTATATGAAGAATACAACAATAAAGACCCATATTAATAATCAATTGCAAACTTCATGTATAAAAACTACACATGATTTTTTATTTTCATCAAAATTATTTAATACAAATATTAAACAAAAAATCCATTTATTAATAATATTAATAAAGTGCTAAAGACTATGAAAAATTACTAAAAGTAATAAAATATAAACATATATAAAATATAGGAGATTTTATGGACATAAACAAGAAAAAAGTTCTTGTAACAGGAATTAAACCTACAGGTGATTTAACACTAGGAAATTATATAGGTGCTTTAGTTCCTTTTCTTAATTTACAAGATAAATTTGATGAATGTTACTTTTTTGTAGCAGATTTACACGCTTTAACTACTGGTGATATCAAACCAAATGATTTAATGAAAAATAGAAAAGATGTCGTTGCACTTTATTTAGCATGTGGACTTGATTTAAATAAAGTGAATATCTTTTATCAATCTGAAGTTATGGAACATGGAATGATGCAATGATTATTAACTTGTGAAACAGCAATAGGTGAATTAGAAAGAATGACTCAATTCAAAGATAAATCACAAAAAATGGTTAAACAAGCTAATGGAACTGAAAAAATACCTACTGGTTTATTGATGTATCCTACTTTAATGGCTGGTGATATCATTCTTTATGATGCTGATGCTGTTCCAGTGGGTGAAGACCAAACTCAACATCTTGAACTTACACGGACATTAATTAAAAGAATTAATAAACGTTATAAATTAAACTTTAAAACTCCTAAATCATTTATACCTGAAGTTGGAGCTAGAATTAAATCTTTAAGTGATCCCACTCAAAAAATGTCTAAAAGTGAAAAAGGAAGTAAATCAACTATTTATTTATTTGATGATCCTAAAGAGGCTTATAACAAAATTCTTAAAGCGGTAACAGACAGCGAAAATAAAATTTACATTAGCGAAGAAAAACAAGGTGTGCTTAACTTATTAAATATTTATGCTGCTCTTAAAAAGGTATCTCTTGAAGAAAGTGAAAAACACTTTTTAGACAAAAATTACAAAGAATTAAAAGAAGAAGTTGGACAATTAGTGTTTGATTTGTTAACTGATATCCAAACTAAATATAAACTTGCTCTAGAAAAAGTAGACCAAATTACTGAACAAGGTGCGCAAAAAGCTAGAGCCGTAGCTTCAGTAAACTTAAACAAATTAATGAAAAATATGGGATTTAAATAATAAAAGAGGTTACAATGAAAGCAAATAAGCAATTAAACCATACAACAAGCCACTTGCTTGGTGCTGCAGTAGAAAAATTATATCCAAACGTTAAACTTGGTTTTGGACCTGCTACAGATGAAGGATTTTACTACGACTTTGAATTTGAAAATCCAATCAGTGATACCGAATTAAACAAAATTGAAAAATTAATGAAAAAATTAGCTTCAAGAAACTTAGTTATGAAGCAAGTAAGTATTAATGAATACAGTTTTGAAAACAAACCATACAAAAAAGAACTTTATGAAGAACTTAAAGCTAAAGGTGCTGATATTACTTTTTATGCTTTAGTTGATCCACTTAATAACGAAACAGTTTTTGTTGATCTTTGTGCTGGAAACCATGTGGAAGATACCAAAAAAATTAAACACTTCAAACTTCTTTCTCTTGCTGGTGCATACTGAAGAGGAAATTCAGATAATATTCAATTAACCAGAATTTATGGTACTTCTTGAGAGTCAAGTGATGAATTGAATCAATACTTAGAAATCCTTAAAGATAGAAAAGAAAGAGATCATAGAAAAATTGGTAAAGAGTTAAAACTTTTTGCATTCAATCGTCTTGGTGGACAAGGTCTTCCATTCTGACTTGAAGATGGAATGCACATCCACAATGAAATTAGAAATTTAATTTTAAAAATGGATCGTAAATACGGATTTACTGAAGTGTTAACTCCACATTTTGGTGAAGAAGAACTTTACAGACGTTCAGGACATTTAGCCCACTATAAAGATGATATGTTTAGTGCAATGGTTGTTGAAAATGAAAGACTTATTCCACGACCAATGACTTGTCCACACCACATTATTTGTTATAACATGGAAAAACGTTCATACCGTGATTTGCCTATAAGATATAGTGAACAATCTCAGTTATATCGTTATGAAAAATCTGGAGCATTAACTGGACTTGAACGTGTTAGAGGAATGCTTTTAACTGAAGGACACTTATTTTTAAGAAAAGATCAAATTAAAGATGAGTTCAAATTAATGTACTCACAAATTAAAGAAACATTAGAACTTTTTAAACTTAATATTAGTTATATTTCACTTAGTTTAAGAGATAAAAACAATAAAGAAAAATACTATGATGATGATCACATGTGAAACTCTTCTGAAAACCAACTTCGTGAAGTATTGAATGAACTAGGTGTTGAATACGAAGAAAAAATAGGTGAAGCAGCTTTCTATGGACCTAAAATGGATATTCAAATTTTTACTGCTTTAGGACATGAAGTTACAATTTCAACTTTACAATTAGACTTTTTACTCCCTGAAAAATTTGATTTAAGTTTCATTAATAAAAATAACGAAAATGAAAGACCTGTTATGTTACACCGTGGATTAATTGGTACATATGAAAGATTCGTAGCTACAATGCTTGAACAAACTAAAGGTAATTTACCATTTTGACTTGCTCCAAAACAAATTACAATTCTTCCTGTAAATGAAAAAGTTAATTTAGATTACGCTAAGGAAATTAGAGATTTATTATTCAATCTTGAATTTAGAGTAAAAATTGATGATCGTGAGGAAAGAATTTCTAAAAAAATGAGAGAAGCTCAAATGTCTAAATCTAAATTTCAATTAATCTTAGGTGATGAAGAACAAAAAAACAGAACCATTTCTTATAGAGAATATGGTAAAACTGAAACTAAAACAGTTTCGATTGATGAATTTGTTTTATTAATTACTAAATTAAAAGCAAATTATGAATAAAATAACTGAAAAAAGTAAACAATTAAACCAATATATATTTATAACAATCTGCATAGTTTTGCCTGCAATAACATTCTGAATTATCGGAACTGACGACTTTAAATTGAGAGTATTTCCACAGAAATTTCTCTGAATTGCTTTAACCACCAATATAATTTGTGTTTTAATTATATGAGTGGTTCTGCTTTGATTTAATAAAATCAAAAGTGACAGTTTTGGGATAGTTGGCTCATTGTTGGCAGCTTTTTTCTTTATTTTAGGTTTTAATGAACTTAAAAGTACTTTGAGAATTGTTATGCTAATACCAATTATTGTTATTTCATTGTTGAGTTTTTATATTTCAAGCATTATCGAAGATTACTTAATGAATAGAAAGAAAAAATATAAATAAAGGAGAAAAATGACAATAAGACAAATTGCTAAACGTACTTGGCTTGAATCTACCATTTCTATTGTTTTTATTACTATAGAAGTTATTTGCCAAATTTTGATTCCTACCTTTATGGCTAACTTAATCGATCAAGGAATTCAATCTCAAAATCAACTTGAAATTTATAAATGAAGTGGATTGATATTTCTCTTCGCAATTCTGTCTTTAATTTGTGGTGCAATTTCAGGAGTTTTCGCTTCCAAAGCTTCAGGAATGTTGGCTAGAGATTTAAGATATGAATTATTCCAAAAAATTCAAAACTTTTCATTTGGAAATATAGACAAATTTAGCACAGGAAGCTTAATTATTAGGTTAACAAATGATATTACTAATATAAGAATGGCTTATATGAACATAATTCGTACTATGGTTCGTGGTCCAATTATGCTTATTGGTGCAGTTATTTTAGGATTTATTAACAGTACAAAATTAGCTTGAATTTTACTAGTTGCTCTTGTAATAATGGGAACAGTATTTACTGTTATTTTCTGAATTGTATATCCAAAATTCAAAAAATCATTAGAAGTAATGGATCAATTTAACAGTAAAGTTCAGGAAAACTTAAGTGCTATCAAAACTATTAAATCATTCAATAAAGAAAAACATGAATTTACTAATTTTGAAAAATTTACATTAAAATTAAGAGATATTTTGATGAGAAATGACAAAACCATTGCATGAGGTCAATTTACATTTTTAGGATTAATTTTCCTCTCATCATTATTAATTTCTTATTTAACAACACAAAATATTGTTTCAACTCACGGCAGTGGCGATTTAACAATCGGTATTCTTACATCTTTTGTTTCATACTTATGACAAGTTATGATTTCATTAATGATGATTGTTATGGTTGCAGCTTCAATCATTTTTGCTAGAGCTGGAGCTGCTCGTATTGCTGAAGTTCTTTCTGAAGAAAGTACCATTCAAAATGTCGCAAGCCCTATTAAAGAGTTAAAAAACTTTGATATTAAATATGAAAATGTATTTCTTAAATATCATGAAAATGATGAGAATTACACCCTTAAAAATATTAATTTAGAAATTAAAGAAGGTCAAACAATTGGAATTGTTGGATCAACAGGTTCAGGAAAAAGCTCATTAATTCAACTTCTACCTAGACTTTATGATATTACCGAAGGAAAATTAACAATTGGTGGAATTGAAGTTAAAGATTATGATTTAGAATTCCTTAGGGATAATGTTTCAATGGTTTTACAAAAGAACGTTCTTTTTAGCGGAACCCTTAGAGAAAACATGCAATGAGGCGATCCTAATGTTACTGATGATGAGATTGAGGAGGTGCTTAGAATATCAAGTGCACATGACTTTGTATTCTCAAAAGAAGAAGGTTTAGATCAACGTGTTGCTCAAAAAGGAAACAATTACTCTGGTGGACAAAAACAAAGACTTTGCATCGCTAGAGCTTTAATTAAAAAACCAAAAATCTTAATTATGGATGACTCAACTAGTGCGGTGGACACTAAAACTGATAAACAAATTAGAATGGCACTAAGAAACAACTTACCAAATACTACAAAGATTATTATTGCCCACAGAATTAGTTCAATCGAAACTGCAGATAAAATTATTGTTATGAAAAAAGGTGAGATCAGTGGATTTGGCACTCACCAAGAACTTCTTGAAAACAATGAGTTTTACGCTGGATTATATAATTCTCAAAATGGAGGTAAATAATGCATCATTCTTCTAGTAGAACAGCAAAAAGAGCTCCGATTCAAAAAGGAATGTTCAAAGCTTTATTAAAATATATTTTTAAAGCTAATAAAGTTTTATATCCATTAGCAGTTTTATTAAACTTATTTTCTTCGTTTACTTTAATTCTTGCACAAATGTTTATTGGGGTTGTGGTCGTTGGTTGATTTTTAGACCCATGACTTAAAGCTTTATCAACTGATCCTAACGCAGCCTTTAATTGAGCAGAATTTAATAAATATGTAATTATTTATATCTCAATTTTAGTTTTAACTCTTGCTGCTATGTTAGCTTCTCAAAGAATTATGGCTAACATTACTCATAATACTCTTAAAAAATTAAGAGATGAATTATATACTTCAGTACAGAAAAAACCTGTTAGATTCTTTGACACAACTCAAGATGGCGAAATTATGGGATATTTCATTAATGATATTGAGTTAATTAAAACAATGATTCAATCAATTCCTGATATTGTTCAAGCTATTTTTACAGTTATTGTTTCGCTTGTATTTATGTTTATTCAAAGCTGATCATTAACAATTGTTGCAATATTCCTTGTTGGATTAATCATGCTTGTAATGCAAATTATTGTTAAATTTTCAAGTAAGTACTTTGTTAGAACTCAAACTAGTTTAGGAAATACTAATGCTTACATCAACGAAATGATTGATGGATTAAGAGTTGTTAAAGTGTTTAATTATGAACATAAATCACTTGAAAAATTTGATAAATTAAATCAAGAATTGTATGAAAATGACAGAATTAGTAAGAATTTAAGTAACATATTAATGCCTATTGCAATTAATATGGGAAACATAAATTATGCTATTTTAGGACTTCTTGGTTCATTAATGATTGTTAATTCAACTGCATTAAATACTTATGGATTAGCACTAAGTATCGGTACACTTATTTCATTCTTACAATTAGCTAGAAGCTTTACTCAACCAATTAGTTCAATTTCACAAAATGTCGGTTCGATCTTAATGGCTCTTAGTGGTTTCCAAAGAGTTAAAAATGTTTTGGATTTACCTGATGAAATTGATGAAGGGCAAATTGTTTCAGTTTACGGAATTTTAGATGAAAACAATAATATTATTGAAGTTACTGAAACTGAAAGAAATAATAATCCAGAAAGCAAAAAATACTGAAAAATAAATAATAATGGTGTGATTAGTTATATTCCATGTTCAACTAAAGGTGTTATTCTAGAAAATGTAAACTTTAGTTACAACAAAAATAAACCAATATTAAAGAACATTAATTTAACTGTAAAACCAGGTCAAAAAATCGCTATTGTTGGACCTACCGGTGCTGGTAAAACGACTATTACAAACTTATTAAATAGATTTTACGATATTGATTCAGGAAATATTTATATCGATGGAATTAATATAAGAGATATTAATAAAAAAGATCTACGTGAAAAAATTGGAGTAGTACTTCAAGATACTTATCTTTTCAGTGACACAGTAAGAAATAATATTTCGTATGGTAGAGAAAATGCTACTATTGAAGAAATTATTGAAGCAGCCAAAGTTGCTAATGCTGATTCATTTATAAACTTAATGAGCAAAGGTTATGATACTTACCTTGAATCTGCCGGAGCAAATTTAAGTCAAGGTCAAAGACAATTATTAAGTATTGCTAGAGTTGCTTGTTGTAATCCAGATATTTTAATTCTTGATGAAGCTACAAGTAATATTGATACCAAAACTGAAAAAGAAATTCAAAAAGCATTAAGCAATTTAATGAAAGACAAAACAAGTTTTATTATTGCCCACAGATTAAGCACTGTTAGAAATGCAGACGTTATTTTAGTTCTTAAAGACGGTGAAATAAACGAAATCGGAACTCATGATGAATTAATCAAAAACCGTGGTTTATATTACGCTTTATACACTGGAAATCTTGAATTATCTTAGACAACACATAAAGTGTTGTTTTTTATATTTTTTTCAAATATCTCTTTATTTAGGTAAAAAATTTAAGCTCTTTTTTTTTTTTTTTTTTGAATTTAGGATTGAAGTAATATAATATAAATAATAAATTTTAGTATTGAATATTAGAGGTAATTTATGAAAAAGAAAAATAAAAAACTACTTATTCCATTAATAGCACTAGGTTGTGCAGGTGTAGTTACATTAAGTGCTTCATTAGCAGCGTGTTCAATAATTCAAAAAAATACAAATTCAGAATATAAAGATAAAATTACCAAATTACTTTCTGAAATAAAAGATGAAATTAAAATTTTAGAAGG
This sequence comes from Mycoplasma anserisalpingitidis, assembly GCF_007859615.1. GTDB lineage: Bacteria > Bacillota_I > Bacilli_A > Mycoplasmatales > Metamycoplasmataceae > Mycoplasmopsis > Mycoplasmopsis anserisalpingitidis. The sequence continues at coordinate 572,906 of NZ_CP042295.1, read as the reverse complement.
TGATCAACGTAAAGAAGTGAATGATTTTTTTGACTATATTAATCAAGTTGAAAATTCACTAAATAAAAATACAAATAAAAAAGATGATTACAATGAATTATTAAACAGATATACAACTTTTGCAAAAGAAATTTTTAATCAAGAGAAAGATAAATTATCAAAACTTATCGATGAGATAAAAAACATATTAAAAACTGAATTTAGTGATGAAAAATATTCATCTATTCATCAGTCATTATCAAAAGTTGTGGTGGATAAAAGCGTTCTTTTGGATCCGGAAAGTAATTCAACTTTTGTAGATTTAATATTAGCTCAAAAAGATTTATCAAAAGCTTTAGAAGAAGCTAATAAAAATAAAGAAGCTATAGATAATAATTTAAAAGATGAACTTAATGCTAAACAAGATAAATTCAAAGAAAAATTAGATGAAACCAAAACCAATCATATTGATATTTATAATAACAACAATGATGATGGGTTAAAAACTATTTTAAAACCTTTAGAAGATTTCATAGATGAACTTTTAGGAAAAATCGAATCATTAGATTCTCAGGAAGTTGACAAAAATAATAATGAATTAGACAAAATATTGGAAGAGACTTTAGAAAAAATTAGAGAATATAATGAACTAAAGAACAAAGCTATTCAAAAATATTTAGAATTATTAGAACAAGCTAATGAATTGAAAGAGCTATTTGAAAATAAAAATGCATCAGAATTTATAAATGAACTAAACGAATTTATGTCAAATATGCCTAATTCAGAGGAAATTAAAAATTTTTCAGTTTCTAAAATTGAAGCAAAAAGTGAAGAACTTTCATCATTTTTAGAAGATATTTTATTAAGATTTAATCAAGTTGTTTCAAAACAAGATGAACTTAAAAAATACTACGATTCAGTTATTGACAATGAATTAAGCAAATATGACAATTATCCAACAATCAAAAATGATCTTGAAGAAAAACTTAATAGCATCATTAAAGATTATCATAAAGTTTTTGATAGTAATAAATTAGACTCTAAATTTAATGAGATTAACAACGCATTAAACGAAGCTGAAGAAGAAAAGAATAAACAAAATGAAAATACTAGCAATGAATCTGATGATATTGATTACAAAAAAATATTATTAGAAAAAATTAATCATGCAAAAGAAAATGAGTTAATATATTTCTCTGAAATCAGAGATTATGACTTATATTTGATTTTGAATCCATTAAATATTTATGTTGATGAACTTGAAAAAAGAATTGATAACTTAAATAACAATCAATTAAAAAATGAGATATCAGATTTAGAATTACAAATTTCTAAGGTACGTGAACCACTACAAGAATTTAATAAATATAAGGAAAAAGTTATTAAAGAGCACCTTGAAGCTTTAGAGAATTATAAAGTTTTCATTAAAAGTATCGAAAATTCAAAATATGATTTCTTCAAAGAGTTTTTATACGAAAAACTCGATAACTTAGTTGATGAAGAAACAATGAAGTCAAGAAAAATTCCGACTTGAGCTATAAGGGACTGAACAGGTGTTTTTTCTTATAGTATTGAATATGTTAATAACCAAATTAGTCAAATAGAATCGAAACAAGATGAATTGAAAAGAAAATACGATTCAGCAATTCCAGAAGTAGTTAACTATAATGATTATCCTGAAATTAAAGCAGAATTACAAAATACATTGGATAGTATTATAGAAAATTACAAAAATATTTTTGAATTTAGTGAACTAGAAGAAAAAATGAAACAAATTGAAAATGTTTTAAGAAAAGCTGAACTAGATAAGAGGGATGAAGATAATAGAAGAAAGCGTCTTGAAATTATTAAAAATATTAAAGATTTTATTCCGCTAGTGCAAGATCATGTAAAACATCGCAGTAAATACAATGATCCAGAATGAGATGAGATCTTTAGAGATTGGGAAGATATTTGACTAGTGGGGATTGGTGATGGTAGCAAGCTAGATTCTTTTACTGATGAACAATTTAGTTATTATTATAATTCTAAATTAGGTTTATATTTAGATATTGATATAAGAAGAAGAGAAGATTATGTCATTGATCGTACATCATCAATTAGATTATACTTTGAAAGATTAGAATCGCTTACTAACATTTATAAGAACGGTATCTTCGATTCTCCTGAATGATCTGAGCGAACAACAGAGCACAAAAATGCAATTGATAATAGCTTGACAATGGAACAAATCGAAAAATTGACTTTGAAAGAAATTAAAGCAAAAGAATCAAATGTTGAAAGATTGTGATTAAATTTAAATGAAATATTTCGTGATATTATACGTAAAAGAGAAAGAGTAAGTTGAGCAATTAGAAATGACGTACTTTCAAATGTTTCAAGTTTTGCACCGGATATTTACAATGAAGCTAGTCAAACCATAAAAAGCATTTCAAATGGTTATGAAAATGAAAGTGATGTTAAAAAACTTGAACAAATGGAAAGTGATTTAATAAAAGCTTGACAACGTATTTTCGCGTTAGCTAAAGAAAGCGTGATAAGAGATGGTAATGTTAAATTAAATGAATTACAATCTATTCTTTTAGGTCTTGGTGATGATTTTGAATATAATGAAGTTAAAAATGAAATGAATATCATGATCACAAAAATGAAATCATATTTAGAAAGTGAAAAAGATTTCCTAGAAATAGTTACTAATGTATGACCTCTTTATTATGATTATTGAAATAAAATAGATCCTAAAATTCAAGAAATACAAAGAATGAAGGAACAAAATTAGTCAAAATGCTAATGTTTATTAGTAAAAAAATTGAATGTGATGATGGTCGATCATCACGTTTTTTTTAAATATCGAAGATAAAACACTTCTCTTAGTAGTATTTTATCCTAAGGAAGTTAATGTGTATTGAAGTAAATCAGGAAGGATTTTATTGAAAAATTAGAATAATTAAATAATTTTCCAAGATATATATGGTTAATACCACATTCTCAATTAACTAAAATTTACTATTTTTTAGTTTCAAGTAAGCGAATTATATGGAATAAAAAGTGAAATTCTTTTCATAAAAGTTCTTTTAAACTAGAACACAAAAAGTTGACATTTATTTGTCAACTTTCGTTGTTCTAGTTTATTAATTTGTCAACTTTTTTAATCTACTTTAATATTAGTTTATAATTATTTTATGAATAGATTTTTTGCTGTTGAAAAACAAGGAAATAAGTTGTATTTTGATGAAAAAACATTAAAACATTTTAAGGTTTTAAGGCTAGAAAACAAAGAAATTATCGGAGTTTATGAAGGTAAATTTTATTTAAGTGGTTTAAATGGAAATATTGCTGAAATAAAAGAAGAAATTAATGAAAACCATGAATTTAACTTTAAAGTAAAGTTAGGAGTTTCACTTATAAAATTAGAACGCTTTGAATGGTTAATAGAAAAAGCTGTTGAACTTGGTGCAACTGAAATTATTCCCTTTATTTCGACTCATACTAATAGCGAAATAGCTAAATTTAAATTTAATAAAAAGATTGATCGATTCAATGAAATAATGTTTAATGCTGCCCAACAGTCATATAGAAACATAAGTATTAAATTAAGTAAACTAAGAACTTTTGACGAAATTATAAACGAAGATGCAAAAATTAAAATTATTGCTCATGAAAAAGTTGATAATTCTTTTATTGAACAAAAAATAAATAAAGATGTTTTATTTTTGATTGGACCAGAAGGTGGTTTTAGTGATACTGAAGTAGAAAAAGCAATCGGTAAAGGATTTCAATGTGTTTCTCTAGGAAAGAGAATTTTACGTGCTGAAACAGCAGCGATTTATTTGCTAAGTCAGATTGAGGTTGGTAATGAATAAAAAGAATGAAAAAATGATAAGTTATTCTCAATTTAGAATCTTATTTATCTCAATTGTAGAAAAGGAATATAATAAAGTACAAAATAGAATACAAAAAACAAATTTAAGAAAATCAAAAAACAAAGAATATTTGAATAAACTTGAAAAACTAATAAATGAATTAAAAACAGGGAAAATAAAAGATCAAGATTTAGAAAAAAATAAAAGAGCATATGACAAACTAAAAAATGATCATTATTTACATCTTTGAGTTTTCGGAATTTTATCAGTTGTAGTTTTATTAATTATTCTAACTACAGTTCTTAATCTTGTTTTTGTGTATAAATAAGGAGAAAATATGTTAAAAGTTTTAGAACACCCATTGATCAAAATTAAATTAACAAATATGAGAGATAAAAATGCAAATCACTCTCGTTTTAGAAGAAATTTAAATGAAATTGCAATGCTTATGGTTTATGAAATCTTAAGAGATTACAAGACCAAAACTAAAGTAATCACAACTCCACTAGAAAAAGAATACAATGGATTTACTTATGATAAAGAAATTGTTATAGTACCTATTTTAAGAGCAGGATTAGGTATGGTTGAAGGTCTTCTTGAATTAGTTCCTGAAGCTAGAGTTGGGCACATCGGTCTTTATAGAGATGAAAAAACTTTTCAAGCTAAAGAGTATTACTATAAAATGCCTGAAGTTGCAAAAGATAGTCAAATTTTTGTTGTTGATCCTATGCTTGCTACAGGTGGTAGTGCTGCAGATTCAATCGAAAGACTTCAAAAAGATGGTTTTACAAATATTAAATTGGTTTGTTTAGTTGGTGTAAAAGAAGGTGTTGAACATATTGAGAAAAAATTTGGTAAAGATTTTATGATTTACTTAGCTTCACTTGATGAAAAGTTAAATGATCATAAATATATTGAACCAGGTCTTGGTGATGCAGGTGATAGAATTTTTGGGAGCAAATAGTGAAAATTTTAATTTTGTCTAGCGCAAGTATTGCCTTAAAAAAGACAAATGAATTAATAAAAATCTTTAGTCAGAATGGTCATGAAGTTAAATATTGCTTAACTAATAATGCACTGAAGATGAATTTAGTTGAATTAAATGAAAATTATGTTGATGATGACAGTTACTCTGAATTAACTACTAAACACATTCAACTAGCAAAATGAGCTGATAAAATTATTGTTTATCCAGCTACTTTTAATACTATAAATAAATTAGCTAATGGAATAACTGATAATTTTGTAATGTCGATTTTATCACTAGGATTCTTTAATAAAACAATTATTTGTCCAGCGATGAATTTTAGAATGTTTGATAATGAAATATTACAATCAAATATTAATGCATTAAAAAATTTAGGTGTAACATTTGTTGGACCTGAGTATGGCAAATTGTACTGTGGTGACGAAGGTTATGGAAGAGTTGTTGAAGTAAACGATTTATTTAACTTCGTTATTAAAAAACCAATTAAAAAATTATTAATTACTTTAGGTTACACAGAAGTTAAATTAGATGATGTAAGAACCGTTTCGGTACGTTCATCAGGAAAAATGGGATTATCATTAATTAATGAATTAAAATATTTTTTCGATTTAACAGTAATAAATGCAAATTTACCTGAATTGAACAAATATATAAATAATGATATTAAAATTATCAATGTTTCTACTGTTGAACAGTATTTCAATGCCGTAAAAGAAAATATTGTATCTCAAGATATTTACTTATCGGTAGCTGCAGTTAGTGATTTAATTTTTGATAAGTTTGATGGAAAAATTAAAAAAGATACAACAATTAATTTCACTTATAAAATAGGAGTTGATGTACTTAAATGAGTTTCAGAAACTTATCCAGAAAAAATCAAAATTGGATTTGCTCTTGAAAGTAGCAAGAACCTTGAAAATGGACTAAAAAAATTAAATGGCAAAAACCTTGATATGTTAATATTAAATTCTAAGGAAGCATTAAAATCATCTTTAACTTCAGGATTTATTTTAACCAAAAATAATAACATTGAATTCGATAATTTAACTAAAGAAGAATTAGCATCAAAAATAGCAAGTGAAATAAAAGTATGAAGCAAATAAAATATTTAGTTGTTGATATTGGAAATTCAAATTGTAAAATTAATGTAATTAACCAAGATTTTAAAATTTTAGATAACGTTAAAATAGTTAAAATTAAAAAATATGATGTTAATTTAGTTGTTGAAAATATCTCTAAATTAGTTATAAAACACAAAATTTCTATTGGATTAATCGGTTCAGTGGTACTAAATTTAACTAAAAAAATAATTACTCAAATCAAAAAAGAAAATATGGGCATTAGATTATTTGATATGGAAGAATTCCGTGAATGCATCAGTTATAAAATAGATAGTAACTTACTGAAACAAAAAGGAATTGATTTAATTGCTAATAGTGAATATTTAAGTCAAAGTTTTGATGGAGAAGAAACTAAAGGACTATTTTTATTTGGTACTGCCACAGTTTTTATTGCTTTAAAAAATAACTCATATTATGAAGTCGCTATCACTTTAGGCCTAGCTAGAACAATTATCAATTTAATTAAAAATGCATCTATATTAAATAAAAGATATTACAAGCAAATTTCGAATATGAGTAATAAAGAAGTAATAGCATTTGCAAAAACAGTTATACCAAATATTTATAGAGGTTCAATAATCAGTTTAGAAGGTTTTATAACTGAATGCAAAAATATTTATTTAAATAATAAAAACACTTATTTTATAAGTGGTGGTGATGCTAATCTTATAAGCCAAAATTTTCACCAATTCATTGAGGAAGAAACTACTTCTAAAGGTTATTTATTGATGTACAAAAATTATAAAAAAATACACACTAATCAATAGTGTGTTTTTAAATTCCGACTATTTGTTTTTGTTTATAAATTCATCAAGTCTTGATTGTTTTCTTGCACCTTTATTTGGGTGGAAAACACCTTTTTGAACTGCTTTAGCAATGATTGAGTGAGCATTTTGAACTAATTGTGCTGCTTTTTCATCTTTAGCAATAACTGCTTCACGAGCTGCACGGATAGCTTTTCTAACACGTGATTTCATAGCTGCATTTCTAGCTCTAGCTTTTTCAATCTTAGCAATGTTCTTAACTTTAGATTTAATATTTGCCATATTAGACCTCCCTTTTTCTTTTGAAAAATCTAAACAATTATATAATAAAATACAATAAATGTATTTTTAAATAAAATAACATTTTTGCATCCGTAGGTATATTAATAGTTTTTTACTTTTTCATATTTCCTTTACAAGTAAATGAGACAGTTAGAATATTATCTATGCCTTCGGACGAAGAAAAGCTTCTACGCCTTTATAATCAATACTATGGAATATCACATGTAAGATTTATTTTCGTATTTATATTTATGATTGGTATGATTTTTTCAAATTATTTACCCATCATAGTATTAGATAAAGATCAACTAAGTTTTAAAATTAAAATAGATAAAAGTACAGTAGGAAACATAATATTTTATATTTCTATCATCATTTTAACTATATTAGCAAGCATCATAATCTCACTAACTGGTCAAAACTTTAGATTCAGATTTATTTTGATAGTAATTTTGACAATTATTTTTGTAGCCGTTATTAATATTTATGAAACAATTAAATATTTTGTCAAAAAAAGAAATTATTTATTGTACGAGCAAATAACTCAAAAAACAATTAGTCAATATTTTATTTCTTTAGTTCTTGCTTGAATTTTAATGTTGACAATAACAATCAACTTTTCTGCAATAAATTATAGTAATTCTGAATATAACGAAATGGTTAATTTTTGAGTACACTATAGAGTGATGATGTTTGGTGCTATAGGAATTGTTTATTTAGTGATATATAGTATAAAAATTACTTCTCATTTTATAATAAATTCTTTCATCAAAACAAGAAATAAAAAACAAATAGTATAGAATAAAGTACTTAGGATTTAACTCCTAAGTTTTTAATTGCTTCTATTATGAATTAAAATTAAATCAAATATTTAGATAATCATTATGGAAAATTTTCCATAGTGTAAAATTAGACATTTTTCTTATTTTTTATTAAATTTACTTTTATTACTATAAAATAGTATTAAAAATTCTTGACTACTCAAGTTAATTATTCATAACATTAAACAAGAAATGTCGCTTTTAACCATAACTAATATTTATAAAAATTATAATTTTTAAGGACATAAAATGAAGAAGACAATAAAAAGAAATAAATTAACATTAAAAACTAAAATACGTTATTTGTTTTTGGGTAAAAGACCTCTCGAAAGAAAGACATTACCTAAAATACAAGAATATTTATATTTGTGTTTTAATTCAATCTTTATTTTGTGTTTCATAATATATTTAGCAAGTATTCTAATTCAAAAGAAATTTGATTTCAGCATCGAAAAAACTAATGAATTATTCAAAGAAATTCAGGAAAATGTAATACTTAGAGCATTAATAGCGTTATTTGTTGCAATTTATTTGATAAATCTCATAATATTGTCTCATATTACTTATATATTGAGTAAAACTGAATTTAACAAGTGAATCGGCATTTTAGCGATAATTTTTGCTTTAAGTGTAATTCTTTGTCCATTAGCAATAGTTTTTTCATACGTAGCTTACGAAAAAAATGAAATTAGTTTTGAATAGAAAAAGGAGAAAAATGAAATTTAATAAATTTTCCAAATTAATGATTAGTCTTAGTGGATTAACATCACTAACATCATTAGCAGCTCTATCAGCAGCTTGTTCAAAAGATGATAAAGGTACTGAACCAGTAGGTACTCAACCAGTAAATGAGAATAAAGAAATTGTTATTGCTGTTGATGGTGTTCAAAAAGGAATGTACGACAATGTTGTAGCTGAATTTAACAAAACAGAATATCATACAAAATATGGTTACAACATTAAATTGCTTGAAAAAGATGTATGATCAGCACTTGATACAGCTACTGTTGGTGCAACAGATACTAAAGCAGTTCCAGATTTATTCTATGGACCAAATGACAGAGTTACAACTTCAGTGCAAGAAAATGTTGTAGTTGATTTAAATGAGTTCTTAAAAACAACAAAATACAAAGATACAAATATTTGGAGAGTAATTCTTGGTGATCAAGCATCACAAAAATTAATTGATGAATTAGTTGAATTCGGTTCAGTTAATGGAATTAAAGGTGAAAATATTACTTCTAAATTCGTTGCCTTAAGACACAACCAAGAAGGTATTGTTATGGTTTCTAACAAATCAATGGATGAAGTTAGAAAACAATTAGCAAATCCAGACACAGACTCAATGGTGGAATTAGTTGAGGCTGGAGAAGCTTTCTTCAGAATTCAAGATTTATGATATGGTAATGGTGTTTTAGCTGGTGTATTTGACAAACTAAAATCTGAAAACCCAGAAAATAAAAATTATGATAATTTAATGGCTAAAATTCTTTACTCTTTAGGAGCAAAAATTACTACTGGATTTAACGGAAGCGAATCTAATAAAATTCCTCAAGAAATTAAAGATGCTTACAAAGAAGGTGCTTATACAGCAGCTAGATTAATATATCCAATTTTTGATGCTGTATACAACAAAAACGATTCTGAATATGAGCAAACAGTTTGAGCTAAAAAAGGTATTAGTCGTGAAACACTTAAATCATTATTAAATTCTGACATGGGTGGAGTTCAAAATACTGTATGAAACTTACTTAAAGAAGGAAAAATTAGTTACGCAATTGTTGGAACATGAGATATTCAAAATACTCAAAAAACCGCAAATGCTAATACATTCTTTAACGCAATTAATGTTACTGATGAATATAAATATTTACAAGCACCAGGATCATGATCATACATGATTAATATAAGAAATAATGCTTATTCAGAACTCCGTAGAGAAGCTATCGTAGAAATATTAAAATTAATTTACCAACCAAAAAGCTGATTAGAGTATTATAAACAAGATTCAAAAATTCCATTTGTTGAATCACAAAAACAACAGCTTGTAAAAGATGCTAATGATTTCAGTAACCCAGAATTTAATAGATTAATGAATTCTGTTAAAGAACATCTTGGATATGAAACATTTGAAGAATTTACAAAAGCATTTGAAGAATACAAAACAAAATACTCAATTAGTAAAGAAAAAACATTCCAAACTTCAATGTGACAAAAAGCCCCTACAACTGCAGAAGCATCTGAACAAATGCTTTTAGATAAATATGCTTCAGTTGAAGGATTTGCTGAAAAAGTTAAAACTGTATTCACAGATAAAACTGAAGCTGGATCTGTATTAGGATTAAGAGATTTAGTTAAAGACATTTTTGCAATTGAATTTGATGATGATAACAAAGAAATAAGCCAACAAAATAAAAAATGATTTGAAAGTTGAAAATTATCACCTAGCGTATTTACTTCAACATCAAGTGAAATTTTTGGTTCATTAGCTGAAGGTGATGGATACCACGTAAGAAAGATAGAAGCATTCATTTTAGGAGCTAATGGTGATAATGGTGCTGATGTTGATGCTTTAATTCAAAAAATAAAAGATGCTATTAGCGAAAACAAATTAGAAAATATCTATGCAGAAGCTATTGCTAACGCTAAAAAATTAGCAAGTTATGCTGTCAACAAAGTTTCTGATGAAGTTATTGAATTAAGAGTAAGACAAGCATTAAATAACTATGTTTATGATGCTAAAATTCAATTATTAACAACTGAAATTGTTAAACAATCAAAAGTTAATAAAAAAGATGGTTAATTAAGTGATTGAACTCTTCAAGAAACAGCCACATTCTATGAAGAATTGAGTAAACTTGACAGTGTTGGAAAAATTATGGATGTTATTTCATCAACAAAAACACTTCAAGATAATGGTTTAGGAATTTTCACAACTCAAGTAAATCGTGTGGATAATGGTAACCCACAATTCGGAAAATTGTGAGCACTTTGAAATGATAGAACATTTGGTTCACAAAACTCATACCAAGCTATTTACGATGCTGATAAAGATAAAAATGTAACTGAAGATGAATTCAAAGAAGCTATTTACCAAAAATTAGGAAGTTTATTCACCGAAACTGCTAAAACTATTGAAAATTCTCAAGGTTCAACAGTTATTACATTTAGGTAATCATTAATTGAAATATGAATTTCTATAAAAAACTAAGAAGAAACATAACCAAACGAGAATTTTATCTTTATCTTAGTGGAATTGCATTTATTTGTTTTGTTTCTATATTTTGAATTACTTCATTCTTTGTCTTTCCAATTGAAAAACCGCAGATCAGTGATCCGAGTTTATCTAAAGAAGAAATTCAAAAACTAGCAGAACAATATTTAAATAATTTTGCTTTGTCCAAAATATTGTCATATATCGCTAACTCATTAATACTTATCTTTTTCCTAATTTATATTATTTTGCTAAGAGGTAAACTTAGTTGCGGTTATGGTTTCTATATAGCTTTTATAATAATATTTATTATACTAATAGGAATTCCATTTATACAATGAGAACAAATAACAACAAGCCAAAAATCCCTTGGCTTGTTGTTATCATTAGGCAATTTATTTGTCGCAATTTCACTAGCAGTTTATATGTTTATCTTATATAGAGATAGACGAATTCAAGAATTTGAATTTATAAGAAATAAAGGAAGGAGATAGTTTATGGATAATTTGAAGTTGTATAACTGGTATGGTGAAGAATTTGACTTAATTGTTCCAGAAACCGGAAGTAATTTAAAAGCGTATAAACATAACACCAGAAACATTTATACAAGAACAGTTGATAAAATAAACTTAAGAAATAAAATTGAAAAAGATTTATTTCTTAGAGCTAGATACAAAATCAACAGTAATCTAAAAAGAGAATTATCAAGTCATAAAGTAGCCTTTAAAAATAAAACTAAAGTTATTCAAGATTCTATCAAAAGATTAAAACATGCTGAAAGTCTACAAAAATTAATAAATTTTGAAATTAATAAAATTCAAAAACAAAAGAAAGACCTACGCGTTTACGCAAAAGATTTTTTAAAATCCTTAGAAAAAACAGCAGATGAAGTATCAAGAAAAAATGTTTTAATAAGTGAATTAATTAATAAAACAAATCTTGAAGAGACTGAATTATTCAAAAAATATTGTATTTTTTCAGTTGCTTTAATTTATTTGAAACTAAATGAAAAATTTAATCCAGGTGATCAAGCTGATATTAACTTAATAAATCAAACTAAGTTGCATGAATATGAAATTAAGTTATTAGATAGTTTAAAAGACAAAAACAAATTTTTCACTAATTTATTTATTGAATTAGAAAAAACTAGACAAAATCTTCTACTCAAAAAACAAAATTTAAAAGAAGAATTAAATAATACTAAAAAGGTTGAAAAAGAGAAATTTTTAATCGAAAGAAGTAATATAAAACTTCTTGCAAAAAAGAAAATAATCGAATTAGAATACGAATACAACCAAAAAATTGAACAACAAAAAGTTGAAGCTAAAAATATCAAGAAACAATCTTTACAAAAAATTAAAGAAAACAAAAATAAAATCTTAGAAATTGAAGCAAACAATAAATACAAAATTAATAAATTAAAATCTACTACTAAACAAAAATTAAAATCCATTAAAAGAATTTATAAACAAAACTTAAAAATTGAATTAAGTAAAATAGATGAAATAGTTAAAAAAGAATTCGATCTTTTTGTTGAAAAAACAAAAGAAAATGTTGTTTACGATGAAAAAAGTAAAAAATTCTTTAATAAATATTTCTTCACTTATGCAAACAAGCTTAAAATCAAGAGCGAAGTTAAAAAATTCATAAAATCTAATTATCTTTCTTCTTGTGCAGAAGTGCTTAAAAAAACTAGTTATGAGTCACAATTCAAAAAAGTTGAGGCTTCAGCACTTTATGAAAAAGTTATTGAAGATAAAAAAATTAGAGAAAAATTCATCATTGAACGAATTCAAGCTAAGTACTCAATGTTTCTTTTAAAAGAAAATAACCAACTTAGCAAAGAAAAAAATGAATTCAAAAACCTCAAAAAAGAGCTTAAAAATAATTATAAAAACCAAATTAAAGACCTAAAAAATAGAAAAAAACACAAAGAAATTACTAAACAAGCATTTCAAAATAAAAAAATAGAATTTAAGATCGCTTATAAAGAAGCATATAGAGAAGCGATATTAAATTCAGAAGTATTTAAAAACAAAAATATTCTTAAAACACAAAGTTTTAGAAAATATGCTGAAAAGAAAATTAATAGAAAACTATATGATTCAAAAATAACTGAAGCACAAAAATCTATACCAGTTGAATGTATTAAAAATCTTAGATATTATTCACTAATTCTTGGATTCATTTTACCTGGTATACCTGAAATATTATTCTTTAAACAAAGACTTAAAGGAATTTTATTATTTATTGGTGCTATTATAGTTTGAACCTTAATAGTTCCATTCTCTTTTGGTGCATACTGAAGCAAGATGAATGGTATCCCTGGTCTATATGACTTAGGTAAAGGAATAATGGATGTTGATAAAGGAATTCTTCCTGATGCACGTTATTACCTTTTTGGAGCTGTTATTTCTATTTTAGCAATGATATTTGCAATTATTTATTTAGTGATTTGTTCAGTTTCAGCATTTAGAGTTGCAAAATCATTAGAACAAGGTTCTAGACCTTCTAACTGAACCCATACAAAACGTTGAATGAAAACAGGTGGATTCCCTTGAATGATTTCTATTGGTGGTTGAGTATTAATGATTTTTATTGTTGCTGCCCCAATTATTACAAGTGTCCTACTTTCATTCACTAACTATGGATATCAACACCAGGCTCCTACGCAAGCTGTTGATTGAGTAGGTCTAAAACAATGAGGACTTTGATGAGTTTTCAGAACAAATAATTTATTCTTATCATTAAGTAGAGTTATTAGTTGAACAATAATTTGAACAATTGCTTCAACTTTAATTCCTATAACTCTTGGAATTGTTATTGCAATTTTAGCTAATAATCCTAGAATTAAAGGAAGAAAAATTTTTAGAGTTATCTTTATTTTACCTTGAGCAATTCCAGCGTTTATTACAATTATGTTCTTAAGAAATGCATTCCAAGGTGGTGAATATGGATATATGAATAGTGTATTAATGTGACTTGGAATCTTAAGTAAAAGTAAAAACTGATTATATGAAATCGACACAGCTAGAGTTTTAGTTATTTTAGTGCAAACATGAATTGGTTATGCTTGAATCTTCATGTTAGTAACTGGAAATCTTCAATCTATTCCTAGAGATATTTATGAAGCTGCTAGTGTTGATGGTGCAAAAGGAAAAGATGTATTCCTTAAAATCACCTTACCTTCACTTCTACTTTCAATTGCTCCAATGTTAATTGGTCAATTTGTTGGTGCGTTTAACAACTTTACAACAATCAGTTTATTCACTGGTGGTGGTCCGGATTATGCTAACCCAACCGCTTTTGGTGAAGCATCTACAGATATTATTATTTCATGAGTTTATAAATTAACTACTGGAGCAGTACAAATCGAAGGTAACCAAGCCTTTGCTGCAGCATTAACTACTTTTGCCTCAATATTTAGTATTGCTATCGCTGCAAAAGGATTTATTAAATCAATGTCAAGGAGGGATTAATGTTACTTAAAAGAAAATCTTTTTACAATCAATTAGGTAAAGAAATTCAAAATAGAGTAAAACAAAAACGTTTAGAACCTAAGAGAATTTCGTTAAACGATTCAGATCAAAAACCTCCTACACCAATTGAAATAGTTTGATTATTTATTAATTATGGGATTTTATTATTCTGATCATTAATAATTTTATTCCCGATTGTTTCGCTTATTATTTCAGCATTTAACGTTGCTAATAGTCGTATTATTTCTGTATATCCATTTAAATTTGGATGAGATAACTTTGAGTACTTATTTTATAGTGAAAGAAGCTATTTCCTAACATGATACGGAAACACAATCTTTATTGCCGTTTTAACAATGATTATCTCAACAATCTTTGTTGCATTAAATGGTTATGCTTATTCAAGATTTAAATTTGCTGGTTCAAAACACTCATTAACAATCATTATGCTTCTTCAAATGATTCCAGCTACTAGTTCGCTTATTTGTTTATACATTTTAGTTGGACTTGGAGAAAGTATTGGTTTAAGTCCTAAAATTATGTTAGTCTTAATTTATAGTGGTGGGGCAATTGCATCAAATACTTTTATGTTGAAAAGCTATCTTGATACTCTTTCAACTGAGCTAGACGATTCAGGAAAAGTTGATGGTTGTTCAAACTGAGGACTATTCTTTAAAATTTTAGTGCCTGTTATTAGACCTGCTCTAATTATGGTTGCGCTTTGATCATTCTTAACTCCATTTACTGATGTTATCTTACCTAAGTTTGTTTTAAGAACTCAAGCTGAAAAGACTTTAGCTGTTGGATTAGATACATTTATTAACACAGATGCTAAATATGTTAACGCTGGTGCTTATGGTGCTGGTTCATTACTAGCTTCACTTCCAGCATTCTGCTTATTTATGTACTTGCAAAAATACATAGTGGGTGGTTTAAGTGATGGAGCCGTGAAAGGATAATTTATGAAAAAAGAATTATTAGAAAATATTGATATTGAACAAGATTTTGATTTAGAAACAGTTGATTTAGATAAATTAATTAATGAAGTAGGAGAAGTTTCAAAAACTACTAATGGTGCTCATATTAAGTTAGTTAATCTTTCTAAAAAGTATGAAGGAAACGAAAAATATACTTTAGAAAACATAAATCTTGAAATTAAACCAGGAACATTCTGCATTTTTCTAGGACCTTCAGGTTGTGGTAAAACTACTTTATTAAGAATGATTGCTGGACTTAACTCGATTACTAAAGGTGATTTACTTTTCAATGATAAACGTTACAACAACCTTTTACCTAACGAAAGAAACATAGCTATGGTTTTCCAATCATATGCTCTTTACCCACACATGAATGTTTACAATAATATCTCTTTTGGTCTTAAAATAGCTAAAGAACGTAAAGATATTATTGACCGTAGAGTTAAAGATGTTGCTAAAATCTTAAAAATTGATGATTATTTATATAGAAAACCTAGAGATCTTTCTGGTGGACAACGTCAAAGGGTTGCTATTGGTAGAGCTATTGCTAGAAAACCACTTGTTTTCTTAATGGACGAACCACTTTCAAACCTTGATGCAAAACTTCGTGAAAACATGCGTCGTGAAATCGTTAATATTCATAGAATGCTTAATACTACAAGTATTTATGTTACACACGACCAATTAGAAGCTATGACCATGGGTGATCAATTGTGGTATTTAATGATGGTAAAATCCAACAAAGTGGAACTGGTCGTGATTTATATTTTAGACCAGCTAATTTATTCGTTGCCACATTCATTGGTTCGCCTACAATGAATATTATTGAAGGATTTTTTGAAGAAAATAAATTTATCTCTTTTGATAAGCAAATTTCAATCGACATTGAAAGCGCTCACGGAAAAAATATAACTAATTCACAAAAAATTTCTATTGGATACCGTTCTGAAGATATTAAACTTCATAAAAAATCAACTAAAGATAGTATCAAAGGTAAAATTACTAACATTGAGTTAATCGGTAAAGATCAATTGGTTGCAGTTAAACTTTCAGGTGATATCGAAATTATTGCTAACTGTAGTAATGACATGGAATTTGAATTATTTAGTGAAATTTTCGTTGAATTTAATACTCAAAAAGCACATATTTTCGACTCAGAAACAACTTTAAGAATTAATTAATATGAAAAATTATTTTTCAAGAAAAATTACTGTGATTTTAGTTTCTATAATTTCGTTAGCTGTTGCAGTAATTTACATCAATTTATTCTTTAGACTTCACAATAGAATTGATTATGAATTCGATTGACTAAGAAAAAATCTTACTGAAGTAGAACCAGAAGAATTGTTAAAAAGCATTGAGTATAATTCAACAACTTATCAACTTAGATATTTAACAACTGTTTTTGGTTCAATTATTGTTTGTGCTTCTTTACTTATATTTATTATCAGTAACACTATTATTTATGGATTATTTAGTAATAAATTTAATGGAAGTAATTTATATAAATACATCTTGTATTTAATTACAATAATTTTAGTTGTTATGTTCATCTACTTGACTTTACAACCTCAGGAATTAGTTGTACAAGTTAAAAAAGAACTTGCTGGAACTGAATTCTGAGTTAATGTTTATAGTGATAAAATTCCATATTATGATGCATTTAGTGGATTTGCTTTAAGTTTTATTCTTTTAGTACTTACATTTATTTCAAAAAGTTCATTCGGATATCTTAAAAAAGACATAATTCTTGCTAAGAAATTCAAAGAAATTAATAATTAATACAATTGCTGGCAAATTTATTTGTCAGCTTTTATTTTCTTAACGTGTCAAGATTAAAAATAAAAGGATAAAAGTTATTGATAAAATTTAATCATGAAAAATTTATCAAAATATGCAGTCGAATTCTACGACAAAAAAATAAATGAAAACGCTAAAAATATAGCAAATTGAGATAATAAAAAATACGGATACAAAAAAACTTTAGACTACAGAAATTTATGGATTGATGCACCTATGGCCCGTCCATTAAAAGAATTTAAACGTAGTGGAATTATTTATCAAGTACTCATCTACAATTTTGCAGATGGAAATAACGATGGTATTGGTGATTTAATAGGATTAAAAAATAAATTAGATTACTTTGTTAATCTTGGAGTAGACACTTTACTTCTTAGTCCTATTCATCCTGCAACTTCATATCATGGATATTCAGTACTGAATTACTGTGATGTTGCTGAACAACTTGGAGGAATGAAAGCTTTTATTGAATTTTTAAGTTCAGCACATGACAAAGGAATTAAAGTTTATATTGATTTAGTGTTTAACCACACTTCTTATGAACATCCATGATTCCAAGAAGCGTTATTTGACAATAAAAAATTTAAAGAATATTATGAATTCGATCGTGATCCAAGTGATACAGATTTAAGAGTTGATTCAGAATCGCACAGAAGAAGATATCCTAATTTAGATACTCCTCTTGGTGGAACAAATAAAAAATATATCGGTAGATTTTGAGCTGGGATGCCTGATTTAAATCTTGATAATCCCGATGTCATTGAACAGTTATGTGAAATTCAAAAATTCTGAACAAAAATTGGGGTTGATGGTTTTAGATATGATGCGTTTTCAGAGTTTTTTAGTAGTGAATCTGAAACAAAAAACAATTTTAATGAAGCTAAAATTTTCAGAATGCTTAGAGAAGCTTCAAATTCTATAACTGAAAAATATAATATGAATGAAGTGTTTATGATTGGTGAGTGACTTGCTGATCATAGAAAAGCAATGGAATATTTGACTTACAAAAATAAAACTTCATTAAATACTATCTATGATGGTGGAGAACATTTTAAAGACCATGTTGATACAAGGGTAGATTACAAAAAACTTTTAGATATTTGTGAAATGTATCAAAAAACTTCTAAAGATAGTGTTTGAGTACCATTTTTAGAAAACCACGACACCAATCGTTGATTAGATGTTTATCG
Organism: Mycoplasma anserisalpingitidis; assembly: GCF_007859615.1. GTDB lineage: Bacteria > Bacillota_I > Bacilli_A > Mycoplasmatales > Metamycoplasmataceae > Mycoplasmopsis > Mycoplasmopsis anserisalpingitidis. The sequence continues at coordinate 554,428 of NZ_CP042295.1, read as the reverse complement.
TCGTGAAGTTTCAAAAATTTCTATTGATTCAGAAGAGTATTTTATTGGTTTAACTAGTGATGAAAAAGATGCTCAAAGAATAGCACTTTTACAATTATTAATGTTACCAGCCAAACCAATTATTTATTATGCAGATGAATTATGTTATTACTCAACAAGAATATTTGATGATCCTGGATTAAGAGAACCACTAAATTGAATTAACGAAAATGAAAATTGTGCTATTGTTGAAAAGAAAATTGATGCAAGTCATGCTAATGTATTTTTGAATATCTCTTCTACAATAGGAAAAGTTGAAAATGTAATTAATGAAGAGGATTCAATTTATAAAATGATTTCATTGATGAATGAAATAAGACAAAATAATACTTATCTTAAAAAAACTGATCCTAATACAATTCATGATCCTTTTGATTTTGTAGATGCAGATGACTATAGTAGTGTTATTGTTAGAAGTGAGAATAAAAATAGTAATGAATTTTTACTTTTTGCATTTAACAACCACTTAAATACTAATAAAAGAATGGGTAAAATTTCAAGAAAATATCATTTTAAAACACTATACTCATTCAAAGCGGAAGATCATTCTTGAGGCGTAAACTTACCTAAAAATAGTTGTGTATTATATAAACTAACAAGAAAATAAATAAAAATTTTGTAAAATATAATTAATATGAATAAACCTGTAAAGAAAACTCAACAAATAATAAATTACTTAATGGAATTAATTCAAAGTAAAAAAATTCCAACAAATAAAATTATGCCTTCTGAACATGCTTTAATGATGAGGTTTAATTGTTCTAGATCTGTTGTGGTTGCAGCCTATCAAAAATTAGAAGCATTAGGAGCAATTTACTCTATTAGTAAAAGAGGACATTTTGTAGCTGAAAACTTCCATAATTTAATTAAACCAGTTTCTTATTTAATTGGTTGTGATAAACAAACAGTCAAGTTAAGAACAAGAAATTTTGAGTTACCTGAATGAATAATTAATAATCAAATCATTTTTGTTAATGGGGTTGAAAAATTTGAAAAGGAATATTTTATAAAAGGCGAACTAGTTGCTGAAGGGGAGATTTATCTTTCTGGTAAGTATGTGAATGAAAGTAGTGAAATTCAAGAGAATAAGAGTTTAATTGATTACTTAAACAACTCTGATGGTTTAACAAATATTGTTTATAGATTAAATTACGAAAAAGTCAATAAATTTAACCATGAATTTCTAGTTGTTGTTTCATTCTATGGTTATGATGAAGATAGTATTTCTATAGCTGGAAAATATTATATTAAACCAGAACATTTTACTTTCTATCATCAAGAATTTTCATTAAATCATTAGTTATCTAAGCTAGTGATTTTTTTATTATTGCACTTATAAACAAGTAAGATCAATATAATTGACCACTCAAGAATTAAACCTTATTATAAGGTTAAAAAATTTACTTTTATATAATTATTTAGCTATGAAAAATAACAATTTTTTTACTAGAAATTTAATCGATTTCGATAATTTAGAAAAGTCTTATCTTTATGATGGTGATGACTTAGGAGTACATGTTAAAGATAATAAATTTACTATCAAGTTATGACAACCATTTGCAAAGAATGTAAGAATTTATATTTATGAAAATTCAGAAGATCAAACTGAAATTGAAATCTTAAATATGAACAAAAACTCTAATGTTTGAGAAATAACATTAGATAAAAGTTATGAAAGAAAATATTACTTATATGAAGTCGAAAACGAAAATCAGACTAAATTAGCTACTGACCCATATTCATTTTCACTTTCTGCAGTTAAATGAGATGGTGGAGAAGAATTAAAAGTTAAAAGTGCCATTGTAGATATTGAAAAAATTAAAGGTAATTCACCAAGATGAAATAGTGGCTTATTACCAAGAGAGACAAATATTTATGAATTGCATATTCGTGATTATACTTCAAGCCTTGATCAAAACAAATTTAAGAGTCGTTTCGGTACTTTTAATGCAGCTCGAGAAGCAGGTATATTTGAATATTTAAATGAAATTGGAATTAATCATTTACAACTTCTACCAATTCACAGTTGTTATACTTTGGATGAAACAAATATCAAAAAGTTAAATAAAAATGATGGTCAAAAATGAAACACAAATTATAACTGAGGTTATGATCCACTAAACTATTTTAGTATCAATGGTTCATATTCGTCAAATCCTCATGATCCATATGCTAGACTTTATGAATTCAAAGATTTTGTAAATGATGCGCATAAACATAATATCGGAATTATTTTGGATGTAGTTTATAATCATTTATTTACAAATAATACATTAAATGATATTTTGCCTGGATACTATTTTAGAAATGAGTCTAAGATTAATCCAGTAAGTTATCCTCCCCTTGCTTCACAAAGATTTATGGTTAGAAAATTAATTGTTGACTCTCTAAAATATTTTATGGAATATTTTGATGTTGATGGATATCGTTTTGACCTTTCTTCATTCATTGATAAAGAAACAACAGATATTATTTATCAAGAGTTAAGCAAAATAAAGAAAAATGTTGTTCTTCACGGAGAAGCTTGATCATTTACTGATTTAGCTTACGATAAGAATTATGTTAAAGGTTTTTTAACTAATGATATTAATTTTGCTTACTTTAACGATACAACTAGAAATGCAATTAAAGGTTCAGATCACTCAAAAGATAAAGGTTTATTCGCAGATTTTACTAAATCATATTTTCTTTCTTATGTTAATTCAGTCGTAAGTAACTTAATTGATTATGACTTTAAAAATTATGCTTATAGTCATAAAGCATATGACCTATTCTGTTCTAATGTAGATATGAATTTACAATACAATGCTTGTCATGATGGTTTTACACTTTGAGATAAATTAAATGTTTCAACAACTGAATTAAGCTTTTTAGAAAGAATTCAAAGATATAGACAAGCTTTAATTATGACTGCAACTACTCAAGGAAGAATTCTACACTTAGCAGGTACAGAATTGCTTCAATCTAAACCAGCTGATAGAAGTGGTATGGATTTTGAAAGAACTATTGAAAGTAATTATTATGACGAATTAAATGATGAACCTGAATCAAACAGATATCACCCTAATAGTTATAAAACAACCGATTTTGTTAATTCATTAAAATGAAACCATCTTAAGAATTACTATGTAAAAGAATATGTGTTTGATTTCTTTGCTAAATTAAATAAATTTAGAAATCAAAGTAAAATTTTCACTTTATCAACTGAAGAAGTTTACAAAAATGTTAAATTAAAAGTAGTCGATGAAAACGAAGGAATTTTAATTTATGAAATTAAGTATGATTCACAAACTTACTTAATTGCTCACAATTTTTCAGAACAGGATTATATTTACGATATGAGTAATTATGATGTTGTTTTTGATAACAAAATCAAATTTAAAGGTGATAAAAAACGTATAACACCTCACACCTCACTTATCTTAAAGGAGAAATAATGAAAACAATAAAATTAGAAGATAGAGTAATTTACCAAATTTTTCCTAGATCATTTTATGATTCAAATAATGATGGAGATGGAGATCTTAAAGGAATTACTGCTAAATTAGATCATATTAAAGAACTTGGATGTAATGCTATTTGACTTTGTCCTATTTATGATACAAACTTTGTTGACGCCGGATATGATGTTCTAGACTATAAAAATGTTTGAAGTAAATTAGGAACACTTGAAGATTTTAAAGAAATGACAACTAAGGCACGCGAAAAAGGTATTGATATTATTATGGATATTGTTTTAAATCACGTGTCAAACGAACATGACTGATTCAAAAAAGCTTGTGAATCAGTTGAAAACAAGGAACACAATTACTTTATTTGAAGAGAAAAATTAAGCACTGAAGAGCAAAAAGCAATGAGTATTTTTGGTGGAAGTGCCTGAGAATTTGTTCCATCAGTCAACAAATATTACTTTCACTTATTTGCAAAAGAACAAGTGGACTTAAATTGAGCACATCCAGATACAATTAAAGCAATGAGCAGTGTTATTGACTTCTGATACGACTTGGGTGTTAGAGGATTTCGTTTTGATGCTATTAAGCACATTGCAAAGACTTTTGATAATATAGATTCTAACCCTGCTTTTGCTTGATGTGATGGTGCAGTAGAATACCTTAAAGAGTTTAATAAAGTTGCTCTTAAAGGTAAAGAAGATGCCTTTATTTTAGGTGAATCAAGCGGAATTAATGTTGAAGAAACAATTAAATATGGTTCAGGAAAAGATAAAGTATCTGATAATTTCTATAATTTCTGTTGATGATGAATAGGTTGAGGTAGAACTGGTAGAAATGGTTATGATGCAAACTGAGATTATCGTAACTTTGCTAAACAATTTAAGGAATTTCAAGAAAATGACCAAATCAAACCTTGAATGATCACAAATTTTTTATCAAATCATGATACTTCAAGAAGTGTAAGTCGTTGAGGATCTGAAACATTCTTTAGAAAAGAATCTGCTAAAACTCATGCACTTTTATTGATGTCAGCTAAAGGAATTCCATGTATTTATTATGGTGAAGAAATTGGTTTACTAAATAATATTTTCTCTAAACGCGAAGAATTTATGGATTGTGATATTCACAACGGGTTCGCTGAATTAGTTGATCAAAAGAAAATTTACAGTGAAAGTGAAATGTTAAAATGATGTAACATTAACTCTCGTGATAGCGGTCGTGCAATTATGCAATGAGATAATTCGGTTAACTCTGGATTTAATACTGGAGCAAAAACTTGAATCAAAAACTGTAATCGTGCACTAGAAATTAACGTTGAAAACGATAAAAAAGATCCTGAAAGTATCTTTAATTTCTACAAAACTTTAATTAACTTAAGAACTGAAAAATTCCACGATTTATTTATCAATGGAACTGCAAAAGTTAACTTGCAGAAAGATGGTGCAATTGAAGTTATTCGTGAATTAAATGGTCAAACAATGTGTTTTTACATTAATATGACTGCAAATGAATTAAATTTTGAAAGAGTAAATGGTGAATTAATTTTATCTAGTTACTCAGACAATAAAAATTCTGAAAAATACTTAAGACCATATGAGTCAATCATGATTTTGAAAGGTTAAAAAATGAATTATTTAAAATACGATACAAAAAATAAAGTTATTTCTCAAGAAATTTTTAATCCAAATGTTACTGCTAAAACTGAAAGTATTTTTTCACTAGGAAACGGATACTTAGGAATAAGAAGTGCAGATGAAGAAAAATCAGTATTTAATAAAGAAGACTTTTTTGTAAACGGTATTTTTAATAAAGACAGTGAAGATGAAGTTAGTGAATTAGCTAATCTTGCTGATTTAATGACAAATACAATCTCCTTAGATGGAGTTGTTTTTCAAATTGAAAATAACGATATTTACAAAAAATCACTCGATATTAAAAAAGGAATTTTAACTAGAGAGATAATTGCTAAACGTAGCTATGGAACATTTAAACTTAACTTTGAACGTTTTGTTTCACAAAGTGACTTAAATGTTTATGGTCAAAAAATTACTATCGAAGTTTTAGAATTAAACAATAAGGAAAATATAGATGTACGTATTTATCCTTCGATCGATGCTACTGTAACAAATAGTGGAACCCAACATTTTAGTGAAGGTTCAAAATTAAGACCAACTCAAACTTCGCTTAGAATGCAACAAAAAACCACTTTTAGTAAACGTTTAGTTGTGCATAACTTAGTTACTAAATTTTTAGTTAATGGAGAGTTAATTCAAGGTGGTACTGATGATTATGTAATCGAAATTAAGCGTAGACTAATTAGATTTAATATTAAAACAAATACTAAAGCTGGTGATAAATTAGAATTATTCAAATTAATGTCAGTTCACACTTCAGTTGACGATGCTAATGAAATTTTAAGTGATGAAACAGTTGTAAAAAATGCTGATCTTAAACTAGAATTTTTACAACAAAGTGATTATGAAACACTTAAAAATGAGTCGATTGAAAAAATGAATGAAAAAGTTTGAAATCAATTCGATGTTGAAATTGTTGGCGATGAAAAATCTGAATATGAAAAATTAGCTTTAGACTTCGGTATTTTCCACTTAAACAGTTTTGTTCCAAAACATTCTACATTCTTAAACGTTGGAGCCAAAGGTCTTTCTGGAGAAGGATATCAAGGTCACACTTACTGAGATACTGAATTTTTCATCAACCCTAACTATCTTTTTACTGAACCAAAAATTGTTCGTAATTTATTAACTTATAGATACAGAGGAATTGAATCAGCCCGTAATAAAGCTAAAGAAGTAAAATTAAGAGAACAAGAAAGTAATTTAGAAGGTGCTCAATATCCTTGAGAAATGGCATGACCAACAGATGGAGAAGTTTGTCCATATTGAGGTCAAGCAGATGTTGTTAGCGGACAACAAGTTCCAATTGCTTCAAGAAGACAAGAGATTCACGTTTCAGCCGATGTAGCTTTTGCAATTCATCAATATTACAATATAACTCAAGATCAACAATTTATGGATACAATGGGTTATGAAATGATTATTGATACAGCCATTTTCTACTCAAATAGAGCTGAAAAACAAAATGATGGAACTTATTCAATCAACGATGTTATGGGTCCAAATGAATATAAAGGTAATATCGATAATAACGCTTACATAAATCGACTTGCTAAATACAATATCGACTTAGCGCTTAATTATATTGAAAAATTAAGTAAAAATAACCCTCAACTTCTTAAAGAAATCGAATCTAAAATTCCTTACGCAGTTAATGTTGATAAATTAAAAGAAGTTTCACAAAAATTAAAACAACAAAATCCTAATAAAGATTTAATTATTGCTGAAAATGACCAATTTTTAGCTTTACCTAGAATTGATGTAACTCCTTTCCAACTTTTAGGAGATGCTGGTAAAAAATTATTTAGTACTAAAGAAGGACATAAACGTCTTTGTTCTCAATTAGTAAAACAAGCTGATGTAGTTTTACTTACATACTTAATGCCTGAGTTGTATGATTATCAAACTAGAAAAGCAAATTTTGAATTCTATGAACCAATTACAACACACGATTCTTCACTAAGTGCTGCAACTTATGCAATTGAAGCAATTAGATTAAGAAAAATGTCAAAAGCTTACCAATTATTTAGATATGCATTGGATATTGATATGGGACAAAATATGCACTCTTCTGATGCAGGAATTCACGCAGGTAGTTTAGCAGCTATTTGACAAATGATCGTTTTTGGTTATGGTGGTCTCTCATACTATGATGATAAAATTACTCTTGATCCAATTCTTCCAGAAAATTGAAGTAAATTAAGATATAAATTTAGTTATTTAAATACATTGATTGAAGTAAATGTTAATAAGGATCATTTTACTGTTAGAACCGTAAAACAAGGTCAAAGTGTTAAATTATGAGTTAGAAATTCATTGGTTGAATTAACAAATGATGAACTTAAATTTGAGGTTAGACATGCTTAAGGGTATCTTGTTTGATCTTGATGGTGTAATTACTGACACGGCAAAATTACATTACTTAGCTTGAAAGGAAATTGTTCAAGAATTGGGTATAAATTATACTGAAGAGGAAAATGAAGGTCTTAGAGGTTTACCAAGAAAAGACACTTTATTAGCAATCTTAAAATTAAAAAACATACCAGTTCCTTCAGACGTTATTTTAGATGATTTATGTACAAGAAAAAATGAATTATATAAATCATTTCTTGCGGAAAAATTAGAAAAAGATTCTATTTTGCCAGGAATAAGTAAGTTAATTGACGATGCTAAAAAAGCAAATATTAAACTAGCAATTGCTTCAAGTAGTTATAATGCTCCTGTTATACTTGAAAAATTAGGCATTTATGATAAATTTGATTTTATAGTTAATCCTGCTGACGTAGCAAATGGAAAACCTGCTCCTGATATTTTCTTAGCTGCTGCAAAAGGATTAAATTTAAACACTGATGAATGTATTGGTATTGAAGATTCTGTTGAAGGACTTAAATCAATTCATTCGGCTAAAATCTTTTCAGTTGCTATTACAAATAATTCAAATGAAGACTTTAGTAAAGCAAATGTAAAATTAAGTTTCACTTCAGATTTAGATTTTAATGAATTAGAAAAAGCATTTAAAAATAAATAAAAGCAAAACCGTTAAAAAGTTCTGCTTTTTATTTTGTCTATTTATCTGGTTGTTGGCCATCGTGTGCTAATCATTTGCACTCAGTAATTTCCATTTTTGTAAAAGTTGCTTTAAAACTTGAATCTTCTGGACTGCAGGCATAAATACCAAAATTTATTTTATCTGTAGCTTTATTAATGTGGCAGATTCTCATTTGTTTAAATTCTTTTCCATCAATAGAACATTCTATCTTAAAATCATCTTCTCTTCTACTTAATCTGTATCACATACTTTTAATGTTTGCATCTATTTCTGTAGTTGATCAATCTGAATAACCGTTATTTGTTACAACAGCACCTAGGTGTTGAAATTTTTCATTTTCATATTCAATTGAAGCTTTTATTCAGTTTTCTGAATCTAAGTACATTATAATACCGCATTGGTCAAAACGATGCTTTGAATCGAATTCAGTTTTGACTGTGAAAGAAAAGAATTTCTCACTTGTTGAAATTTGTAATAAGGGTGCATTATCATTTCTAAAATGATAATAAGTTCTTTGCCATAGATCAGTTTTAGGTTCTGATATAATTTCAATTTTTCCATCAGAAATACTAAAATTATTTGGTTTTCTTGTTCAATTTCACAAATCTTTATTTACTTTCATTATTCTCCAATTTGTATTCTTAATTAAATATTATTCAACACCTTAATTTTACCTTTTTACCTATAAAATAGAATAAAAAAAGAAGATTACTCTTCTTCTCATTGGAATTGATATTCATAAATATTAACTGTATCACCAGGCTTAATATCTAATTTAATCAATGCTTCTCATACACCGATTTTTTTCAAAATATTATTAAATCTTAATAAATTATCATATGAATTTAATGGAATTTTATTATATAATTCCAAAACTTTTGGTCCATAAACTTCAAAGTGACCATAATAAGGAGAAATAACAGTGTAAGGAGCTTCATAGTTAATTTCAATTTCTTGTGCTTCTTCTTCAATAGGTTTCATAGTTTCTTTTTGAATCATTTCTCATAACACTTTTTTAACTAAGTCCATATTTTCACGATTTATTGCTGAAATTTCAATTAGTGTAATATTAGGAAATTCCTTTTTGAATTTTTCAACATTTTCTCTAAAGTTTTCTAAATCAGACTTGTTAGCAATAATTAATTGAGGCTTTAATTCAAGTTTTAGATTACAGTCTAATAACTCTTTTTGTATTGTTAAGTAGTCATTAATAGGATCTTTGTTTGGATCACCAAAGTCTATGATATGTGCAATAACCCTACATCTTTCAATGTGTTTAAGAAAACGTGAACCGAGACCCTTGCCTAAACTAGCACCCTTAATTAAACCAGGTAAATCAGCTACAGTAAAGCTATTTTCGTAAAATTCAACCATTCCTAATTGTGGTACTAATGTAGTGAATTCGTATTCAGCAACTTTAGCTTTTGCGTTTGAAATAGCGTTAAGGAACGTACTTTTACCTGCACTAGGTTTACCAACAACACCAACATCTGAGAGAATTTTAAGAACTATTTTAGCTTCAAATTTTTCTCCTGGAAGTCCGTTTTCACAAATTCGAGGTGCTGTATTTTTAGATGTTTTAAATTTAGTATTTCCTCTACCACCTTTTCCACCTTTAGCAACTAAATAAGGAGTATCAGGCAAAATAACATCAGCAACTAATTTATTATTATTGTAAACTAAGGTACCGATTGGTACTCTTATATAAGTGTGTTTTGCATTGGCTCCATAAAGATTTTTTGGTCCACCTTTAACACCATCTTCAGCAATAATATGTTTATTTTTGTAGAAACTTAACAGTGTATTTTTTCCTAAATCACCAACAAAATAGACATCACCACCATTTCCGCCATCTCCGCCGTCTGGACCACCTTTATCAACATGGGCTTCTCTACGGAATGAAATCATTCCATCACCTCCTTTTCCGGCTTGTAACATAACTTTAACTTCATCAACAAATTTTGCCATTTTTTCTCCTTTTAAAATAGTTATTAAATTATAAATTATTATATGGTTCTTTAATTCAATTATTTTGTGAATTTATGCATTTTTTTAAATAAAAAAAATGGCGGAACAGAGAGGATTTGAACCTCCGCGGGAGTTGCCTCCCCTACAGTCTTAGCAGGACCGCCTCTTCAGCCTCTTGAGTACTGTTCCAAGCAAAAGAATTATAACCTAAAAATATAAAATCACTAGCATTATTTTAAATTAATTGGTCGATTTATAAAACTTTTACCCTATTTTGAAAATCTTCTTCCCAAAATTGATTTAATTTGCTCTTTTGTTGGGTTTGCAACCAAAAATGTTCCAGCAACGCAAGCGTCTGCACCATATCTAAAACATTCTGGTCCAGTAATGTTGTTAATTCCACCGTCTACTTGAATTAAAAAATCATAACCATTATCAATTCTTAATTTTTTAAGATATTGAATTTTTTCATAAGCACTATCGATGAATTTTTGTCCACCCTTACCTGGTTCAACCGACATTACTAAAACTAATGAAAGATATTTAGCAAATTTTTCCACTACTTCAATTTTTGTATTTGGTTTAATTGCTAAACCAATTTTGCAATAATGATTATTTTTATTTTCTAATCAATCTAATAAAACATCTTCATCAAGAGATTCGTAGTGAAAAGTAAATACATCAACATAGTCTTTTAATTCTTCGATATAATCGGTTGGATTTTTGACCATTAAGTGTACATCCTTAAAGTGTTGTTTGCTGTTTTTAGATATATTAATAATTTCTTCGATTGTAATAGCATGATTTGGGACAAACTTACCATCCATTACATCATAATGAATTCAACTTACACCATTATCAATTAGTGTATTTGCCATTTCAACTCTTTTATCTACATCAACATTTAATAAACTAGGGGTCACGAATTTTTTACTCATCTCATCTCTCCTTTTTTGTTTCTTTGCTTAATTTTAAGTAATTTTCATATCTTCATTTTGGTATTGAAATATCGATTTGTTTTTTGATCTCACAATCATTTATATTTTCATTAATATGCAAGCAAGAACGGTATTTGCAGTCAGGAAAATATTTTTTGAAGGTATCAAAACTTTGTGCCAGTTCAAGAGAGTTTATATCTAAATCTAATGAACTAAAACCTGGTGTATCGATTAATTCTCCATCATTAAATTCTATAATTTTGACTACTCTAGTAGTGTGCTTTCCACGTCCTAACGCTTTACTGATTTGCTGAGTTTGAAAATTATTGTTTGATAATCTATTAATAGTCGTGGTTTTTCCAACCCCAGTTTGACCTAAAAAAACGTTTGTTTTGTTTTTGAAAATTTGTTTAATTTCACTTAAGTTTGAATCACTGTTATTGTTAATTAAATAAACTTCATATCCACACCTTTGATATTGTTCATATCAATAAAAGTCATTAACTAAATCAGATTTAGTAAAGAAAAGTATTGGTTTAATTTCCTTAAATTCAATTATTGAAAGAAATTTGTCCATCAAAAATGAACTAAATTCAGGTTCTTTTAAACTCATAACAATAATGACTTGATCAATATTAGCAACTTTAGGACGAATAAAATTATTTCTTCGCTCTAAAATATTCAAAATCATTTTGTTATCATGTTCAACATAATCACCAACTAATGGGATTAAATTATTAAACCTAAGTTTACCACTACCAGGTATTAAAACAGTTGAATTATCACTGTTTTTAATTTCATAAATACCTGAAACTATTGAATAAATTTTACCTTTCATACTCTCCTAAATTAAAATTGAAATAGTTATTAAAATCGCACTAATTAAAACTAAAACAGAAATTAAAATTACATTAAATCTTCAACTACTTGTATAGTCTGCGATAGTTTTTTTGCTTTTTGCTGTTTTAGTTGATATTGGAGCTTCAAGTGAACGAGAAGTTAGTAAACAAGTGTCAATATCTTTTCTAAATTCTCACATTGATTCATAACGGTTGTTTGGATTTTTAGCAGTTGCTTTTAGAATAACATTTTCTAATGCTTGAGGCACTTCTCTAAAATCCTTAACTCTAGGGAACTCATTTTCTTTGTGCATTTGTATAGTTTGAATAGCGTTTTTATTGCTAAAAGGATATTTTCCGGTTAACATTTCAAAAAGAAGCACACCTAAGGCATAAATATCAACTTGTTTAGTTATTTTAGTATTATCATCAATCAATTCTGGTGCAAGATAATATACAGAACCAACAATGCTATGAGTTTTGGTTAAACGCTGATTATTGTGTTCACTTGACATAGATATACCTAAGTCAATGATTTTAACAGTTAATTTATCTGAAATTAATATATTACTGCTTTTAATGTCTCTGTGGACGATACCATTTGAGTGTAATTCTCCAATTCCGGCGGCGATTTGCTTTGCAAAGCTTACTGCAAGACGAGAATTAAGAAATCCATTTTCCTCTATCATAGACCTTAAACTTTTACCATTTACGTATTCCATTACAAAATATTGTTCTTTTTCATCAATATGATAATCAAAAATTTTTGGAACGTTTGGAGAACTAATTTTTTGTAATAATTCAATTTCGCGCTTAAAACGAATATAGTTGTTATTATTATTGTCCTGAATACGGTATTTCAATGCATAAAGTTCACCTGGCTTATTCTTTTTGTTCACCAAAAAAACTGAACTCATTCCACCAGTTCCTATTAGTTTTAAGATTGTGTAAGTTTTGTAAACTTTCGACTCTCTAAATGGTAATTCAGCGTAGCCCCTAGACATAATCTTCCTCTTCAAAGTCTATAAGAGCTACACTCATATTATCATTAGAATTTGCAATTTGTGCACTTGTTAAAATAGTTTCTATTCTGTTTTTAAGTGATAAATCAGAATTTTTAATAATAAGTTCAATCTCATCATTATTTAGAAAACTATGAATACCATCACTTGTTAGCAAAATACTTTTGGTTTTCATGTAACTTTCGGTATTTAATTCAAAAACTTCAAGTGTAGTTTTTTTAGTTGGACCTAGAGCACTAGTTAAATATTTAGATTCTCTTTGAGAATTTGCAACTAGTTTATCGTAACCCTCTTGAATTAGTTGATTGTAATAATTATGATCAATTGTAATTTGAATTAAATCATTATTTTTATTAAGTATATAAGTTCTTGAGTCACCTGAATTAAAAATGATAATTTTCTTTTGGTTTTTAAAAATTAATGCAGCTGTTAAAGTTGTTCCCATATCGTGCATTTCTTCATTAACAGACTGTTTTTTCATATTGATTTTAACAACGTCAATCAAATCATAAAATCATTTTTTATGGTCTCCTAAATTAGGATTAAAATTATCTAAAAATTCTTTAGTAATAACATTTACTGCTATTGATGAAGCAAAAGAACCACCGAAGTGGCCACCCATTCCGTCGCATAAAAGAGCTAAAACCGTATTATCTTTTTCAATTATTTCAACTCTATCTTGATTTTCATCTCTAAAATCACCTTTAATAGATTTTACTAATCATTGCATTTAATGCCTAGCTCCTTATAAAGAATTTCCTTAATTTCATTAGCTGCACGTTCAGGAATATCGTTAATTATTTTATATTTAAAAACACTTGATTCAGCAATTTCTTCAGTAGCTTTGTGTAATCTAGCTTTCATTGTGTGATTGTCTTCAGAACCTCTTTTTAATATTCTGTTTCTTAGATCATCAATTGAAGGTGGAAGTAAAAATATTGTAATTAAGTTATATCTATCATCATCTTTTAATTTTTCGATAACTTGTTTAGCACCACGAGTTTCAATTTCTAACATCGGAGTCATACCACGATTAGAAATTCTTGTTAATTCACTGTATAAAGTACCATAATAGTTATCAAAGTGGTAAGAGAATTCAATAAATTCTCTACCTTTTATCATTTGTTGGAATAGTGATTTATCATAAAAATAGTAATGAATTCCATTAATTTCACCTTCACGAGGTTTTCTAGTTGTTGCAGAACAAGAGAGCGATAAGTGTAGCTCATCGAATTCAAATAATAATCTTTCAACTGTTCCTTTACCAACTCCACTAGGTCCAGAAAATATAACTAAAGGAGTTTTCTTTACAATACTATCTTTATCCATAATTAATTGTTATTATATATTTTTATTTATTTTTTAATAGCAATATTTATTATAAATTTTCAACATATTGATTAATCGGTAAATAAATTGTTTTGGAGTTGTTTTGTAATGTTATTTATAAATAAAATATTTGTAAAATTAATTAATGTGAAATATTAATTTTAATAAAAAATAAATTTACTTTAGATAGTTTTATTATGGTGTTTTTGTGTAAAACTTTTATCTTAAATCATTGTTTTTAATTGCATTTATGGAAAAAAAACCATAACAAAATAATAACAAGGATGTTAAAAATATTTTAATGAATTTAATGTATTATAATTAACCAGTATTAATTTACTAATTAATAAGGAGTAATAATGAGTTTTTTAAATAAAATTAAATCAATGTTTGCTAAGAAGGATGAACAACCATCTGAAATTCCTTCACAATTTATTCAAGATTTAGTTGCAAATCTTGGTGGAATTAGTAACATTACTGGATTTAACAATGGAGCTACAAGCTTAAGATACGATGTTAAAGATAGTTCAAAAATTAATGTAGCAGAATTAGAAAAAATTGGAGCTGAAAAAGTTACAATTGTTGGACCAAGATATGTTGATATTAAGTTAGGTGAAAGAGCTGACGAAGTTAACTTAGAAGTTCGTAAATTCATTACATACTTCAAAAAAATTGAAGCAAGTAATGTGAAAGTTCAAGAAGGTAACTTAGCACCTAAAGCAGTTCAAGAAGCAGCTAAAGAAGAAAAATGTCCAGACGGAACATGTTCTTCTAAAAAAGCTGAAGAAAATGTTGACAGTGTTGAAATTTTAGGTATTACTGATGCAAAAGTAGTTGGTCTTGAAACATTAAATGACGGTGTATTTAGTGAAAAAATGTTAGGTGATGGAATTGTGTTTGACATTTCTAAAAAAGAAACGGTTGACATTATTTCACCAGTTGATGGTACATTAGAAGTGTGTTTCCCATCAAAACACGCTTATGGAATTGTATCGCCTAATGGTTTAAGTCTTTTAATTCACATCGGTATTGACACAGTTAACTTAGGTGGAATCGGATTTGAAACATTTGTAAGTCAAAACGATAAGATCCAAAAAGGTCAAAAATTAGCTACTGTTAATGTAAAGAGAATTTTACAAGACAATTTAAATCCAAATGTTATTTTGATAGCAACTAATGAATCTAAATTCACAAACTTTACAGAAGTTAAAAAAGTTTCAAAAGCAAACGAAGTTGTTGCTGTTATTACAAAATAATAAGATTAAATTAATATAATTTTGAAAGTGAGGTAATATGAAGGTTTTAGTACTTAAAGGAAATCTAGTAGCAGATGCTAATTCATTTTCAAATAAAGTTGTTGACTATTTTGTTGACAAAGTAGAATCTAAATATCAAGATGCTGAAATTGAAGTAATCAACTTAGCTAAAACTAAATTAGCAGATGTGTTCTTAACGCAAAAATCATTTTCAACCTATTATACAGACGTTGAAAGTGCAAAGTGAATTGCAAAAATGAAAGAAGTTGATAAAGTTATTATTTCTGTTCCAATGATAAATTTCGGTCCATCGACAATTGTAAAAAACTTTATCGATGCTATTTCAGTTGCAGACCAAACATTTTCATACAAATATAGCAAAAAAGGTGATGCTATTGGTTTATTAACTAATATTGATGTAACTATTATTGCTTCACAAGGAGCTCCTGAAGGTTGATATTCTTGAGGAAACCATTTAGGTTGACTTGAAGGTACCTTTAAGTTTTTAGGTGCAAAAAAGGTTCAATCACTTTTGGTTGCTGGAACTAAAGTTAATTTAGCAAATTCATTAAATAATGGTGAATTAATCAATGAATATGATAATAAAATTAATTCACTTGTTGAAAATTTATAATACTAAAATTACCTTGAATGGTATTTTTTTATTCAAATAAAGGAATATGCAAGGAAATAAAAAAAGTTGACTCTATTATTGTCAACTTTTTTACTCATTCGATTAATTTTCTTCTTGAATAACTTTAATAAATAATTCTTGAAGTTGTTCTTCAGAAACTCCGCTTGGAGCTTCAGTAAATACGTCTTGATTTTTTGCGTTTTTAGGGAATGCAATAACATCTCTTATTGTTTTGTGGTTGGCTAAAATCATTGTTAATCTGTCCATACCCAAACCAATTCCACAGTGTGGTGGAACTCCATAATTAAACGCTTTAAGGAAGAAACCGAATTTTGATTCTTGTTCTTCCTTAGACATACCAATAAGTTCAAACATTTTCTCTTGCATTTGTGGATCGCTAATTCTAGCAGAACCAGACCCTAATTCAAATCCGTTTAATACTAAGTCGTAGCTTTTGGCACGTAATTTTGAAAGTTCTAATGTATTAATTTCTTCTAGAATATTATCAAATTGAGTGAATGGGTGGTGCGCTGCTTGTCAACGTTTAAATGTTTCATCGTACTCAAACATTGGTCAATCAACAATTCAACTAAAGTTATATTCATCGCGTGCATAGTTAAACATATTGTTTAATTCAACACGAACTGCACCAAGAGCTTTTGAAGCATTTTCAAATTCGTCAGCAACAATAAAATATGAACCATCACCATGAATTTGGATTAGTTTATTTACTTCATCAGAAACTTTTTTAGCAAAGTTTGAGTGTGATACCACACCATTTTCAACTACAAAATAGAATAATATCTTTGCTTTATTTTTATTAGCAATCTCTTCAAGAGATTTAAAATCTTTCTTAGAAATTATCGATGGAACCTTAAGCATTCTCTTGCTTTTTGCTTCTTTAATTACATTAAAATCTGTATTATTACAGAATGAATCAATATCAATAATTTTGTACTCATACCTTAAGTCAGGTTTATCTGTCCCATAATCTCTAATACAATCATCAAATTTCAATCTTTGGAATGGAGTTTTAATTTCATGACCTATTTTCTTCATGAAGTGTTTGAATAAACCTTCAACCATTTCTTGGAATTTTTCAACAGACATAAAACTTACTTCAATATCCAATTGAGTAAACTCTGGTTGTCTATCTTTTCTAGAGTCTTCGTCTCTAAAACATCTTGCAAATTGATAGTATCTTTCAAAACCAGCTACCATTAATAATTGTTTGAATAATTGAGGTGATTGTGGTAAAGCAAAGAATGTTCCTCGAGTTCTAGTTGGAACTAAAAAGTCTCTAGCACCTTCTGGTGTAGCCTTAGCCAACATAGGGGTTTCTAATTCAGTGAAGTCATTTTCTTGCATATATTCTCTAATGTGATAGAAAATTTTATTTTTAAGTGCAAGAGTTTTTTGCATCACTGGTCTTCTTAAGTCTAAATATCTATATTTTAGTCTTAAATCTTCTTTAACTTCAATTTCATCCTTAACTGAAAAAGGCAACTCAGCTGCACTTGAAAGAATTACGAAGTCTTCAACTACCACTTCAATATCACCAGTTTCTAAGTTTGGGTTTTTATCTTTTCTTTCAACAACCAAACCTTGTACTTCTAAAACACTTTCTTTTGAGAAATTAATTGGTTTATTAAAAACCAATTGAGTAATTCCATATTTATCTCTTAAGTCAACAAAATTTAATTCACCAAATCTTCTTTTGTTAGCAACTCAACCGTAGAGAGTAACTTTTTGACCAACATTTTCTATTCTTAATTCATTGTTTTTAATTTCTTTTTTCATAATTATCCTTAGTTATTTTTTTAATAAGTTCATGATGTTTGTTAAAATCGAATCATTTTTTTCTAACTGATATGTTTCTTTAGTTTCTAAATTTTTTAGTAATATTTTATTTTCCACTTTAATATCATCAAATAATAAAAATTTAGCATTATATTTTTGAGCATGATTAAAAATTTTCTTAATCTTAATTTCATCAGGATTAAATTCAACACTAATATTGTTTTTTCTCAAATTATTAACTAATTCAAAAATAATATTTTTATTTTCGATTTCGTCTGTACTTGTTGTTGCAAAAACTTCAACTGAATCCACATTTTTTAATAATTTTTCATTTATTTCTGGGTGGAGATCTTTAATCAGAGCCATCATACGATCAACACCAAGACCAAATCCAATACTTGAAAGGTCAGGACCGCCAAGTTCGTTAATTAGCTTTGAATATCTCCCACCACCAAGAACAGTTAATTCATTTTCTTGAGTTTTAACGACAAATTCAAAAACTAATTCGTCATAATAATCCAAGCCTCTCACTAAATCAGTAGAAACAGTAAATTTAATATTTTGATTTTTAAGTTTATCACAAATTGCATCAAAGTAATCCCGTGAACTAGGACTTAAATAATCAATAATTTTTGGACAGTCATTCATAAACTTATGTTTTGAATCAATTTTATCATCAAGAATTCTTAAAACTTTACGTTCATTTAATCTTTCTTTACTTGTTTGAGTTAATTGCTCGTAATATGGAAGAAGAAAATTGTAAACGTCATTTTCGTATTTTTGTCTAGTTTCAAGATCACCAATTGAATTAATTTTTAATTCAATTTCCTTATCGAAGTCAAAATATTTTTCAATTATTTCTTTTGCCATTAAAATTACTTCAACATCATACAATGGATTTTTATTAGATAAATATTCAATTCCCGCTTGTATAAATTGACGATAACGCCCTTTTTGAGGTTGTTCGTATCTGAACATCGGACCAAAATAAGCGAATTTATTTTGATCTACATATCATTTATTTTCAATTAAAGCACGAATAAATGGCGCAGTTCCTTCTGGTCTAAGACAAATTGAACGTTTACCCTTATCAAGAAAATCATACATTTCCTTACGAACCATATCGCTTGATTCATTTGAGCGTTTGAATAATTCAGTAGCCTCAAAAATAGGAGTATCAATCATTTTAAAATTATAAATTTTAATTAAATTATTAAAATTATTGTAAATATCATCTCTTAAAGCAACATCATATTTATCATAATCTTTTGTACCTTTAATTTTAAAAAACATATTGCTCCATTCATTATAAATATTACTTAAATTTTACATTATTTTTGAATAATATTACGCTTGTTAAAAAGGTATATAAAAAAGGTTAATTTAAGAAAATTAACCATAAATTAGTAATTGAAAATTAGTACTATAAAATTAAGATCATCTTGAGAAATTTGTATTAAATTTGAATTTAAAAGCTGTTGAAGAATTAAAGGATATTGAGCAAAAACATTTATTTGTCCTTCAGTTCTTTTTATAGTTATTTTGTTTGTAGTTGAATTTTCGCTTTTAACTTCTTCTAGGTTCGAAACCACTTGATTATTTAGATTTGTTATTAAAATTGGTCCGTTATCAGTTGCTTTGATTCTAGTAACGCTTTTTAATTTTGGGTTTCTTTTTAATACTTCATTTACAATATTTGCTATCGAAATTGTTAATTCTTCATCAATATCTTCATCTTGGTTTGAAATAAATCTATTATTATTTTTCAAATATTTAATACCAACGATTTCTTCCTTAGAATTTTTAATAAAAATTGAATTTTCATTTGATGAATCTAAATCATTTTCAATTAATTTTCAAGATTCAATAGTTGTCACAAATGCTGGATTGGCATCGAAAGGTATATTATGATTTAATTTTTGTGGTAAAACCAAACCATTTTTAATATTATTATTCTGAATTAATTCTGCATAACTCAATACTTTTAGAGTTGCTTGATAACTTAAAAGTGAATCGGATAAAGTTTCACTATTTTCGCTATCTAAGTTTTCAATTGCTTTATTTATTAGAACTAAAATTTTATCTTGAGATTTAATTTGAAATAATTCATTAGCTAGTTGATATAAATCTGAGTTATTTGCTTTAACATATTCGATAACTGATTTTTGATTTTGTAGATCGAGTTCAGTTGATTTATAAAGTAAATCTTTTTGGTGTTTAAGACTGTATTGTGATATTTTTTGCTTCATTGAATCGTCAAATTCATTGTTTGAATCTAATACAGCTAAATTTACTTTTTGTAAAAGATTTGAAAGAGAAGCGTCATTAATCTTGTTTGATTTACTTTGGAATTCATCAAACTTTTCATTAGTATCTATTTTGATTACTTCTTCTATATCAGTTAATAAAGCATCAATACTATTAACCAATTCTTTCATAGTTTCAGTTTCTTTTGAAGAGATAGGTGTTATAACTTCTTTTAAATTATTAATTAATTGCTTAATCAAATCAAAAGTTTTCTTCATAAAATCAATGTAATTTTGTTGAAGTTTTTCTTTATTATTTTCTTGATAAGTTTCAATTAATTTAAAATTAAAGTATTCTTTATCTAAGTTAAGTAAAAATTCATTATCGAAATTAATTTTTAATTCATCTTGAGTATTATCATTTGGATTTTCTACTTTGATTTCTTCTTCATTTTTATTTGAACATGAAGCTGATAAAGCTAAAAAAGAAGAAGTAGATACTACAGAACCAATTAGCAATAATTTATTTTTTATTTTTTTCATAAAATACCTCTTTTTTATTTTGATAAGTTAATTCTACCTAAAATATTAGAAAAATCATTATAAAACTTCCATAATTAGTGTATGGAACTGTAAATGTCATATTTGTGGTAAAATATAAATAAATATTTTAAATATATATTTTGTAAAAAAGAGGACATCGTGGAAAAAATTTATAATCATAAAGAAGTTGAAAAAAATATTGAAAAAAAATGACAAGAAAAAAGATTTTTCATGGATCATGATGAGAGAAAAAAACCTTTTTCAATTCTTTTACCACCACCAAACGTAACAGGTAAATTACACCTAGGTCACGCACTAGATTCGTATATTCCTGACACAATTATTCGTTATAAAAAATTAAATAACTTTGATGTATTTTGAATTGCTGGGATGGATCACGCAGGAATTGCTACACAAGCTAAAGTTGAACAAACTTTATATGAAAATAAAGGTTTAACTAGACATGATTTAGGAAGAGAAGGCTTTCTTAAATTAGTTTGAGATTGAAAAGATGAATACGCAGCAACCTTTAGAAAGCAATGGTCATCGTTAGGACTTGCTCTTGATTATTCTAATGAAAGATTTACTCTAGATGAAAGCGCTAATAATGCAGTTTTAAAAGTTTTTATTGAGTTATATAACAAAGGATTAATTTATAGAGATGTTAAGGCAATAAATTGAGATCCAGAACTTGAAACAGCTTTATCAAATATTGAAGTTGTTAATAAACCAACTGAACAAAAAATGTACTATATTAAGTACTTTATTGAAAATTCAGAACAATTTTTAGAAGTTGCAACAGTTAGAACTGAAACTTTACTTTCAGACGTAGCTTTAGTTTACAATCCAGAAGATACTAGATATAAACATCTTCAAGGAAAATTTGCTATTCATCCAATTACAAAGAGAAGATTACCTATTATTGAAGATAGTTATGTTGATAAAGATTTTGGTTCAGGTGTTATGAAATTATCAGCACATGCTGAAGTTGATATTGAAATTATTAAAAAACATAATTTAGAAATTCTTGAAACTATCGATAAAAAAGGGTATATTAATGCTCCAGGAAGTGAATTTGATAAATTAGAAAGATTTGCTGCGCGTGAAGCAATTGCAAAATATCTTGAAATAAATCATTATTTAACTAAAGTTGAAAATTCAATTTCTAATGTTGGTTATAGTGATAGAAGTAAGGCACCAATTGAAATTCTTGTTATGCCTCAATGATTTGTTAAAATGGACAAATTTGCTAGTGATATTTTAAATCATCTTAAAGGTGGAAAAAAAGTTGAATTTTTCCCTTCACGTTTTGAAAATACATTAAAACAATGAATGGAAAATGTTTATGATTGAACTATTTCTAGACAATTATGGTGAGGACACCAAATACCTTGTTGATATAAAGGAAATGAAATTAAAGTTCAAATTGAATGTCCGGGTGAAGGTTGAATTCAAGACCCCGATGTACTTGATACATGATTCTCAAGCGGTTTAGCTCCATTTGCTTTCTTAGGTTGACCAGATAGTGATGAAAAATTAAAAAGATATTATCCTGGTGATGTATTAGTAACTGGTTATGATTTAATTTTCTTCTGAATTGCGCGTATGTATCTTTTTGGTTTAGAATTCCAAAATGAAAAACCTTTCAAACATGTTTTACTTCATGGTCTTATCAGAGATGAACAAAATAGAAAAATGTCTAAATCATTGAATAATGGTATTGACCCAATGGATGTGGTTGATAAATACGGTTCCGATGCTTTAAGATGATTCTTAATTGCAAACACTACTCCAGGAATGGATATTAGATATTCTCCAGAAAAAATTCAAGTAGCTTGAGCAATGAATAATAAATTGTGGAATATTGCCAGATACATTTGTGAGATGGAAGACAATAATAATTCTGAATACACCGATGCAGATAAATGAATTACAAATAAAATTATTGCTTTACAAAACAATATCGATAAATTCATGGAAAAATATGAATTTACATTAATGTGCGCTGAAGTCAATAAATTTATATACAATGACTTTAGCTCATGATATATTGAATTAATTAAATCAAACGCTTCTAAAAAAGTATCTTTAGAAATTCTTAAAAATATTTTAATTATTCTTCATCCATTTATGCCCTTTATAACCGATAGATTATTTAGTGATATTTATAATGAAGAATTATTAGAAAATAATTGACCTAAATTAGAAGAATTCGAAAATGTTGAATATATCGATACTTTGATTGAAATTATTTCAACAATTAGAAAATATCGTGAAGAAAATCAAATATCTAAGAAAGAAATTATTAATTATTTCTTTGATAATGAGTTAAATGAAGTTGCAAAAGATACAATTAGAAAAATGGCTAGTGCTGAATTCAAACAAAATAATGATGCAATTTTTGCATTAAATTCTGGTAATTTATTTATTGAGATTGATGCTAATCAAAAAGAAATTAATAAACAAAGATTAATTGAAAAGATTGAAAAAGTTAAGTTTGAAATAAACAGAGCTTCAAACATGTTGAATAATAAAAACTTTACTGAAAAAGCTCCTATTGAAAAAGTTCAAGCAGAAAAAGATAAGCTTGAAAAATATCAAGAAGAACTAAAAATTTATGAGGAGGAACTTAGATGCAAATATTAAGTGGTGTCGAGTTAGCTAAAAGAGAGTTAGAAAAATTAAAAAATGAGATTGATTCAATGAATTTACCAAGAAAAATACGTCTTGGTATTGTTCAAGTTGGTGATAATCCAGCTTCAAATAAATATGTTCAAAATAAAATTAAAAAGGCCGAATATTTAGGTATTGAAGCTACTTTATACAAATATGATGAATCAATTAGTCAAGACAGACTACTTAAAAAAATGGATTCAATTAATGACTATAGTGATGGAATAATTGTTCAATTACCATTACCTAAACATATTCCAACTCAAGTTATAATGGATGCAATTCCATATGAAAAAGATATCGATGGCTTAAGTAATAGAAATGAATTTGCCTTGTACAACGGTTCAAGAACTAAAGACAAATTCTTTGTTCCAGCGACCGCTAGAGCTGTTCTTGAATTAATGGAACACTACAACATTGAAGTTGAAGATAAAAGAGTTGCTGTTATTGGTAGAAGTTATTTAGTTGGTAAACCTGTAGCTCACATTATTAAAAGAATGGGTGCTTCAGTCGCTACTTATGATGAACACACAGGTATTAAGGGTGTTGAAAATGCTGATATTGTAGTTGTTGCTGCGGGTGAAGCTAAATTAGTTAAGGCTGCTAATGTTAAAGATGGCGCTATAGTTATCGATGTTGGTACTAATTTAGACGATCATTTACCTGATGTTATTTCCGGTGATGTAGATTTTGAAAGTGTTAAAGATAAAGTTGCAGCAATCACTCCAGTTCCTGGTGGTGTTGGCCCAATGACGGTTGTTTGTCTTCTTAAAAACTTAGTAGATTCTATTAAATAATTCTACATTTAATGAATAAAAATAGTTGACATTAATTTGCCAACTATTTTTTATAATGAGTTATTAATTTATTGAATTATGCAGTTAGAACATTCATTGCTTTGAAAGCCATGAATACTAATGGAACTACAACTCCGGCTAATAAAGGTGCTAAACCTGGAACTAATAAACCATATTTTCAATCTGCACTAGGTGCATCTTTAACATCTTTGAACATTAATTTAACTGTTAAGAAGTATACTAATCTTGGAACTAAATCTCTAACTGGGTTAATTGCATAACCTGTAGCTGAACCAAGAGACATACCGATTCCTAAAATGATTCATGGAACTCCCATAGATCCTAAAACTGCGAAATTAGGATTTAATGAACCAGCATGAATAATTCCAATAAGGATTGCTGTACCAAGGAATTCATACATCATGTTTTGTGCAAATTTACCTTGGTGTGAAGGACCTGTACATGATGAACCTTTTAATGCACTAAGTTCATTTTCTTTAATGTGATTTCAGTTAATAACATTAAGAATAACTTGTCCTACAAATGCTCCAACAATTTGACCTACAATGTAAAGAACATGTGTACCAATAACTGTTCCTACGCTACTTGTAGTACCATCAGCAAATGCTTTAATTAAACTTCAAACAGTAACTGCTGGGTTTAAGTGTGCTACTGAACCAGTGAATGCTTGTGATGCAACAATACCACCAAATACGGCGATAGCTCATCCAAAAGTAATTAATACCCAATTTTGTGTTTTGTGTGCAAACATATTTTTGAAGTTTGCACTTGCACAAACACCATTACCTAGAATTATAAGAACCATTGTTCCTATAAATTCACTTAAAAAGGCTGTTCCCATTTTTTATTTTACCTCGATTTCTTTTACTCAGTTAAATGTACGTTTAACTGCTTCATCCCAACCACGAATTAACGATTCAACTTCTTTTGAAGATAATTGTGGTGTGAATTCTTTATCAACCATTGTATTTTTTTCAATTTCATCAAGATTATCTCAATATTTTGTTGCTAATCCAGCAAGGAATGTTGCTCCTAATGCTGTAGTTTCAACATTTTTTGGACGAATAACTTTAACATTAGAAATTGATGATTGGAATTGCATTAAATAATTTGAATTTGATGCTCCTCCGTCAACTTTAAGAACTTCAATTTTCTTATCAACATCAGCAGCCATAGCTTTGATTAAATCGTTTGATTGATATGCAATTGATTCTAAAGTTGCTTTAACTATGTGTTCTTTCTTAGTACCTCTTTCGATTCCGAAGATTGCTCCACGTGAGTATGAATCTCAGTATGGTGCTCCCAAACCTGTGAATGATGGCACTAAATATACTTGGTGAGTATTATCTTTCTCTGCAAGTGAAGCGTAGAAATCTGATTCTGCTGAGTTATAGATTAATTGTAATCCATCACGAATTCATTGAATGGCAGCTCCAGCAATAAATACTGACCCCTCAAGTGCATAAACAGGTTTTTCTTTACCGAGTTGTCATGCAACTGTTGTTAATAATTTATTTTTTGAAAGAATTGGTTTATCACCAATATTCATCAAGGTGAAGCAACCTGTTCCATAAGTATTTTTAACCATACCAACTTTATTACATAATTGACCAAATAAAGCTGATTGTTGGTCTCCAGCTACCCCAGCAATTGGAACTTCACCAGTAGCTCTTAATGATCAGTGTTTTGGATTAATGATTCCATATACTTCACTTGAAGATTTAACTTCTGGAAGAATTGAACGTGGAATTTCAAATAATTCTAATAATTCATCATCTCAATCCATTGTGTTAATGTTGAATAATAATGTTCTAGATGCATTTGATACGTCAGTAGCATGAACTTTATCACCTGTTAATTTTCAAATTAATCAAGTATCAATTGTACCAGCAAGTAATGAACCGCTTTCTAAAGCTTTTTGAGCTTCAGGAACATTTTTAAGAATTCATCTAATTTTTGTTCCACTGAAGTAAGGGTTAATAATTAATCCGGTTTTTTGACGAACCATTTCAACATGTTCTGTTAAAGTGTCACAGTAGTCACTTGTTCTTCTGTCTTGTCAAACAATAGCGTTGTATACTGGTAAACCTGTTTCTTTATTTCATAAAACAACTGTTTCACGTTGGTTTGTAATACCCACAGCTACAACATCATTTGATTTAATGTTTGCTTTATTTTTTGCTGATTGCATTGTAGAAAGTTGGGTGTTCCAGATTTCTAATGCATCATGTTCAACTCACCCACTTTTTGGATAATATTGTGTGAATTCATGTTGTGATGTAGATACAATATTCGCGTTGTGATCAAACACAATTGTACGACAAGATGTTGTACCTTCATCAAGAGTAATGATATATTTATCTTTATTCATATTTACCTTTTCTAATTAATTTTTAGAATACGTCAATTTCATAATCTGGTTTGAAATCTTCACGTTTTTCAAGTTTTAAATCAAGTAATTTAACTATTTCTTCAGCAATTGATGGAGCCGAACTAAGTGCAGGTGATTGCATACCAGCGGCTAAAACAAAGTCTGGGTTGTTTTTTGACTTACGGATAACAAAGTCGTTTGTTTCAACATCAATTGGACGTGAACCTGAAAGTGTCATTATTGTTCTATCTAATTTAAGTGATGGAACAATTTTCTTTCCAATTTCTCCGATATAATCGTATTTTTCTCTTGTAACAAGTCTTGTATCTTCACGTGGCACACCTTCTTCAGCTGTAGGTCCAACTAAGTAGTGTCCATCTAATGTAGGTGCAACGATAACACCTTTTCCATGAATTGTAGGTACCTTAAATAATACTGAACCAATTAGATTTTTATCATAGTTATCTAAAATACGGTATTCTCCACGACGTGTTGTTTGTTTAAAGTCGTCAAAGTTGAATTTATTTGCAAGAACATCAGCATAGTGTCCTGCAGCATTAACAACTTTTTTAGCAACAACCTTATCTGTTCCATTAATTGTTAATGTAAATTCATTGTTTTCATATTTAATATCTGTAACTTCAGAACTTACTCTTAATTCAGTTCCGTTTTGTTTTGATGCTCCTAAAAGTGCTTTAGTTGCTTCAACTGGGTGAATAGCAACTGATGAAGTACATAATAAAGCTCCTAAAACTTCTGGGTTAACATTAGGTTCTTTTTTGAGAACTTCTTCTCTTGTGAGAACTTTTAAGTCTTTAGGATCAAGTTTATTTACTAATCCACGATCATATAACATGTGAACATGTTTCATTTCTTCTTCATTGAATGCTAAGATTAATGAGTCAATTTTAACTCTAGGGAATTTTAAGTGTTTAAATCAGTCTGTTTGTCATTTAATATTTCCTGCTAAGTTTAATTTAGCTTCAATTTTGTGTGGTTCAGGGTCAAAACCTCCGTGAATTAATCCTGAGTTACCTAATGAAGTTTCATCAGCAACTTTTGGATTTTTTTCAACTACTAGTACATCAAGTTTATATCTTGATAACTCGTAAGCGATTGATGCTCCGATGATACCAGCTCCTATAATAACTACATCATATTTTTTCATTTTTTTAATCTCCTCATATGTTTGATTACATTAATATTTTAATGAAATCATTTTCATTTTTTCCAAAAAAAGTAAAATTTCCACATTTGTGGAACGCTCTTTTAATTATCAAAAAAGCTTTAAATATCCTATAATTTTAAATATAAATATAGGATCATAACAAGGAGAGAAATGCAACATATAAAAATAAATTGTCCAAAATGCAATGCAATAATTGAATTAACTGAGAAAGTTGAAAATGAAATTTATAATTTTTTCTATGAGAATTCGAGTAAAAAAATAAAAGAAGAAATCAATGAAAGTTTAAAACTTAAGTATGAAACAGAGTTACAAAGAGAAAAAAATAATGAATTTCAAAAATTTAATGAACAACTTAAAAAAGTAGAATCAGAAAAAAATAATTTATTAAATAAAATAAATGAGTTAGAAATTAAAAATCAAACCTCTGATGAAAGATATTCATTAATTTTAAAAGATAAAGAAAATCAGCAAAAAAACGAATTGAACGAATTGGTTAATAAACTAGAAAAAGAGAAAAATATAGAAGTTCAAAAAATAGGTAACCAATTAAAAGAGCTTGAAACAGAAAAAAATAATTTATTAAATAAAATAAATGAATTAGAAACTAAAAATAATAGTATAGATGAAAAGTATTCATTAATTCTTAAAGACAAAGAAAACCAACATAAATCTGAATTCAATGATGCACTTATTAAGTTAGAAAAAGAAAAAAATATTGAATTGCAAAAAATTAATGAGCAAATTAGTAAAATCAAATTAGAAAAAAACAATTTGTTAAACAAAATTAGTGAATTAGAAAATAAAAATATTAGTATGGGTGAAAAATACTCATTAGTTCTTAAAGATAAAGAAAATGAATTTAAAATAAAATTAAATGAAAAAATTAATCAAATTCAAAATGAAAATAAATTGAAAATTGAATCATTAACTGAAGAAAAAAACAAATTAATTTTATTAAATCATGATAATGAATTAAAAATCACAAATAAATTTAATGAAATGTTAAATGAAAATTTAAATAAAGAAAAAGAAAAATACGAAAAAATAATTAATGATAAAGAAGCTGAAATAACCCGAATTGAATTGGTGAATACTAAATTAACTGAGGAAATTGCTAGAGTTAATGAAATTCAAAAGAATGAACTAAATACTTCAAAAGTTTATGGTATTTCAACTTACGGTGGTACTTTGGAAGAATATTGTAAAGATAAATATATGGAAGAATGTGACTTTGAAATTCAAAGGTATTCAACATTTGAAAAAGATACAAAGCTTGATGAAGAAAATGAAAAAGGTGATTTTATTTATCGTTTATTTTTGGATGAAGATAAAAAAATTGAAGTTACTTCGATTATGTTTGAGATGAAACGTATGATGAGTAATGAAAACAGAAAAAACACAAGTTTTTTAGAAAAGCTAGACAGAAATCGTAAAAGTAAAAAATGTAAATATGCTGTTTTAGTAACCACTTATGAGCCTGAAAATGAGATTTATAATAATGGTTTCAAGGACATGAGTGGGCTTTATGAAAATATGTATGTAATTCGTCCAAAACAAATTGTTGAATTTATTAAATTTATTGTTAAATTCGAAAGAGATTATTACAAACTAAAACTAAAAGAAAAAGAAAATGATGATTACAACATTTCACTTTTAGAATTAGAAAAAAATATTCATCAACGTGTTGAAAGTATCTTAACAACTTCTGGCAGAATGGATAACAACTTAAACAAAATGGAAGATGAAATTGATTCAGCAATCAAAAAGCTTGAAGAAGTTAAAAAGGTATTCAATATATTTAAAAATAGATTTTATAGTGAACTTCCTAATAAATTGAATGACTTAGAGTTAAGTAAAATAGTAACTGCTAAAAGTTATCCATTGTTACATAAAAAACTTAAAGAAGAAAAAGAAAATGCTAAGAATATAGCCGAAATAATTGAAGAAGAATAAAAAATAAGTTGACAAATAAATGTCAACTTTTTCATTTATAACTTCGAAAAACTTTTTGTTAAAAGAGTTTCTTCTAAAAGTTGTTCAAGTGTGATGTTTTCATTGTTTGTAGCCGTTGCAGCCATTAGTGCCTCAACAAAAGGCGCGTCAACTAAAACAACTTTTTCATCACCTATCATTTCAACTGCCATTTGCGAACTCATAAGCGATGAACCGATTTCACAGAAAATCAAAACACCATCACCTTCATTAACAGAATTAATAGCTTCAATGACCTTTTGTACATCAGTTCCAAAACCATCACTATCAACCAAACCTGCTGCATTAACAATTTTGAATTCACTATTTTTCATAATTGAAGCTAATTCAATTGCAGCTTCAGCTAGTTTTTTACTGTGACTTACCACAACAAAATTAATCATTATAATTCTCCACTAAAGTTTCTAACATGTAATACATACTTTGCGAACCAGGATCTACTATTCCAATAGAACGTTCACCAAGATAACTTGCTCTTCCTTTGGTTGCTGGTTTATTCTTTATTGATTCTTTTGAATCATAAGCAACTTTTAATGCTTTTTCTAAGGCTGATTTATTATTTTCTCCTTTTTGAAGTAATTCATCAAAAGTTTTAGCAAATGGTTCTAAAACATCTAACATTGTTTTTTCACCAACAACAGCTTTACCACGCATTTTAATTCCTTCAGCAGCAGCTAAAAGCATTTTGTTTAATTCAGTTTCTTTTGCCATTCTCATGAATGCAGTAGCTAAAAGCGGTCCAGAGCTTCCACCAACTTTACTCATCATTATCATTGAACATGAGTTTAGTAATTCGGTAGTAGTCTTATTAGAACTAGTTTCTAAAATAGGTAATAATTCATGAAAACCACGTTTTAAGTTTGTGCCGTGATCTCCATCTCCAATTTGTCTATCTAAATCTGTTAGTTCTTCTTCATGTATTTCAATTTTAGAAGCTATTTTTTTAAGAATATCAATTAATTCTTGAGTTGTAACAATTTTATTCATTAGTTTATCTTTCTACAATATTTAATTAAAATAAATTGTTTTTAATGTCGAAGTCCATATATTTCTTTGTTTTTTCACTTAATTTAAGAACTGTGATTGAAAATCCAGGCATTTCAAGTGATGTCATGTAATTTCCAACAAGATTCTTGTGAATTTTAATCTTTTTACTTTCTAAGTATTTGTTTACATCATTATTAATTACATAAAGTTCCATAAGTGTTGTAGCACCGAGACCATTTACTAAAACACAAATTTCATCATTTTCTGTTACTTTAGAGTGTTCTAATAGTTTATCTAACATATATTTAACATGTTCTTCAGAACTTTTAATTTTTTCTTTATGAGTTCCTGGTTCTCCATGAATCCCTAGTCCCATTTCAATTTCATCTTCAGCAAGTTCAAATGATTTCTTACCAGAAGCAGGAACTGTACATCCACCTAAACTCATTCCTAGAGTAGCTGTATTATCAACAACTTCTTGAGCTATTTGGGCTACATACTCTAAGTCATGACCATCTTCAGCGGCTGAACCAGCAATTTTATGAACTAAAACTGTACCTGCAACGCCTCTTTTTCCAACTGTATATAAACTGTTTTCAACAGCTATATCATCATTTACAATAACACTTTTAACGTTAATATTTTCCATTTGAGCAAAATCTGCAGCCATTTCAAAGTTCATAACGTCTCCAGTATAGTTTTTAACAACTAAAAGAACACCTTTTTCATTTCCAACTTCTTTAATAGCAGCTAAAACTTGATCTGGTGTTGGTGAAGTAAATACTTCTCCAGAAACAGCGGCATCAAGCATACCATATGTAACATATCCAGCATGAGCTGGTTCGTGTCCAGCACCACCTCCAGAAACTAATGTAACTTTATTAGCTTTATTTTTTCTAACAATAACATTATATCCATCAAGTTTATAAATATTAGGGTTAGATTTAGCTAAACCTTCAAGCATTTCTGGAACAACATTTTCCACTTTATTTAATAATTTTTTCATAATCCCTCCGATATATAATTAATTATATAAGTTTATTACTCTTAAAATAACATTTCCATATTTTTCACACATAAAGTTTTGACTATTTTGTAAGTTGAAATCATTTTAATATGCTGAAAAAATAAAAATGAATTTTTTTATTTACTAAAAAAGGAATTACTTTCTAACTAATTTAAACACTCCAAAGTTTACACCAGTGTCTAATAATAATTGATTATTATTGATTGTGATATTACGCTTCATTTCTGGATGAATATCTTCAATGTTAAAATCTTGATTAATTTGAATTATAGGTTTAAATTTATTAAATACATTTTCTACTAAAACTAATAAATATTCATTATCAGATAGTTTTCTAACAGTGTAATATTCAGCAAAACTATTTGTTAGATCATCATTAATGTGTACTAAAACTTCATTTGGATTTACTATATATTCAACATTTGTTTCACGAAGTTGGATAAATTCTTTTCTAAGTTTATTTATATCACTTGCAATACTGTAAATTGAGTCTTTATCTTTGTTTATTTCTTCAGGTGAACTTAAGTTTTTTATTGAATGAGTGTATATGTGTGAACTATTAATTCCTGAACGACGTTCATAAAAATCAACCTGATATTTATTATTTTTTCAATTAAATGCTTCACGAACATATTGATCACCATTACCTTTATGTCCGTTCATCATTAATTCATCACCATGGTAAATTATTGGGTTCCCACCTTTAGTGAGCATATTTAATAAGTTTACACTGTAGTAATTTTTTAAAATATCATTTACAAAACCATTTTCATCGATTTGTTTTCCTGAATAAAATTCACGATTAATTTTTTGTATTCAACGTACCCGATCGTGATTGTCGATACTTGGAAGTCAAAGTGAATTATATGGTAAATATTCCTTGACTAACTTTTCGGTATTAGATGAGATAAAAGTTGATGAATTTGAAGCATAATTAATTCCATCAAGCACTCCGTTAAGTGCTTTATTGTTTTGTTTATCCATGAAATAAACTTTAGCATCAGCTGGATTTCCTCATCATTCACCAAACATAATTAACTCTTTATTGCTTCTTTGTTCTGCTGTTTCAGAAATTACTGACTCAGAATTTTTTCTAAGCTGAGCAAAAATTGAAGCAATTTTACTTCCATCATCTCTACTTTCATGTTGATTTTCAGAATTAAAGAAATGATAAAAAGCATCATATCTGAATCCATCAACACCTTTTTTAGCTCAGAATGATTGAATATTAATTAATTCTTGAATAACTTCAGGATTATCAAGGTTTAGGTCAGGCATACCACCTCAAAACTCTGCAACATAATGTTTGTTTGTAGGTTGAATACTTTTATCCACGTTAAAGAAAAGATTTCTTAAACTTGAATCATCAATTCCGTATTTTGTTTCACTTTGATTTGACTTAGGTTCATAAAAGTTGTAGTATTTTTCATATTTAGGATCACCTTGAAGAGCTTTTTGAAATCAAGGGTGTTCATAAGAAGTATGGTTAAATACAAGATCAATTATTACTCTAATTCCTTTTTCATGTGCTTTAATTAAAAATTTATCAAAAGCTTCCATACCTCCAAGTTCAGCTGCGACATCAGTATAATCAATAACATCATAACCATGATATGAACTAGCAGGATGAATAGGCGAGAGATATAAAGTATCAATTCCTAAATTAACAAAATAATCTAGATTTTCAGTTAAACCAATAAAATCACCAATTCCATCATTATTTCCATCTGCAAAAGCATAAGTTATAAGTTGATAGAAAGTATTTGATGGTGTAACTTGTTTATTAAAAGGAGCAATAAATTTCACATTTTCTAATTCATCACTATAAGTTAAATTACTTAAATTTATTTTTTTATTAAAATTATCATCCCCCCAAAGTTTACTATTTTTACTTTCATTGCATGAGAGAGTTATTAAAGGCATAGTTAGACCTAAAGTTGAGATACCAATTAAGGATTTTTTAATTATTTTTTTATTCATATTTAAATTATATTAAGCTAACTTATAAATTTTAAATTTAAGTTAAAAAAATGACCATACAAGATGATTGTTAGAGTATAAAGAATAATTAAGGTATCTTTTACATATGATTATTTTATAAATAATGATTGCTTTTATTAAACTAGTATAATAAAAAAAATGAAAGGAAATTATGAAATTTTTAAAATTAGATACTACATACTCAATGATTGAAAATTCAAAATTGAATTTATTACAAGAACGTGTTGATCAAATTCACAACAGCGTTCTTAAACGCGAAGTTGCTGAAAAAGATTGACTAGGTTGATATGATTTACCAGATAATTATGATAAAGAAGAAATGAAAGCTATGAAAAAACTTTCTTCAGAATGAAAAAAAGAAGGTGTTGAAGTAGTAGTTGTTGTTGGTATTGGTGGTTCATATTTAGGTGCTAAAACTGGATATGAATTTATCTTTGGTGAATATTCACAAAAAAGACCAGACATGGAATTAGTTTTTGCAGGTAATGATATTTCTTCTGAAGCACTTGTTTCAAAATTAGCATATGTTAAAAATAAAAAATTTGCTATTAATGTAATCAGTAAATCAGGAACTACTCTTGAACCATCTATAGCTTTTAGAGAATTTAGAATTTTACTTGAAGAAAAAGTTGGTAAAGATCAAGCTTCTAAATTTATTGCAGCTACAACTGATGCAAGAAAAGGTTTATTATTTGAATTAGCTACAAGAAAAAATTACACTAAATTTATTGTTCCTGATGATGTTGGTGGTCGTTTCTCAGTTATGACAGCAGTAGGTTTATTCCCATTCCTTTGTGCTGGAATTGATGCAGAAAGAGTGCTTGCAGGTGCTTCATTAACAAATAAAGAATTAAGTAGCTGAAAGATTTCTGAAAATGATGCTTATAGATATGCTGTTACAAGATATTTATTAAATGTTGAAAAGAATTACCATGTTGAAATGATGGTTTCATATGAACCTAAATTACAATACTTTAGTGAATGATGAAAACAATTATTTGCTGAAAGTGAAGGAAAAGATAGTAAAGGTCTTTGACCAGCAAGTGGAATTTTCTCAACAGATTTACACTCATTAGGTCAAATGATTCAAGAAGGTTCAAAAGTTTTATTTGAAACAGTTTTAACCCTTGAAAATCCTGTAAATAACATCACTTTTAAAAATGATGTTGAAGATATTGATCAATTAAACTATTTAAGTGGTAAAACTTTACATGAAGTAAATAACGTTGCATTTAAGGCTACTCAAAAAGCTCACTTTGAAGTTGGACAAGTTCCAAACTTACATATTCTTTTCAAAGATTTTAGTGAAGAAACTTTAGGTTCATTATTTATTTTCTTTGAAAGAGCTTTAGCAATGTCAGCTTACTTACTTGGAGTAAATCCATTCAACCAACCTGGAGTTGAAGTTTACAAGAAAAATATGTTTTCAATGTTAGGTAAGAAATAATCATTTATTAGAGTGCACTGTAAACTAGGACAACGAAAGTTGACATTTATTTGTCAACTTTCGTTGTCCTAGTTTAGAAAGTAAAAGCTGAGAAGACTTGCTGGATAAAAGTTTTGCAGAATATAGTAGAAATTTAATTATTAGTAAGTTTGAAGAAATCTTAACTATACATTTTATTGATCTAACTCTTTTTATAATTGAATATAACGATATTAAAAGAATTAATATTGAAATTAATGATTATGTTAAATTGATCGAAAAAAAAGTTAGTGAATTTTGCTCAGTCGATTTTCTTAATAAAAAACTTCCAATTAAAATATCAGAATTAGAAAAATATTTAATTAAATAAACATTTCAAAATAAAATTTATATCCGTTATTCGGATATTTTTTATTACTTTACAACAGACTTGAAATAAAAAAACGTCCTTAATGAACGTTATTTCTGTTGTTAATTGATTAATTTATTAACAAATCACTAATTTTATCATCTAACTTATCATATTCATTTAAGTCAGCAAAAACACATCTATATGTTTTATTTTTCTCTAAAAGTTGTGAGATAACTCTCTTTTTTCAGTTATAAATTGTGTTAGCTGAAACACCACAAATTCTAGCTATGTCTGCAATGGAAATATCGCTAATTAAGCATTCTAAAAACTTTGAAAATGATTTATAACTTTTTTGATGAATATAAAAGAGTGAAGTGTTATTCGTGGAAACAAAAACTTTATTACATTTTTTGCATCAGTATTTTTGTTTTCCGTTTCTGAATCCCCTTTTTACAATGTTTAATGAACTACAAAACAAGCATTTGATTGAATCATATACTTTTATTTCTTTTTCTTGTTCATTGTTTATTGCTCTTTGTTCAATTCCATTATTAATAACTTTTTCTTGATCCATAAACTCCTTTCTCTTTTTTTTCTTTATATAAATATTTTATCTTATTTATGAAATTATTTCCATATATAGTATATAATTTTTTTGTTTAAGTTTTTATATTAAAAAGGAGAAAATGAAAGAAAAAGAACAAGTTATTAGAATGAATATCTGTAAGGTTGTGCAGCTTAAATCTAGTTTTGTACAAAATATCAAAAAATGATTAGACATTCCTCAAAGTATTATGCTTTTAACGTCTGATCAAGATCAATACAAAGACAATCCTAATAAAATCAAAGATAATAAAAACGTTTTCTTTTGTCTGGTGGAAGATATTAAAGAAGCTAGAAAGAAGAATAATGTTGTTTATTACTTGAAAATTAAGAATAAAGACAAAATGATTGTCTTAAATGAGAATTTTCATATGAAACCTGAAGATATTTATTCTGTTATAGATTGAAACAGTACCCCCATTGATATTCCATTTGATGAAAAAATTAAAATATTAGAAAAAATCAAAGAAATTACTAATGAGGATAATGTTAATGAATATAACATATCAATAAAAAAATTATCAAAATAAAGAAGAAAATGACTAGGAAGAATTCGAAAAAACTAGAAATTACAGTCGTTGAAAATGCACCAATAAAGAAAATTACGTATGAAGAAATGAAAGAATATCAGGAAAAACACAATAAGGAAAACTGAGATATTATCTGTGAAGTAATGAGGAAACTTTCAAAAATGTAATTCATTTTTTCATACTTTTTTTATTCTTAAATTTACTTAGAAAAGGAGAATGTATGGCAAAAGTTGAAATTAAATTTGTGGAAAATGCACCAATTAAAAAATTACCAAGTTTTCAAAAAATCAAAGAATACCATGAAAAACACAATAAAGAAAACTGAGATATTATTTGTGAAGTAATGAGGAAACTTTCAGAAATTTAACGGAATATCTGAATACAAATCTAATTTTGAATACTTAAAATTCATAAATTCATTTTTAACAGATAAAGATATAAATAAGAATAGTTTAACTGATATTAAAGATCATTTATTTGATTCTAAAATTAGTCTATTAACAAATATTGATAAGTTGTGTGAAAATAAAGTTTTTTAGAAATAGTTTCAATCAATTCTTTAATAGAACATCAGATATAAAAGAATTTTATAATTTTATATCAGAAAATTGAGAGTGAATTAATTCAAAAATAAATAATATTATTGCAAAAGATTTCAAAATAGCAGTAGAAACATATAAGAGATTGATTTCAAAAAACAATGAAATATTACTTAAATTCCTATTAACAATACTAGTAAACCTGACCAAAAATATGATTAATAAATTAGCAAGTGTTATAAATAAAACTAAGCAATGAGCTAAGTAGATAATAAATTTTGATTATTCAATAGTTTGCTCAATCATTTGTATAGCAACAAATTAAAAGACACGTTAAATTAACTAGAAAAATCTAGTTTTTTTATTTCCTGTTATGAGTGGAAAAAAGTGAAAGTGAAATAAGTAAAAAAGTGAAAGCGAAATGAGTAAAAAAGTGAAAATGCAGTACAAATAAAATACAATTTTAGCAATTAATTGGGGACAAAGTATATTGAAATAATCTAAAGAATGTTTTCTATAAGTCATTGAATTTTGGGGAATAAAAAGGTACTCTTTTAAAAGAAATGTTCCCTAATAAAGGGAGTAAAAATAATAGCTATAAACCATAGTGAAATACAATAATTACTCAAAAGTCGGGTTGTTCTTCACTGGATTGAATTTGATATTTTATTGATGGAAAACCTAAAATTAAGGTCCGACGCATGAATTTATTCACCTAAAAAAATTAACATTCGCTTAAAAATGCTACATAATTGGGAGAATAAAAAAGAAAGTGGGTGAATGAGAACTTTTTAACGATGAATTTTGTAATCACAAAAGTAAAATTATTCAATAACTCCTGTTAAACAGGTTTTTTATTATTATTTAATTGAGATAAATAAAAAACACCAAAATGGTGTTAATATAGATTAGTTTTATATTGTTTTCTTAAAAGTGGAAGCATATTTTCTCATTTAAGTTCAGTTTCAGGGTTAGTACTGTAATGAGTAGCTAAGTCAACGCAATTATACGCATAATTCCATTTTTATCTTTGTTTAGATATTTAATGATAATTCTGATGTATGAAGTGAATGAAATCTAAATTTTATTCTACTTCCAGCATCACGGTCTAAAAAAATTTCATTTAAATCAAGTTCACTATTAAAATTACTTCAAGCATCTTGATAATCAGTTTAAGTTAAAACTATTTTGGTTGAATAAATTTATTTATAAAGTTTTTATATTCTTTTAACAGCAATATTAAAATAAACTTTATCCTTTTCAATTCCTAAGATTTTTCTATTATTCTTTAAACAAGCAACTGCTGTAGTTCCTGAACCTAAAAACATATCTAGTATTAAATCACCTTCGTTTGTGTGAATTTTAATCAATTCTTCTATAATAGATAAAGATTTTTGTGTCGGGTGTGATGTTCTCTCTAATCCAGAAACTACTGGAGAAACAAAGGTAGATCTTAAATATTTCTTGTCCTTAGGTTTATTAAAAGTTCATTTAGATTTCTTTTTTACTGCTCATATAGCAAATTCAGTATCTTGTACATATCTTCTATTAACATTACGCGGCATTGGATTTGTCTTTTTTCATTCAATTATATCCTTTACATCAAAATCACATTTCTCTATAAAATTAATCAAATAACTTATATATCGATATGAACAAAAAATTATCATTGACCCGTTGATTTTTACTTACTTACTATATTTTTCAATTCAGTTATAAATATCAAAATCATTATCTCAATCACCAAAATAAATACCTTTTCTATTTGATGATTTCATTGTATTAAAATTATTTTTTTTAGATATATTATAGGGTGGATCGGTTATTATATGATCGACTTTTATATTATTTTCGAGCAATGTATCATAAATTAAATAAGCATCTTCATTATAAATTGTACAATTATCAATTTCATATTTATCACTTGCGAGCGAATATGCTTTAATTATCCCTAATCCTATAGCTTTTGCTAAAAGCGGTGGTACAGCATTACCGATTTGAGTACAAACACTAGTTTTTGTTCCTGTAAAAATAAAATCATCAGGGAATGACTGCAATCTTGCTGCTTCTCTTGGTGTTATTGCTCTATTTAATATTGGGTGTGTATTTTTTCCGTTAGAAGGAGTATCAAACCGAGTATCTATTGTTGGACTAGGTTCATTTCATTCTAATCTAGTTCAAGTTGTCTTAAATTTTTGTTTTCCCAATAATTCTTTTGGTAAGAATTCCTTTCCTTTTTCTGGTGGAATTAATGATAACTTATACAAAGCATGTTTAGAATGATTTGTAGCCTTATAATTGTAAAGTTTAAGTGAGTTTTTTCTCATTAGTTTTTGATAGTATGAAATGGGTTCATTAATATAATCTGATATTTCTTCACCTTCACCAGAATTTAAATATGATAAATCAGATATTGCTTCATAAACAGTGGGAGTTTTTGTTTAAAATTCATCTAAAATTTTAAAGTTAAAATGAAAATCTAAACTCCCTATTAATATAGTTCTTTCTCTATTTTGTGGAACCCCAAAGTCTGCTGCATTCAATACTTTATAAGAAATTTTATAACCTAATTCTTCAAATGACTTTACTATTTCGTTTATAAAATATCCATTTTCGCTGCTAATCATACCTTTTGCGTTTTCTAAAATGAATAATTTTGGTTTAACGTGCTTCACTATTTCTACATATTCCTTAAATAAATAATTTCTCGGATCATTTAAACCTAACATTTTTCCTTTATTAGAGAAACCTTGACATGACGGACCACCAACTATCATATTTATACCTTTTTCTTTGGATAAATTAATAATTCTTTCTTTTACTTCCTTTAATGTAATATCACCGTGAATTCCTATAGCGTCTTTATGATTAAACTTGTACGTTTCTAAGGCTTGTTTATTGAAATCTAGACCAATTACTGATTTGAAGTTAGGTATTTGTTCAAGACCAAAACTTAGACCTCCAGCTCCACAAAATAAATCTAAAATTAAAAACTTTTTATTCATTTTCATTTCTTAAATAATAAAAAACATTATTAAATGTAAAACGTCCTATATCTTCAATACTAGTAAATGCATTATCCTGCATTTTGCTTAAAAAATTTTTTTGTTTCATTTTTTCCTTTTAAGTCATTAACTTTATTTGTAAATGGAAACATTTACATACTTATTATGCACTATTATTTAATTTAATGAACGAAATAATTAATGCAAATAAAAAACACCAAAAAAGGTGTTAATATTGATTAGTTTTATATTGTTTTCTTAAAAGTGGAAGCATATTTTCTCATTTAAGTTCATTTTCAGGGTCAGTAGAGTAATGGGTTGGTAAGTCAATATAGTTATGCACATAATTACCATTTTCATCTTTGTTTAGGTATTTGATGATTGTTGTTAAGTAATGTGTATAGTCTAGTCTAAGGTTTCTTCTTGTCCCTTCATCTCTTGCTAAAAAAATTTCATTTAAGTCTAACTCACTATTAAAATTACTTCAGTTTTCTTGGTAGTCAGCAAAAGTTAAATCTACACATTTTCACATTCCATCAACAAAAACTTCATTTCAAGCATGACCATCACTAGAAGCTAGTGGATTATAATAATTAACAATGTTTCCACATAATATTCTAACTGGTATATTCAGTAAGGTAAGCGCCATACTTAAATTTTGTGAGTATCCATAGCATTGAAGAGTTCTATCGGTTTTAAATAATGAAATGGGATTAAAAAAGTTATTCCCATCAGTATTAAATGCTCTTCAGTGATTTTTATGCATATACATTACATTTGAATTAATGTAATAACTAATTGCAAGTATTATTTGTTTATCATTTCATTTTTTTGAAATGTATTTTGGTAAAAGTTTTTGCCAGTTTTCTCTTCATTCGATTAAATCTTTTCTTATGTTTTTAGGATCACTATAATACTTCAAATCTATTCAAATTTTTCCGTTTTCCAGTAATTTAGTTGAATTTGGAAAATCATACATTTCAGTTGTTTCTTTTATTATTCACTGTTTAGAAATTTGTAAATCATATAATCCTGATTGTTCCATATCTGTGAAGTAATTAGGTTGTTCAGTTAGTAGTTCATATGCGGGTGTTTCCCCCCCTATCACATCATATTTTTGTTTTGTTTTGTCTATAAAAAGGTCATAATCAAAATTTATTGGTGTCATTTTATTAAAACTCATTCATACTTTATGAGTTCTGGAATTATGGGTTTCAAAATGCTCACCGTAAATATTATTTATGTAATGGAATAATCTTAAATGTGCATTATCTCTTTCATCAAAAGCATTATATTTTCAGTCTGATATATTTATATAAAAATTTTCATAATTCTTAAATTCTTCAGCAATAAACTCATTATTAAAATCTTTTCAATGATTGAATGCTTTAACATTTTCTAAGTTAATTTCTCCGATTTTCTCTTCATCATTAATTACTCAAAGTCATTCATCATAATTTATTAATCAACTAATGATATATTCACTATTTAATTTAATAAGTCCATATTTGCTGTCGCGCATATATGGTAGTCTTCATTCAATATTTTCAGCATTACCCGGATTTAATGTGTATTTTTTGTCTTTGGTAATAAATCATTGCATAGTATGTTCTTTAACACCAAAGTCAAAGTTGTTTTTGAAATATGTTAATCTTTCAACAATCAAAGGGAAGAGATTACCTTTACTAAAATAATCAATATAATTTTGAATTGTTCTTGTTATTCAAATATCAAAATCAACATTTGTATCATTTTTAAAATCATTATAAATTTGCAGTATTCTTTCTTCATCTAATTCATTTACAGAATATTTTAATTTTAAGTCTTTAACTCATAAATATTGATTATTTATCTCTCTAATGAATAAATTTAGTTTATCAATAAAATTTTTAAATTGTTTAAATGAACTAGTATTATATAAATCATACTCATTTATAAATTCTTTATTAAAATCTACAACAATATTATCAATAACTTTTCTAATATATTTGTTTTCTACACTCTTAATATCAGGGGTTAAACTCATAATATTTGTAGGTTTGATATTTTGTTTGAAATATCTCTGTAATTCATTAAAGCAGATTTCAATATCATTTTGATATTTATTACTTAAGAATTTTAAGTCTTGCAACAATTCATCTATGGTTTTTTTAATTCCTAATGCTGTTTCTATCTCTTTTTTATATCTTTTATCTAATTTTGGGGTTGTTTGACTATAATATTTTTGTAATGGAAGTCATCTTAAATTCAAATGATTTATTTTTTTGAAAAAATCATCCAAATAAGACAATTTATCTTCTGATTTGTTTAAAATATTTTCATTTATTAAGTTGTAATATTTTTCAGGAATACTATTGAATTTTTTTAAGTCAAAATTAGTTTTAATAGGTTGCTGAAGCTTGGTTCAAGGGACTATTTTATCTTTATTTAATATGTGTATTGTTGTAGGAACAATCACTGCAGATGAAACTGCTATAAATCCTGAAATAGAACCAACAATTATTAAAATTAGTTTATTTTTTTTAGTTATT
Source organism: Mycoplasma anserisalpingitidis (assembly GCF_007859615.1). Taxonomy (GTDB): domain Bacteria; phylum Bacillota_I; class Bacilli_A; order Mycoplasmatales; family Metamycoplasmataceae; genus Mycoplasmopsis; species Mycoplasmopsis anserisalpingitidis. The sequence goes on along the minus strand of NZ_CP042295.1, from coordinate 511,635 downwards.
TTTCCAGAACTTAAATTTATGTTCGATTTTAATAAATTATTAAAAGATTTTATAGTTTGATCAACAATCTTACAATATTCTTTATATTCTTTTTCTTCTTTGAATAAAAGAACTGAATTTACAAGGAAATTAAATTCATTAATTTTTTTCTTTAACTCGTCTGGTTGAGTATATTTATTAATTGTTTTTTGTAATTTAGTTAAACTGTAATCTATCAAATTCTTAAACTTAAATAGATTTATTTCTAAATATCCTAAAGAATTAAATAATAGTAAAAAATCGATTAATTGAATAAATAAATCTACATCAATTTTCTTCTTATTTTTGTTTATTGATAACAAAATATTATCAAATTTTTCAATATCTATTTTCTTATCGCTGATAAATTTTGATTTATCAATTAAATTCAATAATTTTATAAAGTTAATATAATTTTTCTTAATTTTTCTATGAGTTAATAATTTCATATTCTAATTATATAATGCTTAAAAAAACAAAAGAAAAAAAAGCAATTTTTATTGCTTTCTGACTTCGTTTGGTGCAATGTGAGATAGAACTATAGAATGAGAGTTCAAGTTAATTTTAGAACCTGTTATTCTATATTCAATAATTTCTAATGGTAAATCTTGAATTTTTTGCATTTCATCTGGTAGTCTTCTCTCATATTGGGGGTCTAAAGAAATATTAGCTTTTATATTGGTTCCTTTTGAATAACCTCCTAAATTTAACTTACTTTCATTTAATGTTCCTGAATTACTTTCTTCTCTTAAGGTGATTGTATCTTGTGGTTCAGTTCATAATTGGAATTGATGTACAGAAACTAAATAAGCTTGATTTGAACTATCTACTAAAACAAAAATTTTTGAAGTTAAAAAGTACTTTTGTTGAATATCCTTTTGATAGTAAATATAATCAGTTTCTGGTGCGTATTCAAAATTATAGTCTTCCCATCAATTATTTTCATAACCATCACCACCCCTTGTGTATCTTACATAATATTTATCAATCGTATGTTCTTTTGCAGATTTATAAATTGAGGTTGAATTAAATGTTCCTGTAGATTGATTTAAATTAAATGAAAAGAATTTTGAATTTCCGTTTGAACTAAAATCATTAAACTTAGATGTAGTTCAATTAGATTTTTGACTAAGTGTAATTGTTGATAATTCTTTAGTAATCTTATTAGCTAAATTATATGAAATCGGAACAGCTTTATATACGATGTTCTTTTCAGCATAAGCATTAAATTTTGTTAACAATCCTCTTACTCTTAACTCATCAGTTTTATTACTTGTTTTGATAATAGAATCGAACTGTATCTTTCCATTGCTTGAGATTTTGTTAGTTAAATCAATGGTTTCGTTTAATGTTAGGTCATAGGGTGTTAAAAGTATATTTGAGTCAGCTGAAGTTATGTAAGACACAACTTGCGAAGGCGGGGTCACATTAGTACTTATACTATAATATTTGTTTCTTCAATCATCTCTTTCAGTAGTCATTGAAGATAATTGACTTTGTAAACTTCTTTTATCACTTTCTAACCTTGAAACTTGAGATTGTAATCTTGAAATTTCAGACGGATTAGAGGAAGTTAATAATTCTTGAATTCTTCTTTCTTTTTCAGCTACTAAAGCACTTTGTTTTTTGGTTTCTTCATTAGCGGTAGCTAATTTAGTTTCTAACTCTTGTACTTTAGTACCTTGATTTTTCTTAAGTTCACTATTCTCTGCTTCAAGTCTTTTTACATCTTCAGCTAATTTATCTTTTGAAGTTTTAGTTTCAGTTAATTGGTTTTTTAATAAAACTTCATAAGCATTTTTATCTTTGATTTGTTTTTCATAATTAGCTTTTGTTAATTCTTTAATTAACTCAACTAATTCAATATTGTAATCACTGATGTTGTCGTTTTGCGCTACTAAAGTGCTTAATTCTTTTGATTTTTCACTTTCAACACTTTGATTTAATTTGTTTTCAAGTTCAGTTTTTTGACTTGAATTTACTGAATTACTTAATAATTGAGTACCTTGTTCTCTTAATTCTTTGTATTTAGAAATTAATTGATCAAATTTATTGTCTTGTTCAGTAATTAAACTATTTTGTTTAGAAACTAAGTCATTCAATTCTTCAGAAGTAGCTTGGTTTTCAGCAGTTTTAACACTCAATTCATTCTCTAAAGCGTTTTTAGCAGCTTCAATTTGGTCTTTTTGAGTACCAAGTTCTTCAAGTTCAGCAACTTTATTAGCTATCTTTTTATCATAGTTTACTTTTAACACTTCATTAAGTTTATTGATGATATTTAATGATAATTCACTGTTATTTTTAATCTCTTCAGTAATTTTATCAATACTTTCTTCAGCACTAGTACTTGTTTCGCTACCAACTAAAGCACTTAATTCTTCTTTTGCACTACTTTCTTCCGAAATAACCAAGACTTCTTTAGCTTTAATTTTTAATAAATCAAGTTTATTATTAACTTTAGCTAATTCATCTTTTTGAGAAGTTAAAAATGCTTTATTAGAAAATTTTAAGTCTTCTAATTCAGTTTTTGTGCTTATTAACTCTTCATTAGTAGATGCTAAATTAGTTGTTAAAGTTTCTTTTTCTGCTTCTAATTCTGCAATTTGTTCTTGATATTGACTAATTAAACTTTCTTTTGTAGCAATATTTGTTTTCATTGTTTCAATAGTGCTATTCAATCTCTCAATTTCAGTATTTAATTTAACAATTTCTCCTTCAAGCGGTAAAACTCTACTTTGTTGATAATTGAAAATTAAGTCTGAAATAAGTGCTAAAGCACTATTAGCAATATCTGAATATTTCTCTACAAATTCTGGATCAGTTGATTCAAGAATGGTATTTAAGATAACATCATATTGTTCTTTAAGCGGATTAACTAATTCACTATTATCAGCACTATCATTCTCTAAAGAAGTAATTACAGTTTCTAAAACAGAATTTACTTGAATTAAAGAATCAATTAACTTGTCTTTAAGTTTTTGATTTAAATCAGTGATTGTTGAATCAAAATTATTGATTTTTTCTTCTGCTAAAGATAATTCACGGTTTAATTCTTCAATTTTAGCTAAGTTCTTATTATTCTCAATTTGTAAGTCATTGTATTCCTGTGATTTTTTAGCATATTCAGCAAGTTGTTTAGTATATTTAGCAAATGCTTGCTCAAAATCTTTATTAGCAAGTGAGTCGAATTCATCTAAAAAGATCTTGTTTTTAATTCCAAAACTCTTAATGTTGATACTTGTAAAGTCCTCTACTCTTTTACTTTCAAGTGCTTTTTCATAATCTAATTTAGCTTGTTCAATCGCAACAGTTAATTCAATTTTATAGTTATTAATATCAGAAATTAAGTTGTTAGCACTTGATTTAATATTATTTGCAAATTCTTCAGACGCATATTGAGAATAATCCTTATTAAGATAAACACTAACTTTATCTCTTAAATTAAGTAAGTACTCAATTTGATTTTCTGATGCTTCTAAAATTTGTTTAATTAAACCTTTAGCATTTTCAAATGCTGATGCAAGTTGTTTTTCCTTTTCTGCAATAGTATCTTTCTTGTTAGCAATTTCATTAGTTAATTCTGCAACAAGATTGAAGTATTGTTTATTAATAACACTTTCACTTGAATTAATTCTATTTACTAACTCAGTAATGTCTTCAAGAGAATTTACAGGCATATTTTCAATTAACGCCTGTTTAGCATTTAACTCTTTTAAGAATTCATCAACATAATTTTGTGTGGTTTCTGAATTAGTTTCAATTCTTAAGACACTAAGCTGTTGTTTAAGTTCATTTAATCTAATACTATATTGTTCTTTTGAACTAATAACATTATTTTTAAATAATTCAATTTCCTCTTCAAAACTTAATTCAGGTTTTTCATTTTCTTCAGGATTAATTGAAGGTTCAAAACGATTATCATCAGAATTTAATTTCTTATTTAAATCACTAATTTTACTTAAATAGTTAGCAGTTGTGCTTTTTCAAGCATTACGTGAACGATCATATTGAGCTTGTAAAGTTTCAAGACGTTGTTTCAATGAGTTTAATTCAGCAGTTAATTCTTCTTTTTCTTTAATCAATTGTTTATTTTGTTGTTCAAGATCATTAATTTTAAGTTTAAGTAATACAATTTCAGTTTCCTGTTTTCTAACGGTTTTTGCTGAGGAACAATATTGTGCTGTTGAAGCAATAAAACCAACAGATAATGCTGTTAAAGCAACTCCACCACCGACAATAAGTCATTTCTTTTTATTTTTTGGTAATTGTAAATTCATTTATATATTCCTTTCTAAGATATTATATATTAAAAGTGGAAATATTTTCATATGATTTGAAAAATAAAATTTTAACAATAATTTTCTTAAATATTTGTGCTTGATGCAAAACACTTCCTTTTATTGTCTTTAATTTAATGATTTCTTTAACAATCTAATAAATGAATTTTCGTATTTAGTTTTTGTTAAATTTTCAATTGATTTTAATTGATTTAAACAATCATTAATTAAGACAAGCATTTTATTCGGATAAGGTAAATTTTTAACATTTTTAACAATTTCTTCAACTTTATATCAATTTTTTTCTGTAAATTTATAACCATTAGCTAATTTATAAATATATGTAAGAAATCAGTTTATTAAATTATCCTTAGGTAGATTATTAAAATCAACAATTTCATCAATAAATGGAATGGAATGACTTTCATTTGTTAAATCAGTATATGTACTGAAGAAAATAATAATGTTTTTGCTTATATTATTTAACTCTTCATTTAATAATTTGATTATTTTTTCATTTTCTAAATTCAAATTATTAAAGTTTTCTACAATAACAACTACTTTTTCATTAGTATTTAACTCTTTAATCTCTTCAATCAATTTTTCTAAATTAGTAATTGAATTTTCAGCGTTTTTACCTAAAACATTTTTAAAATCTACAGTATAGAAACTATTAAAATGACTTAAATTAGGTCAAAGGACATAAATCAATTCACAAAAAACTAATTTATCCTTAGAAGCAACTAAATATTTATTTTTTTCTTTATTCTTAAAATTTAAAACAACACTTTTAATTAAATTATTAATCTCTTGTGAATATGAAAAACCTCTATATTTCTCTTGAAAAACAATTAATTTTTTTAGAAAATTATTATCTTGATTATAAGTTTTAATTGTAGTTGGATTTTGAGAATTATCTTCTATTGTTAAGTCTAATATCTGTTTTGTTAAAAATTCAATTTCCTTTTGATATTTACTCATATATTCCTTTTTTACATAAAAAATAACTGTATATGAATACAGTTATGACTTATTATCTTAATTTAAGAATTTCCTTGATTTTCTCTTCATCATAAAGTTTATAAAAGTTATTTTTACTACACTTAAATTTTAACTTAAACTTTATATTATTCAAACTTGCACAACCTTTTTTATTAAAGCAATCTGTTTTAAATTTTGAAATTACTGACTCAGCTTTTGCGGTTCTGTTTTCAAAATGTGATTTTAATTCAGGTGTTTTAAGTAAAAAGTTATATGCCTTAATCAAATCATAAAATAAAATTTCTGACTTTAATTCTTTAATTTTATTCAATAACTCAGAAATAATTTTTAATAAGATATCATAATCTTGAACTTCTAAAGCATTTAGAATTTGTTTAAAAATTTCATTGTAATCAACGTATTGACCTAAATAAGTTCAACGTTTATAATTCTTAGAACTTTTTCAACGTTTATCATAACTAAAAATGTTTAGAAAGTACTTTTTTAAGTGATATCAGTCATAAATCAGTGTGAAATTGTTATTAACACACATATTTTTGAAAATTCTTGCACCGTCGCAAAATAAATAGATTTTGGAATTATTTTTATCATAATTAAAATGTTCTTCCAAAATATTTTCAATTAATTTTAATGACTCAAATTTTGATGCAACAATATTAGAAATCATTAGAGCTAACGCAAATCTTTTTGAAATATTACATTTAAAATATCATCTCGAAAACTTTAACGATGAATTTTGTTTTGATAATTCAGATTATGGATTTACAAAAGAAGTTTATGATTTTTTTATCAAAAAAGTTATAAGTATATTTAATAGGCAAATATTAAATGTTTTTACTCATTCATTTGATTTTTTTGATAATTTATATTTTATAGATAAATATATTTCTGATTTTCTTAAATCCTTAAATGAATTTATTTTACTTACAGAAACAGAATATTATAGTAAGTTCATAATCGAATTAAACGAATTATTAGAATTATTAAAAAACAGAAATAATTCTTTAATACATTTTTTCAATATGAGATAGTTAAATTATATTGCTTAAACAATTAATAGAAGAAGGATATATAACAAGATATGGTAAGGGAAAAGCTACATTTTATGTTAAGAAATAAAATACCTTAAATTATTAGTTGTTTTAAAAGGTAAAACAAGACTATGTTAAAGCATCTACTTTTATAGTAGATGTTTTTTATACATAAAAGCAGGAGAAATGCGAATAGGAATATTAAGCAATTCGATACCTTTTTTCATATTTGAATGTTTTTTAGTAATGTTGTAAGTATTAATTATCGAAAATAATAATAAGAACTATCCTAAGACAATTAATTATTCAAGTTTTATATTGTTTACGTATAATTGCTAGCATATTTACCTATTTAAGTTCTGCTTTTAAATTAGTGCTATTTATCAAAATCAGAATTAAACAAAATAGATTTAATATGTTTTAATTGTGCTATAAAAATCTAAAAGTCAGCACAATAAAAACAAAAATAAATATATTAGATAATGATTTTTGTGTTATAATAAATATGTAATTTTTCAAAATGTGATAAAAATTGTTTGGATTTTTTGTTAGCTAATCTTATTCAAACTTTTAATTCTATTTTTTATAATCACAAAAGTAAAATTCTTCAATAACTCCTGTTAAAGCGGGAGTTTTATTTTTATTATTATTATTTAATTGAGACAAATAAAAACACCAAAAAGGTGTTAATATTGATTAGTTTTATATTGTTTTCTTAAAAGTGGAAGCATATTTTCTCATTTAAGTTCAGTTTCAGGATTAGTACTGTAATGAGTTGGTAGATCTACATAGTTATGAACATAATTACCATTTTCATCTTTGTTTAGATATTTTATGATTGTTGTGATATAGCTTAAGAAATCTAATCTAAACATAGTACGACTCCCACTATCTCTATCTAAAAATATCTCTTCTAAATTTAACTCACTATTAAAATTACTTCAGCTTTCGTAGTAGTCAGCAAAAGTTAAATCTACACTTACTCATTTATTATCAATAAATACTTCATTTCAAGCGTGTCCACCACTACTTACTAATGGATTTTGTGTGTCGCTAAACGTTTCACCTGTAATTATCCTTACTGGAATATTAAGTAGGGTAAGAGCTAATGAAAGATTTTGACTGTATCCATAGCATTGAAGCGTTCTATCAGTTTCAAAAAGTGAAGCAGGATTATAAAAATTATTACCGTCAGTATTAAAGCTTCTTTCAGTATTATTATACATATACATAACATTAGAATTGATATAAAAAGATAGTGCTAAAATGATTTGTTTTTGATTTCAATTTTTAGAGATAAATTTACTTAATAATTTTTCTCAATTTTTGCGTCATTGAATGAATTGCCTTCTTGTAGTTTCTTTATCTTCATAATTATCAAAATCGATACTACCATATTTGGTTTTGGTTAATTTATTAATACCGGGAAAATCATAATTTTTATCAATATTAATCTCTTTATAAACAAATTTATTTTTTAGTTTTAAACCCCAAAGTGAATTCTGTTGAAAATCAGAAAAATAATTAGGTTGTTCAGTAAGTAAATCATAAATAATAGGTCGCGAAACTTCAGCACTATCAATGCTATTATTTAAATATTTTTTGTATAAATCAAAATCAAAATTATTTGGAATGTATGGATTATCACTAAAATTAATTTCTGAATTTCAGTCATTAATTTTGAAGTTATCTTCACCATAAATTTTTATTAATATTTCATAAAGATTTTTTAATATTTCATCTTCGTAAAAATCTCTTTTTCAGCCTATTACATTAATATAAAAGTTTTCATAATCTTTAAACTCGTTAGCAATAAATTCATTTTTAAAATCTTTATAGTGATTAAATGCGTTAACATTTTCTAAATTAATTTTACCGATTTTTTCATCATTGTTTATTACTCATAATCACTCATCATAATTTTTTAATCAACTAATGATATATTCACTATTTAATACAATAAGACCATATATACTATCTCGCATATATGGTAGTCTTCATTCAATGTTTTCAGCATTACCCGGATTTAATGTGTATTTTTTGTCTTTGGTAATAAATCATTGCATAGTATGTTCTTTAATAGCAAAATCAAAGTTGTTTTTGAAATATGTTAAACGTTCGACAATCAAAGGGAAGAAATTACCCTTGCTAAAATAATCAATATAATTTTGTATTGTTTTAATAATGTAAATATCAAAATTACTATTTTGTTCATTTCTAAAATCATTGAATATTTTTTTAATTTCATTAGTATCATCTTCTGTAGGAAGATATCTTAATTTAAGATCTTTTACAAATAAAGAATGTTTATTTATTAGATCAATAAATTTGTTAATATCACTGTAAAAGCTTTTTAGATGTTCAAAAGAATTTTTTTGATAAATATCATAATTATTTACAAATTCATAGTTAAATTCTTTAATAATACTATCAACAATAATATTTGATGTTTCCTCGTAAACTTTATTTACTAATAAAGATTTATTTAATAAATTATGAGTTGGTTTAGTATATTTATTGAAATATAAAAAAATATCTTCATAATATTTTTCAATATTATTCTTGTATTCTTTATTTAAATCTATTATTTGAGATATTAGTGTATCAATATCTTTTTTTGAATTAAATAAATTTTCTAATTTTCTTTTATAATCTCCTCTTAAATCTAGAGATGATTCATCATAATAATTTGATATTTGTACTCATTTTATATTTAAATCACTATTTTTTGCAAATTGTTCATCTAGAATATTTAATTTTTCTTCAGTTTTATTTGTTATATTATCATTGATTCGATTATGAAAACTTCAAGGAATATTTTTCAATTTATATAAGTTGTATTTAACTTTAATTGAAGGTTGTAATTCAGTTCAAGGTACTGTTTTGTTTTCTTTAGTCTTATCTTTATTTAATATATGTAGTGTTGTTGGAATAATTAAAGCAGATGAAACTGCTATAAATCCTAAAACAGAACTAGCAATTATTAAAATAAATTTAGTTTTTTTGCTTATTTTTTTTGAACTTAAATTTATGTTTGATTTTAATAAATTATTAAAGACTTTTATAGTTTGATCAACAATCTTGCAATATTCTTTATATTCTTTTTCTTCTTTGAATAAAAGAACTGAATTTACAAGAAAATTAAATTCATTAATTTTTTTCTTTAACTTATCTGATTGAGTATTTTTATTAATTGTTTTTTGTAATTTAGTAAAACTGTAGTCAATTAAATGCTTAAATTTTAGTAAGTTTATTTCTAAATATCCTAAAGAGTTTAATAATATTAAAAAATCAATTGATTGAATAAATAAATTTATATTAATCTTTTTATTATTTTTGTTTATTGATAACAAAATATCATCAAATTTTTCAATATCTATTTTCTTATCATTGATAAATTTTGTTTTATCAATCAAATTTAATAAATCTATAAAATTTCTGTAATTCTTTTTAATTTTTATATGTGCGAATAATCTCATAATTTAATTATATAATGCTTAAAAAAAAAAAAAAAAAGAAAAAAAATATGAAATAGAAAAGTCATTTAACAAAGCATTTTAATCAAAGTCCTTGAAGTACGTTAGTGCTTCAATTTATATAATTATAATGCTTTTTTATATAAAAAAGCACACCAAAAGAATCGGTCATGACCGATTTTTAAAATTTTTAGTAAAACTATTGATTAATGAGTGTTAAATATTCATTAATTCTTTTGCTCATCGCATAAATCTGTTTATTTGTGAATTTATCCATGGAAACACCTTTAGGAATAAATCTTCTAATGTGTCTGTGGATATTCTCTATTGAGCCTTTTTGATATGAACAATATGCATCACATTTAAATAAATTGTTGTTAGAAATAACTTCGTGCAAGCGCACGTTCTCGGAGCCATTATCAACAGTTAATGTTGTTATTTTTATTGAATTAATTTTAATCATTTTGAGTAAAGCATCTTTAACTGACTCAGAAGTTTTGCGTGCTAATATTACATAAAGTTTTCTAGTTTTTCTATCTAATAAAGTTACCAAACAATTCTTATCCTTGCTTTGTCCAATCACAGTGTCAAGCTCAAAATGACCTTCCTCTAATCTATGGTTGGCCTCATCAGGTCTTTGGTGAATACTAACAGCATTTTTAAGAGAACTTTTTTGAACTTTTTTAGTTTTTTTGTGATATTTTCCTACAGAAAGAAAGAGCAAAATATCTATAGATAAATTAAACTGATTTGACTTTAAGCACTTATATACAGCGCTAGGAGTAGGACAGAAACTGTTAGGAAATAGGTTCTTAAATTTATTAACAAGAGCTTTAGCTGAAACTTTGATTGCTCTTTTTGTAAAATCTTTATTGAATCTATTTTTCCTATAATAACTAACTTCAGATTTTCAAAATCTAATAAAATCTCTTCATTTATTTTGAATAGTCTTTGAATGAAGTCTTGTTCTTTTAGACTTATAAAGCATAAGATGTTCAGCAATTAATTGGAAATCAATGTAGTTTACATAATTAATATATTGATCACAGTTGCGACAAACTTTTTTATATTTCTTAACAAAATCACCCTGATTTGTTGTTGAAATTTTCAATAACTTTTTAATGGTGTGTGTTTGAAATCCAATCATTTCTGAAACTTGAGAAAAATTCTTTCCTTCTTTAAATAATCTTAGACATTCATTCAAATGAAGAATGTTCATTTGATTCGCTTTGAGTAATCTAGTATTTATAACTTTTGAATGAAGAATTCTGATTTCTTCTTCAGAATTTTTTATTAAATAATGGTTGTTTGGTAAGTGTTTTTCTTTAGTTTTAATACACACAACTTCTTTAAGAGAATTTTTAATATTTGCTATAATCATATTGGTTCCTTTCTTATTTTTTTGCACTATAATTTTACTAAAAGGACCAAAAATATAAAACAGTCATACAGCAATTGTTGTATGACTGTTCTTTTTTACGTTCTTAAGAAAAACGATTTTTGAGTATTTTCTAATTCTGCACATTTCTGTTTAACATCTATAGCACTTGATGCTATCTTTGATGTTAAAAGTATTTTTTATTGATAGATTTAGTGTTGTTAGATTTTTGAAGAGTTGTATTTTTGTTATTGAAATTAATCAAATAATTTAATCACCTTAAGTTTATTATAAAAATAAAAAATAACACAAAAACTAAAAAATATTGATTTTGTGTTATTTTTTTTCATAATTTAATATTTTTATTACTCACTTACCTTTTTTCTTTGAACCTTCCCTAATTAAAATTGATTTAGTTTGTAGTGAAGAAATTATTCTTTCAACTGTTCTAGTTGAAAGTCCTGTTAATTCTGAAAGCTTTAGTACTGTAATTTGTGAGTTGTTAGTAATGTAATTTAAAATTAATCTTTCATTATCCCTTAAGTTTAATAATGATTTATCAAAATAATTTGTTTTATTATTTTCTTCATTATTGTTAATTAAGTTTTCATCAAAATTTTCATTACTTTTAGCATTACCATTTATATTAAAAGGAATAATACACTTTATTGAACTATTACCAATTTTAATTGATTCTCTTCCATAAACACTAATTATTTTAGGAACACCATGCCCTGTATGTTCGGCTAATCCTAAATCAATGAAAACTCTCATTAAACTTGGATTCCTTGGTCTACTAATCCCATCAAAAAATTCATCTTCACTTAATCCAGATATCAATCCACCGTGAGAAACAATTTCAATTCTATTACTGTAAAATGAAATTTGTGGAGTTCCAATTGTTCAATCATTATGGATAATTGCGTTTAAAATTGCTTCATTTACTGAATCCATATCAAAAAGTGGAGTCTCTATTCTAGGTCTAACAGTTGTATCTAAAAAATTTGTATTTAGTGATTTAAGTCTATTTATAAGATTTTTGTACGCTGTAATTATACAAACATTACCTACGTCAACTCTTTGCGAAATAGAGGTTTTATCAATTCCATTAAATTTAACAAAAACTAATGATAAATTGTTTTTATCTGCTAGTAATTCTGCAAGAAGATTGTATTGATTAAGTGAATTTCTTAATGAAAGGTTCTTTTCAAAAGTATTGTTATCCAAATGCTTATTTTTCTCTTCATAATATATTTTAAGACTAGAGAATGTTAAATTATCATTCATTTTTTCTTTTAACTCCAAAATTTCTGATTCTATATAGCAATTATTATTAGTCATTTTAATATTATAGCAACATTTATATTTTTGACGGTTTAAATGTCGGTATAAATGACGGTATATTTTTATTCCTGTCGGGTTAAACATCTATTAATTTGCAAAACAACACTAAATTAATCAATTTATAATAGAAAATTACAATAATTCATTTTAAACCGTCATTTTAAATAGACATTTGTCGGTTTATTTGTCGGTATAAATGACGTATAAAGTATTATTTGGTTATTTTTCTTTAATGATATCTATGTTTTTTCTCAATAATGCTGTCTTGTTGATGTGAAAAAGCTTCTATTAATTTTTTATTTGTGATTTTTTGTTCACTTATTTTTTCAAATTTATTTCACTGCCCATTTCCATTTTTAAAAATAGTTGTTGTACCTTTTTCATCAATATAAATAGTATAAAATCAACCAGTTTTAAAAACTCTTTTATTCGAAAGTCAAAACTTAAATCTTTTATATTCAGAATTTTTAGGAAAACAGATTAATGATGAATTATCTGAATATGTTTCAATTTGTGTTGGTGTAATTTTTATTTTCATATTTCTCTTTTTATTTATTAATTTAATAGTTTTAATTTGTAAATTGGAAACATTTACATAATTATTATGCACTATTATAAAATTTAATAAAGTTAAATAATTTATGTAAAGAAAAACACCGAAATGGTGTTGTTATTATTCATTTTTGTTTTATTTATATGCCTGATTTACATTTACTAGACTAAAATTTCTTTAAATTCATTAAATTCTGTCGGAACATACTTATACAACACATCTTTTGAACAAAACTCTTTAGCTTTCTTAATAACTAAATCATTAAATCACTCTCAATTGACTTTAATTTCTTCTCTTCCGTTATTTTTAACAATTTCTTTAGCTAAATTTAGAAAATGTAATCTAAATAAATGTTCAATATTTTCTAGTACAAAATCTTTTTGATATTCAAAGAGTGCACGTTTTAGCAATTGGTCAAAGTTATCATAAGTACCGTCAAATAAAATTTCATTGATTTTAGATTCTAATTCTGGAACTAGTTTAAAAATTTCATGTCTTCGTCTTGGTATATTCTTTGAAGCTATTTCTTCAACAAGTTCTTCGACAGATATTTTTTCATTTTCATTTCTTGAGTAATAAAAAACATTATTAAATGTAAAACGTCCTATATCTTCAATACCAGTAAATGCATTATCCTGTATTTTGCTTTCATAGTCATAAATAGCATAATCTATTTTGCTTAAAAAATCTTTATGTTTCATTTTCTCCTTTTGAGTCTTCAACTTTATTTGTAAATGGAAACATTTACATAATTATTATGCACTATTATTTAATTTAATGAATGAAATAATTAATGCAAATAAAAAACACCAAAGCAATTTGCAATGATGTTTTAAAATAATTTTTTGTCAACTTTCGTTGTCCTAGTTTAAAATGGTGTTAATATTGATTAGTTTTGTATTGTTGTCTTAAAAGTGGAAGCATATTTTCTCATTTAAGCTCAGTTTCAGGATTAGTACTGTAATGAGTTGGTAATTCAATATAATTGTGCACATAATTACCGGTGTTAATATTGATTAGTTTTGTATTGTTGTCTTAAAAGTGGAAGCATATTTTCTCATTTAAGCTCAGTTTCAGGATTAGTACTGTAATGAGTTGGTAATTCAATATAATTGTGCACATAATTACCATTTTCATCTTTATTTAGGTATTTAATGATTGTTGTGATATAGCTTATATATTTTAATCTAAACATTGTACGACTTCCACTATCTCTGTTCAGAAATATCTCTTCTAAATTTAACTCACTATTAAAATTACTTCAGCTTTCTTGGTAGTCTGCAAAAGTTAAATCTACACTTACTCATTTATTATCAATAAATACTTCATTTCAAGCGTGTCCCCCGCTGCTTACTAATGGATTTTGTATATCATCAAATATATAACCACTAATTATTCTAACTGGAATATTAAGTAGTGTTAGTGCTAGAGAGAGATTTTGACTATATCCATAGCATTTAAGTGTTCTATCAGTTTCAAAAAGTGAAGCAGGATTATAAAAATTATTTCCATCCGTATTAAAACTAAAAGGAATATTATTATACATATACATTACATTAGATGTAATATAAAATGAAAGTGCTAGAATAATTTGTTTTTTATTTCAATTTTTAGAAATATATTTAGATAAAAGAGTTTCTCAATTCTTACGTCATAATATAAGTTGATCTATTATATTTTTCCTATTTTCATTGTATTTTTCTTCAATTCATCCATCATTATCTAAAAATAATTTATTAATATATGGAAAATCAAAAGTATCATCTTCATTTTTCTCTTTACTAAAATATTGATTGTTTACTTTTAACGTATATAGTGGAAGTTGATAAAAATTGCTGAAAAAATTAGGTTGTTCAGTTAGTAAATCATAAATAATAGTACGAGTATATTCAACTTGTTTTATTGTATTATTTATATATTTTCTATATAAATTAAAATCAAAATTAATTGGAATGTATGGATTATCATTGAAATTAATTTCTGAATTTCAATCATTTATTTCAAAAGAATTTGCGTTGTAAATTTTCAATAATTCATTATATAAATTATTTAAAATAATCTTATTATCAACTTTATATTTTCAATCTGATACATTGATATTAAAGTTTTCATAATTCTTAAACTCATTAGCAATAAATTCATTTTTGAAGTCTTTATAATGATTGAAAGCTTTAACATTTTCTAAGTTAATTTCTCCGATTTTTTCTTCATCGTTAATTACTCATAATCACTCATCATAATTTTTTAACCAACTAATAATATATTCGCTATTTAATTTAATAAGTCCATATCTACTGTTCCGCATATATGGTAGTCTTCATTCAATATTTTCAGCATTACCCGGACTTAAAGTAAAATTTTTATCCTTAGTAATAAATCATTGCATAGTATGTTCTTTAATACCAAAATCAAAGTTGTTTTTGAAATATGTTAAACGTTCGACAATCAAAGGGAAGAAATTACCCTTGCTAAAATAATCAATATAATTTTGTATTGTTTTAGTAATGTAAATATCAAAATTGTTATTTTTATTATTTTTGAATTCATCAAATATTTTTACAATTTCTTCAATATTCTCTTCTGTTGGAATGTATCTTAATTTAAGATCTTTTATATCTAAAAAATGTTCATTAATTTTATCAATAAATGTATTTAAATCACTATAAAAGATTTTGAGATGTGCAAATGATGTTTTATCATAAATATCAAAATTATTTATGAAATTATAATTAAATTTTTTAATAATATTTTCAATAATAATATCAAATGATCTATCATAAACTTCATTAGCTTTTATAACTTTACTGAGTGAATTATCTATAGGTTTAATGTATTGGTTGAAATATAAATAGATTTCTTCATTATGTTTTTCTATATTATTCTTGTATTCATCGTTTAAATTATTTACTTGAATGATTAAAGTGTCGATATCTTTTTTTGAATTAAATAAATTTTCTAATTTCCTTTTGTAATTTTCTCTTAAATCCAAAGATGATTCGTCATAATATTTTGATATTTGTACTCATTTTACATTTAAATCACTATTTATTGCAAATTGTTCATCTAGAATATTTAATTTTTCTTCTGTTTTATTCGTTATATTATCATTGATTCTATTATGAAAACTTCAAGGAATATTTTTCAATTTATATAAGTTATATTTAACTTTAATTGAAGGTTGTAATTCAGTTCAAGGTACTGTTTTGTTTTCTTTAGATTCATCTTTATTTAATATATGTAGTGTTGTTGGAATAATTACAGCAGATGAAACTGCTATAAATCCTGAAATAGAACCAGTAATTATTAAAATTAATTTAGTTTTTTTGCTTATTTTTTTTGAACTTAAATTTATGTTTGATTTTAATAAATTATTAAATGCTTTTATAGTTTGATCAACAATCTTACAATATTCTTTATATTCTTTTTCTTCTTTGAATAAAAGAACTGAATTTACCAGAAAATTAAATTCATTAATTTTTTTCTTTAACTTATCTGATTGAGTATTTTTATTAATTGTTTTTTGTAATTTAGTAAAACTATAATCAATTAAAATCTTAAACTTAAATAGGTTTATATCCAAGTATCCTAAAGAATTTAATATCAATAAAAGATCCATTGATTGAATAAATAAATCTATATTAATTTTCTTCTTATTTTTGTTTATTAATAACAAAACATTATCAAATTTTTCAATATCTATTTTCTTATCATTAATAAATTTTGTTTTATCAATTAAGTTTAATATGTTTATAAACTCAATATAATTTTTCTTAATTTTTGTACGTGCGAATATTCTCATAATGTAATTATATAATGTCAATATCTATTTTCTTATCATTAATAAATTTTGTTTTATCAATTAAGTTTAATATGTTTATAAACTCAATATAATTTTTCTTAATTTTTGTACGTGCGAATATTCTCATAATGTAATTATATAATGTTTAAAAAAAACAAAAGAAAAAAGCAATTTTTATCGCTTTTCGTTAATAGAAATGTGTGATAACACAATTGAATTTGAGTTAAGTCTCATATTTGGGGTGTTTATTCTATATTCAATTCTTGTGAGTGGTAAATCATTGATTTGAGAGTATAAATCTCTTATTCTTTTCTCTTCTGGATAGAATTTGAAATTTGTTGGTTTTAAGTCTTGACCTTGCTTATATTCTCCGTGAGTTAATTTATCACTATCATATTTTGTACCTAATGATCTTAAAGTTATAGTTTTATTATATGAAGAATTTTTGGAAGTAAATGTATAGCACATACCAATATATGATTTTTGACTTGGTGAATCTGTAATTATCAATAATTGTTGATTAATTCTATAGTTTTGTTGTTCATTGATTTGGTAATAAATATAGTTAGTTTTTGGGTTGAACCTATAATCTTGTTTATCTCCAGAATCATAATTTAGCCCCGGTTGAAATTGTCATTCAGAATTAGTGAATTGTTTATCTGATTTATAAATAGAAGTTGAATTAAAGGTACCTGATACATATCCTAGATCTAAACAAAACATTTCACTTTTGAACATTTGTTTAAAATCATCAAATTTATTGGTATTAATTTTTGAGTCTTTTGTTAATGTGATAGTTGATAAATTTTTAGTGAGTTTTTTAGCTTGAGTATATGAAATTTCTTCAAATTTATAAATTGAGTTAGTCCCAAAGTGAAATCCAAAATTTTTAAGTATTTTTTCTTGGATTTCTTTATCTTTTTGATTTTTAGTAAGAATTATGTAATTATTAAATCCTGCTTCCCCTTGAAGTAAATCTTTAACAACTAATTGAACTTCTTGACTTAAAGTCATATTATATGGTGTGGTAATCAATTTGTTGGTTGAATCTGATTCAACAGGACTAGATATTACTGAATCATCTTGTTCTATTTTATCTGGTCTACCGATTAAATCTTTATATCTCATTTCTCAATAATTTCTACTGGTAGTCATAGAAGCTAATTGAGATTGTAAGCTATTTTTATCTGACTCTAATGTTCTGATTTGTGATTGTAAAGTAGAAATTTGTGAAGAGTAAGAACTATTTAATCTTGATAATCTTTGAATTTCTTTTTCTTTTTCAGCAACTAAAGTACTTTGTTTTCTAGTTTCTTCATTAGCAGTAGCTAATTTAGTTTCTAACTCTTGTACTTTAGTACCTTGATTTTTCTTAAGCTCGCTATTCTCTGCTTCAAGTTTTTTAACTTCTTCATCTAATTTATCTTTTGAAGCTTGAGTTTCAGTTAATTGGTTTTTTAATAAAACTTCATAAGCATTTTTATCTTTGATTTGTTTTTCATAATTAACTTTTGTTAATTCTTTAATTAACTCAACTAATCCAATATTATAATCACTGATATTGTTGTTTTGAGAAACTAAAGTACTTAATTCTTTTGATTTTTCACTTTCTACACTTTGACTTAATTTGTTTTCAAGTTCAGTTTTTTGACTTGAATTTTCAGAATTACTTAATAATTCAGTTGCTTGTTCTCTTAATTCTTTGTATTTAGAAATTAATTGATCAAATTTGTTTCCTTGTTCAGTAATTAAATCATTTTGTTTAGAAACTAAGTCTTTCAATTCTTCTGAAGTAGCTTGGTTTTCAGCAGTTTTAACACTCAATTCATTCTCTAAAGAGCTTTTAGAAGCTTCAATTTGGTCTTTTTGAGTACCAAGTTCTTCAAGTTCAGCAACTTTATCAGCTATCTTTTTATCATAGTTTACTTTTAACACTTCATTAAGTTTATTGATGATGTTTAATGATAATTCACTGTTATTTTTAATCTCTTCAGTAATTTTATCAATACTTTCTTCAACATTAGTACTTGTTTCACTATCAACTAAAGCACTTAATTCTTCTTTTGCGCTACTTTCTTCTGAAATAGCTAAAATTTCTTTAGCTTTAGTTTTTAATAAATCAAGTTTATTATTAACTTTAGCTAATTCATCTTTTTGAGAAATTAAAAATGTTTGATTAGAAAATTTTAAGTCTTCTAATTCAGTTTTTGTGTTTTCTAATTCTTCATTAGCAGATGCTAAATTAGTTGTTAAAGTTTCTTTTTCAGTTTCTAATTCAGCAATTTGTTCTTGGTATTGACTAATTAAACTTTCTTTTGTAGCAATGTTTGTTTTCATTGTTTCAATAGTGCTATTCAATCTCTCAATTTCAGTATTTAATTTAACAATTTCTCCTTCAAGCGGTAAAACTCTACTTTGTTGATAATTGAAAATTAAGTCTGAAATAAGTGCTAAAGCACTATTAGCAATATCTGAATATTTCTCTACAAATTCTGGATCAGTTGATTCAAGAATGGTATTTAAGATAACATCATATTGTTCTTTAAGCGGATTAACTAATTCACTATTATCAGCACTATCATTCTCTAAAGAAGTAATTACAGTTTCTAAAACAGAATTTACTTGAATTAAAGAATCAATTAACTTGTCTTTAAGTTTTTGATTTAAATCAGTGATTGTTGAATCAAAATTATTGATTTTTTCTTCTGCTAAAGATAATTCACGGTTTAATTCTTCAATTTTAGCTAAGTTCTTATTATTCTCAATTTGTAAGTCATTGTATTCCTGTGATTTTTTAGCATATTCAGCAAGTTGTTTAGTATATTTAGCAAATGCTTGCTCAAAATCTTTATTAGCAAGTGAGTCGAATTCATCTAAAAAGATCTTGTTTTTAATTCCAAAACTCTTAATGTTGATACTTGTAAAGTCCTCTACTCTTTTACTTTCAAGTGCTTTTTCATAATCTAATTTAGCTTGTTCAATCGCAACAGTTAATTCAATTTTATAGTTATTAATATCAGAAATTAAGTTGTTAGCACTTGATTTAATATTATTTGCAAATTCTTCAGACGCATATTGAGAATAATCCTTATTAAGATAAACACTAACTTTATCTCTTAAATTAAGTAAGTACTCAATTTGATTTTCTGATGCTTCTAAAATTTGTTTAATTAAACCTTTAGCATTTTCAAATGCTGATGCAAGTTGTTTTTCCTTTTCTGCAATAGTATCTTTCTTGTTAGCAATTTCATTAGTTAATTCTGCAACAAGATTGAAGTATTGTTTATTAATAACACTTTCACTTGAATTAATTCTATTTACTAACTCAGTAATGTCTTCAAGAGAATTTACAGGCATATTTTCAATTAACGCCTGTTTAGCATTTAACTCTTTTAAGAATTCATCAACATAATTTTGTGTGGTTTCTGAATTAGTTTCAATTCTTAAGACACTAAGCTGTTGTTTAAGTTCATTTAATCTAATACTATATTGTTCTTTTGAACTAATAACATTATTTTTAAATAATTCAATTTCCTCTTCAAAACTTAATTCAGGTTTTTCATTTTCTTCAGGATTAATTGAAGGTTCAAAACGATTATCATCAGAATTTAATTTCTTATTTAAATCACTAATTTTACTTAAATAGTTAGCAGTTGTGCTTTTTCAAGCATTACGTGAACGATCATATTGAGCTTGTAAAGTTTCAAGACGTTGTTTCAATGAGTTTAATTCAGCAGTTAATTCTTCTTTTTCTTTAATCAATTGTTTATTTTGTTGTTCAAGATCATTAATTTTAAGTTTAAGTAATACAATTTCAGTTTCCTGTTTTCTAACGGTTTTTGCTGAGGAACAATATTGTGCTGTTGAAGCAATAAAACCAACAGATAATGCTGTTAAAGCAACTCCACCACCGACAATAAGTCATTTCTTTTTATTTTTTGGTAATTGTAAATTCATTTATATATTCCTTTCTAAGATATTATATATTAAAAGTGGAAATATTTTCATATGATTTGAAAAATAAAATTTTAACAATAATTTTCTTAAATATTTGTGCTTGATGCAAAACACTTCCTTTTATTGTCTTTAATTTAATGATTTCTTTAACAATCTAATAAATGAATTTTCGTATTTAGTTTTTGTTAAATTTTCAATTGATTTTAATTGATTTAAACAATCATTAATTAAGACAAGCATTTTATTCGGATAAGGTAAATTTTTAACATTTTTAACAATTTCTTCAACTTTATATCAATTTTTTTCTGTAAATTTATAACCATTAGCTAATTTATAAATATATGTAAGAAATCAGTTTATTAAATTATCCTTAGGTAGATTATTAAAATCAACAATTTCATCAATAAATGGAATGGAATGACTTTCATTTGTTAAATCAGTATATGTACTGAAGAAAATAATAATGTTTTTGCTTATATTATTTAACTCTTCATTTAATAATTTGATTATTTTTTCATTTTCTAAATTCAAATTATTAAAGTTTTCTACAATAACAACTACTTTTTCATTAGTATTTAACTCTTTAATCTCTTCAATCAATTTTTCTAAATTAGTAATTGAATTTTCAGCGTTTTTACCTAAAACATTTTTAAAATCTACAGTATAGAAACTATTAAAATGACTTAAATTAGGTCAAAGGACATAAATCAATTCACAAAAAACTAATTTATCCTTAGAAGCAACTAAATATTTATTTTTTTCTTTATTCTTAAAATTTAAAACAACACTTTTAATTAAATTATTAATCTCTTGTGAATATGAAAAACCTCTATATTTCTCTTGAAAAACAATTAATTTTTTTAGAAAATTATTATCTTGATTATAAGTTTTAATTGTAGTTGGATTTTGAGAATTATCTTCTATTGTTAAGTCTAATATCTGTTTTGTTAAAAATTCAATTTCCTTTTGATATTTACTCATATATTCCTTTTTTACATAAAAAATAACTGTATATGAATACAGTTATGACTTATTATCTTAATTTAAGAATTTCCTTGATTTTCTCTTCATCATAAAGTTTATAAAAGTTATTTTTACTACACTTAAATTTTAACTTAAACTTTATATTATTCAAACTTGCACAACCTTTTTTATTAAAGCAATCTGTTTTAAATTTTGAAATTACTGACTCAGCTTTTGCGGTTCTGTTTTCAAAATGTGATTTTAATTCAGGTGTTTTAAGTAAAAAGTTATATGCCTTAATCAAATCATAAAATAAAATTTCTGACTTTAATTCTTTAATTTTATTCAATAACTCAGAAATAATTTTTAATAAGATATCATAATCTTGAACTTCTAAAGCATTTAGAATTTGTTTAAAAATTTCATTGTAATCAACGTATTGACCTAAATAAGTTCAACGTTTATAATTCTTAGAACTTTTTCAACGTTTATCATAACTAAAAATGTTTAGAAAGTACTTTTTTAAGTGATATCAGTCATAAATCAGTGTGAAATTGTTATTAACACACATATTTTTGAAAATTCTTGCACCGTCGCAAAATAAATAGATTTTGGAATTATTTTTATCATAATTAAAATGTTCTTCCAAAATATTTTCAATTAATTTTAATGACTCAAATTTTGATGCAACAATATTAGAAATCATTAGAGCTAACGCAAATCTTTTTGAAATATTACATTTAAAATATCATCTCGAAAACTTTAACGATGAATTTTGTTTTGATAATTCAGATTATGGATTTACAAAAGAAGTTTATGATTTTTTTATCAAAAAAGTTATAAGTATATTTAATAGGCAAATATTAAATGTTTTTACTCATTCATTTGATTTTTTTGATAATTTATATTTTATAGATAAATATATTTCTGATTTTCTTAAATCCTTAAATGAATTTATTTTACTTACAGAAACAGAATATTATAGTAAGTTCATAATCGAATTAAACGAATTATTAGAATTATTAAAAAACAGAAATAATTCTTTAATACATTTTTTCAATATGAGATAGTTAAATTATATTGCTTAAACAATTAATAGAAGAAGGATATATAACAAGATATGGTAAGGGAAAAGCTACATTTTATGTTAAGAAATAAAATACCTTAAATTATTAGTTGTTTTAAAAGGTAAAACAAGACTATGTTAAAGCATCTACTTTTATAGTAGATGTTTTTTATACATAAAAGCAGGAGAAATGCGAATAGGAATATTAAGCAATTCGATACCTTTTTTCATATTTGAATGTTTTTTAGTAATGTTGTAAGTATTAATTATCGAAAATAATAATAAGAACTATCCTAAGACAATTAATTATTCAAGTTTTATATTGTTTACGTATAATTGCTAGCATATTTACCTATTTAAGTTCTGCTTTTAAATTAGTGCTATTTATCAAAATCAGAATTAAACAAAATAGATTTAATATGTTTTAATTGTGCTATAAAAATCTAAAAGTCAGCACAATAAAAACAAAAATAAATATATTAGATAATGATTTTTGTGTTATAATAAATATGTAATTTTTCAAAATGTGATAAAAATTGTTTGGATTTTTTGTTAGCTAATCTTATTCAAACTTTTAATTCTATTTTTTATAATCACAAAAGTAAAATTCTTCAATAACTCCTGTTAAAGCGGGAGTTTTATTTTTATTATTATTATTTAATTGAGACAAATAAAAACACCAAAAAGGTGTTAATATTGATTAGTTTTATATTGTTTTCTTAAAAGTGGAAGCATATTTTCTCATTTAAGTTCAGTTTCAGGATTAGTACTGTAATGAGTTGGTAGATCTACATAGTTATGAACATAATTACCATTTTCATCTTTGTTTAGATATTTTATGATTGTTGTGATATAGCTTAAGAAATCTAATCTAAACATAGTACGACTCCCACTATCTCTATCTAAAAATATCTCTTCTAAATTTAACTCACTATTAAAATTACTTCAGCTTTCGTAGTAGTCAGCAAAAGTTAAATCTACACTTACTCATTTATTATCAATAAATACTTCATTTCAAGCGTGTCCACCACTACTTACTAATGGATTTTGTGTGTCGCTAAACGTTTCACCTGTAATTATCCTTACTGGAATATTAAGTAGGGTAAGAGCTAATGAAAGATTTTGACTGTATCCATAGCATTGAAGCGTTCTATCAGTTTCAAAAAGTGAAGCAGGATTATAAAAATTATTACCGTCAGTATTAAAGCTTCTTTCAGTATTATTATACATATACATAACATTAGAATTGATATAAAAAGATAGTGCTAAAATGATTTGTTTTTGATTTCAATTTTTAGAGATAAATTTACTTAATAATTTTTCTCAATTTTTGCGTCATTGAATGAATTGCCTTCTTGTAGTTTCTTTATCTTCATAATTATCAAAATCGATACTACCATATTTGGTTTTGGTTAATTTATTAATACCGGGAAAATCATAATTTTTATCAATATTAATCTCTTTATAAACAAATTTATTTTTTAGTTTTAAACCCCAAAGTGAATTCTGTTGAAAATCAGAAAAATAATTAGGTTGTTCAGTAAGTAAATCATAAATAATAGGTCGCGAAACTTCAGCACTATCAATGCTATTATTTAAATATTTTTTGTATAAATCAAAATCAAAATTATTTGGAATGTATGGATTATCACTAAAATTAATTTCTGAATTTCAGTCATTAATTTTGAAGTTATCTTCACCATAAATTTTTATTAATATTTCATAAAGATTTTTTAATATTTCATCTTCGTAAAAATCTCTTTTTCAGCCTATTACATTAATATAAAAGTTTTCATAATCTTTAAACTCGTTAGCAATAAATTCATTTTTAAAATCTTTATAGTGATTAAATGCGTTAACATTTTCTAAATTAATTTTACCGATTTTTTCATCATTGTTTATTACTCATAATCACTCATCATAATTTTTTAATCAACTAATGATATATTCACTATTTAATACAATAAGACCATATATACTATCTCGCATATATGGTAGTCTTCATTCAATGTTTTCAGCATTACCCGGATTTAATGTGTATTTTTTGTCTTTGGTAATAAATCATTGCATAGTATGTTCTTTAATAGCAAAATCAAAGTTGTTTTTGAAATATGTTAAACGTTCGACAATCAAAGGGAAGAAATTACCCTTGCTAAAATAATCAATATAATTTTGTATTGTTTTAATAATGTAAATATCAAAATTACTATTTTGTTCATTTCTAAAATCATTGAATATTTTTTTAATTTCATTAGTATCATCTTCTGTAGGAAGATATCTTAATTTAAGATCTTTTACAAATAAAGAATGTTTATTTATTAGATCAATAAATTTGTTAATATCACTGTAAAAGCTTTTTAGATGTTCAAAAGAATTTTTTTGATAAATATCATAATTATTTACAAATTCATAGTTAAATTCTTTAATAATACTATCAACAATAATATTTGATGTTTCCTCGTAAACTTTATTTACTAATAAAGATTTATTTAATAAATTATGAGTTGGTTTAGTATATTTATTGAAATATAAAAAAATATCTTCATAATATTTTTCAATATTATTCTTGTATTCTTTATTTAAATCTATTATTTGAGATATTAGTGTATCAATATCTTTTTTTGAATTAAATAAATTTTCTAAT
Organism: Mycoplasma anserisalpingitidis; assembly: GCF_007859615.1. Lineage (GTDB taxonomy): Bacteria > Bacillota_I > Bacilli_A > Mycoplasmatales > Metamycoplasmataceae > Mycoplasmopsis > Mycoplasmopsis anserisalpingitidis. The sequence continues at coordinate 486,127 of NZ_CP042295.1, read as the reverse complement.
TTTCTTTTATAATCTCCTCTTAAATCTAGAGATGATTCATCATAATAATTTGATATTTGTACTCATTTTATATTTAAATCACTATTTTTTGCAAATTGTTCATCTAGAATATTTAATTTTTCTTCAGTTTTATTTGTTATATTATCATTGATTCGATTATGAAAACTTCAAGGAATATTTTTCAATTTATATAAGTTGTATTTAACTTTAATTGAAGGTTGTAATTCAGTTCAAGGTACTGTTTTGTTTTCTTTAGTCTTATCTTTATTTAATATATGTAGTGTTGTTGGAATAATTAAAGCAGATGAAACTGCTATAAATCCTAAAACAGAACTAGCAATTATTAAAATAAATTTAGTTTTTTTGCTTATTTTTTTTGAACTTAAATTTATGTTTGATTTTAATAAATTATTAAAGACTTTTATAGTTTGATCAACAATCTTGCAATATTCTTTATATTCTTTTTCTTCTTTGAATAAAAGAACTGAATTTACAAGAAAATTAAATTCATTAATTTTTTTCTTTAACTTATCTGATTGAGTATTTTTATTAATTGTTTTTTGTAATTTAGTAAAACTGTAGTCAATTAAATGCTTAAATTTTAGTAAGTTTATTTCTAAATATCCTAAAGAGTTTAATAATATTAAAAAATCAATTGATTGAATAAATAAATTTATATTAATCTTTTTATTATTTTTGTTTATTGATAACAAAATATCATCAAATTTTTCAATATCTATTTTCTTATCATTGATAAATTTTGTTTTATCAATCAAATTTAATAAATCTATAAAATTTCTGTAATTCTTTTTAATTTTTATATGTGCGAATAATCTCATAATTTAATTATATAATGCTTAAAAAAAAAAAAAAAAAGAAAAAAAATATGAAATAGAAAAGTCATTTAACAAAGCATTTTAATCAAAGTCCTTGAAGTACGTTAGTGCTTCAATTTATATAATTATAATGCTTTTTTATATAAAAAAGCACACCAAAAGAATCGGTCATGACCTATGAAATAGAAAAGTCATTTAACAAAGCATTTTAATCAAAGTCCTTGAAGTACGTTAGTGCTTCAATTTATATAATTATAATGCTTTTTTATATAAAAAAGCACACCAAAAGAATCGGTCATGACCGATTTTTAAAATTTTTAGTAAAACTATTGATTAATGAGTGTTAAATATTCATTAATTCTTTTGCTCATCGCATAAATCTGTTTATTTGTGAATTTATCCATGGAAACACCTTTAGGAATAAATCTTCTAATGTGTCTGTGGATATTCTCTATTGAGCCTTTTTGATATGAACAATATGCATCACATTTAAATAAATTGTTGTTAGAAATAACTTCGTGCAAGCGCACGTTCTCGGAGCCATTATCAACAGTTAATGTTGTTATTTTTATTGAATTAATTTTAATCATTTTGAGTAAAGCATCTTTAACTGACTCAGAAGTTTTGCGTGCTAATATTACATAAAGTTTTCTAGTTTTTCTATCTAATAAAGTTACCAAACAATTCTTATCCTTGCTTTGTCCAATCACAGTGTCAAGCTCAAAATGACCTTCCTCTAATCTATGGTTGGCCTCATCAGGTCTTTGGTGAATACTAACAGCATTTTTAAGAGAACTTTTTTGAACTTTTTTAGTTTTTTTGTGATATTTTCCTACAGAAAGAAAGAGCAAAATATCTATAGATAAATTAAACTGATTTGACTTTAAGCACTTATATACAGCGCTAGGAGTAGGACAGAAACTGTTAGGAAATAGGTTCTTAAATTTATTAACAAGAGCTTTAGCTGAAACTTTGATTGCTCTTTTTGTAAAATCTTTATTGAATCTATTTTTCCTATAATAACTAACTTCAGATTTTCAAAATCTAATAAAATCTCTTCATTTATTTTGAATAGTCTTTGAATGAAGTCTTGTTCTTTTAGACTTATAAAGCATAAGATGTTCAGCAATTAATTGGAAATCAATGTAGTTTACATAATTAATATATTGATCACAGTTGCGACAAACTTTTTTATATTTCTTAACAAAATCACCCTGATTTGTTGTTGAAATTTTCAATAACTTTTTAATGGTGTGTGTTTGAAATCCAATCATTTCTGAAACTTGAGAAAAATTCTTTCCTTCTTTAAATAATCTTAGACATTCATTCAAATGAAGAATGTTCATTTGATTCGCTTTGAGTAATCTAGTATTTATAACTTTTGAATGAAGAATTCTGATTTCTTCTTCAGAATTTTTTATTAAATAATGATTGTTTGGCAAGTGTTTTTCTTTAGTTTTAATACACGTTAAAAATGTTAAATGATGAAATAAAAAAATTTATAAATTATTATAATAATGAAAGAATACAATCAAATTTAAATTGAAAAACACCAAAGCAATTTGCAATGATGTCTTAAAATATTTTTTTGTCAACTTTCGTTGTCCTAGTTTATTTAGTGTTGTATTTTTTTAATTTTCAATTCAATCCTAAAAAAAAAAAAAAAAAGAAACGTTTTCTTGAAAAATGTGTATTAATATCTAATTTTAACATCATAAAGTAAAACAAGCAAACTAGTCTTATATACATTAATTCATTCAGCAATATTTAATAAAATAGATAAATCATTTGTATTTTTTGTTCATGACTATTGTTTTACAAAAAAAGTTGACATTAAGTCAACTTTATACAATTATTATTTAATTTTAATTTCTAATGTAAATTCAGCATTTTTATCAATGTCTAAAGTTTTTTCATCGATACTACCTGTAGTTTCATAAAATTTCATTGTAACTGTTGTTTTATCTTCTGAAAGTGTGTATTTTACACGTTTATCTGGTTGTCTGTAGTATTTGTTGTTTGAATCGGTTAGAGATTCTTCAGCAATAGGAGCACTAAAGTATGAATCTTTAAGATTTTTCATATCTGAATAAATTTTCATTACTGTTTTTCTTAAATTAAAGTCTTTTTCAGATGTAGTTACTTCTTGGTAAGAAGTAAATCCTTCTGGAAGTTTATCTTTTTTCTTATATGAATCAAAGTATAATCTATAGTTAGCTGAATCACTTAAGAAAGCGATTAAAGATTCTTTATCAACAAGTTCTAATTTGTATTTAGTTTCAGAATTTAATGATTTAAAGTCTATAGTTGCTCCGTTTTGCAATTTTGTTAAATCTATTTTTAAAACTGAAACAACTTCTTCTTTACTAGTATTTTTACCTTGATCTTCATTTTGATCTTTGCTTTCTTCCTTATTCTCTTTTTTACCACAAGAAGCAGAAAGAGCAACAAGAGGCATCATTGAAGTAAGGACCCCCCCAATTAATAGGTTTTTTAATTTAAATTTCATAATTCCTCCAATTAGTTATATTTAAATTGTATAGAAATATTTGCTTTTAGTTGCTATGAAACTATTTTTCCATAAAAAAAGACGCATTAGCGTCTAAAAGAGTTGTTTTTCTTTTTTTCATCAAAAAGTTCAACAGTTTTTTTAAGTTTGATGAATAATTCACTATCATCAAATGCTTTAGGTATTTGAACATTGTTTCATAGAATTGTTAGATAATAAACTAATATTTTTTGTTGAATTAGATATTCTTCTCAGTATGTATCGTAAGCTTCTAAAAAGATTTGTTCTTGTTCTTCATTAAGATATGAACCAGTTATAAAGTAAGCGAGGTCAAAGTGTTTATCACCCATAGTTGCATATTCTCAATCAATGAAATACACTTTATTATTTTTGTCAACTAAAATGTTTTGGTTGTATAAATCATTGTGTAATGGACGATTTGTAGCACTGTTTTTTAATATTTTTAAAATTCTTTTATAGTATGGATCAAGTTCATTGATTGAGTTGTTTCTCTCTTTAAGAGTTTTAAGGTATTCCTTAATTCTTTGAGAAATATTGTTTTTTGGAAAAATTAGTTCTGAATCATGTAGTGTCTTAAAATTATTAGCTATCTGAATTAATACTTCTTTGTTAAAAGTTAATTGATTTGTTTCGATTCATTGATATTTTAAGTATTTTTGATCATCAGAAATTAGTTTAGGAACAAAATCAAATTTGGAAAGTATTTTATAATCTATTTTATGATTAAAAGCGTTGTATATTTTTTCTTGAATGAATTTATCACCATCTCTAAAAGATCTATTTGTGTGCCCGATTTTAATTTCAATCATATTCCTCCTTTTGAATAATTATATATATTTCAAAATAAAAAAACAAGCAAAAGCTTGTAATTTAGTGTGTATAATCATTAACACCATTGAAGGTTTGTTCTTCAGGATTATTAACTGCTCAAAAGCGTCTATTGATTCTTCTTTGAATTCCTTTTTCTCTTATATTATTGAAGAAATATAAAAGTCCAGGAAGAATAAATAAGATAATTGCATTAATTAAAATTATTGAAATTAAGAATATTAAAGGTATTCAAGAACTTAGTGTACCCATAAATGAAACAATAAACATTATTATAATTGCAATAATTTCAACAAAAATTAATTTAATGTTTTGTTTCATAAATGCAATAACTGATTTATTGTATAACTCCCTTAAATCTTTTTGAGTTAATGCTTTTTTATTTGTAAATAAGTAATTTCTTATTTCATTTGTGTTAATTAAATTATTGAAGATCGTAATTAATGAAAGAATAAATATTGTTGAAAGTAATAATAACGCTTGTGTGTTAATTTGAATATGTAAAAGATTTATTAAAGAAATTGTAAATAGAATAATTAAAGTTATTGAAATCAATAGTGATAATAAGTTAGCTCAATTTGTTCTTACTAGTGTGTAGAAAATCATAAATACTAAAATAATTCCAATGCTAATAAAAGTATCTCTAATAATATTTAGATTAAAGGCGTTATTTGTTGTGAAATAATCTAATTTAAGAATTCCAAAATTATTTTTTAATTCATTTGTTAAATTAGTAATATCAAAGTGACTTTCAAAATTCATTTTAATTAAGTAGCTTAATGATTCTTTTTCGCTAAGCATAATTAGTGAATCTTGAACTTTAGGTAATTCTGAGTTATTTGAAATAAATTCATTTATTTTTTGTGCAGTTTCATAACTGATGTAATTTTGAGTTATAGGATTACTTTGAATAATTAAAGTTGAACCTGAAACAAAATCACTTGTGGTATTAAACGCTAAGAAAAATTCATGTTTAACTAGTGCAATTGAAAGAATAACAATTATTGAAATTACTAAAATTATCGCAAAAATTATTGAAGAGATTTTAAAAGTTTTAACAAAATCAAATCTAGTAATTTTATCATTCATTAATTTAGCATTAGCTTTGGATAAATTGATTCCGAAATATTTTTGTTTGTTATCGAAGAATCCGGTTGAGACCAATAAACTTGAAGTAATTCTAACAATTAGAATTGAAGTAATAAGTCCAGCTACAATGGTAATAATTAATGGAATTGAGAATTCTCTAATATTTGAAGTCCCGAAGTAAAATAAAATAAATGAAACAATTAAAATGATTATATTTGAGTCAACACAATGTTGTAAAGTATCGCGGTTTGCATTTCTAAAGGCTTTTTTAACGCTGTCACCAGAATAAAGATTATTTTTTATTTTCTGGAATGTTTGAATGTGAATATTACTTACATAAATTATTCCTGTAATAAGTGAAAGAGATAATAAAGGACTGTAATCACCTCTAAGCAGGATGAACATCATTAAAACTAAAGTTGTATATAAAGCAAGTGAAATAGTTGAAATAGCACCTAGAATTCCATAATTAACAATCATTAAAGCTGAAACTAAAGTAATTGTTAAAACTAATGATGTTGCAAAACCAATAATTGCTAAATTTGAGTTATCATTATCAATGTAAGAACTTGAAACTAATTCAAGTTTGTAGTCTGATAAAGAATAGTTGATGTCATCTTTAATTGACATTGCATAATTGTAATCATTGTTTAATAGTTTAAATTTAAATGAAGAATATTGTGAGAAGTAAGAAATTTGTTCAACACCAATTAAAAATTGTTCTGCATCAAAATCAGCAGATTTTAAAACACTTGGTTTTGTAACCTTTGAATTAGTTTCTGGATCAGTGATTTCTTGAGTAGCTTTATTTCCTACATGGACAAAGTTGTATAAATTGTTTCCACTAGCTTCTCAGTCTGCTGAATATCTTTTAGTTAATTCATATAGCTTATCTAAATTTTTTCAAATTAAGATTTTTGGATCATTTTTACTTTGGATATATTGAAGTGCTTTATTAAATTCAAGTTTTGATTCTGAATTTTTATATTCAAGAGTAATGTAATTATCATCATTTGAAGTTAAATCAGCCTTAGCACTTTGACTTTCAAAAGGTGGAGTAAAACGATAAGGATCATTATTATCAAAATTTTCATTTATATTAAATAATCCATCTCTAAAAAGAATTTTTCCATCTATATCAGTAATAGTAATTAAGGGTTTATCTATGATATTTTTTGAGTAAATTTCCTTAAGTGCATCTGTAAAAATACCTGATTGATTTATTGTGATTATTCCATTTTCGTTTGGAATCACACTAATACCAGAAAATTGGTTCGAACTAATTCTATTATGAATTGAGTCAGCTATCTTGTTAGTTTCATCATTAGTTGTTGCATTACCTTGTTTTTGTGCTTTAACAACAGTTTGAATTCCTGAACCATATTCGATAGAATTTTTCAAGCCTTTGGTAGATAAAAAAACACCACCAAAAACTATGGTCGCTAATGATGCGATAAATATTAAAATAGTTAATGTTATTCTTTTTCAATTATTTAATTTAAAGAATTCTTTTATTTTATTATTCATAATATAAATATTAACATATTAATTAATTTATGTTAGTGTTTTATATGTTTTTATATCCTTTGAAACCCGCGATTTCAAAAGTTATTTTTTTAGTTTCTTCATCAATTAAACTTTGTTTTTGATTGTTTAATAAATCGATATTAAAATAAATTTTTCCAGCAATACTTTTATCCAAAGTTAAGTTAGTTAATTTAATATCTGCAAGATAATTTTTTAATGTTGTAACTGGAAAATATTGGATTATTTCTCTGTAGATTTCAAATTCAATAAATTTAATGCTTTCAGGCATATATTTTATGAATTCATAAGCTTCAATTTCACTCATCTTTTTGTTATTAAAAACTAAAAGACTATTTTCAAATTTATTAAATGTATCAATAATTACTTGATTTATTTTAGTTTGAACAAAAGCATTAATATCGTTTTCAAAGCTAATTACAGTAGTAGAAGGAAAAGCATAACGCTTATCATCCATATCTCTGTAACCATTAAAAAGGTGGTAGTGATTTGTAAAATTAATTGAGTTGAAATCAAAATATTGAACTTCACCATCTATTTTTGTAACCTTAACAGTAAAAAAATAATCTTGATGCATGCTTTGAGTTAAACTAGTTTTATTAGGATTAAAAATTAATTCGTAACTTTTATCAATATTTTTTCTATATTCAGGTACTTCAATTTCAATAGTATTAGAATAATCAGTAAGTAGTTTAACAAACGCAAGTAAGTTATAAGAGTTTTTAGGGTTATCAACTAGTGAATCAAAGTTTATAATATTAAACTTTTTATCAGTGAAATTTATCTTAATTTCTGATAAGTATTCATTAAATCTCAAATTATTTTCGGTATCTTCAAAATTATAATTTTTATTAATGTTTTTGTAGCTAAAAAATCCTTTTAGGTAGAATTCTTGTTCTATAATTTCGTTGTTTAATATCACCTTAAAACTTATGCCAGTATTATTTTCAATTGATTTAATTTCTGTTAGTTTAACATTTATAATCTTATTGTCAATATTAAATTTATTTAAGTGTAAAGCAATTAAATTTTCTAAATAAAAAATTTGTTCAGTATTTTGAGCATAACTAATACTTCTGATATTTTTAATATTTATTAAATTTGGATAAATATTTTTATAGTAATCAAAGTTGTCAAAAATTTCATAAACTATTAGTTGAATTTCAGGAATAAATTGTTGATTAGGATATAAACTACTAATAATTCTATTTCTACTTAATAATGAATTGTGAATTAAATCACTTGCCGAATATTGCTTAATTACAGTATCAAAATCAATTTGTTGGTATTCATTAGTTTCTTTTAGGTTATTAATAAATTTATTTATTTTTTTTGAATCAACTTGATTAAAAATTGAGCTAAATTCTGTTTTATTATTAAGAGTTATAAGCTGATTTTTAGTGAAATTTTTATATGAAAAAGATTCAACAAAGATGTTTTTTTGTTGATTACAACTTATTGAAATTAACGTTGGTATTGAACTCAAAGAAGTTAGCCCATAAAGAAATAATAGTTTAGATTTCATACTTTTAATTATATATTATTTAATTCTGTTATTTGCATGAGTGAATTTAGTAAAAGTATAAAAAAACTAGAGATATCTCTAGTAATTACATTTTTGAAAGCTTTCTCATTGTTTCACAAATAATATCTCAATTTTCTTTATTGTGTTTTTCTTGATATTCCTTCATTTGTTCGAAGCTAATTTTCTTTAATGGTGCATTTTCAACAATTCTAATTTCAACTTTTGCCACGTTAACTCCTTTTACTTTTATTCATATTCAATTTCATAATAATTTTACTGGATTTTAGACAAATAGTAAAATATTTTTGATTCACTTTTTTATCTCCCTTAATGTTTTATCATGTCTTTCAGGGATGGTTAAATCAATTTCACTATTTAATATTTCAAAACATAAAGGATTTTGATTTGCTAAGTTTGTACAATTTGTGAATAGTGTGTCTATATCTTGATTAGATAATCTTACTTCAAAGCATGCAATTGTTTTTTCTATGTTTTCTAAATATTTCTCACTCATAACATCTATATCAAATTCTTTATTAATTTTCACTTTAGTTAAGTATCCAAATGTAAATAAAATAACATTTAGAAAACTGAAACAGAATCTTTTATTACCATTTCTAAATAAGTGAGAATTTAATAATGCAGAAAATAAATCAGAAACTAAATCTATTATGCTCCAATCATCGATATAAAAATATTTCATTAATGTGCTTTTTATCTTATCAATTACGGTATTATCGTTATTGACGTATTGAAAATCATTTGAATCCTTGGAATCGACTTTCATATTTTTAGCAAAAACAAAAGCAGTATTTATGATGTTATCGAATAAATCATCAATATATTTCTCAGGATCATCATTATTGATAAAGTTTAATTTATTTAACTCTAACACTACTTTTTCTTTTTTATTTGTAATATCATCTTTTAATGTTCATTCACCATTTTCAAAACAAAAAAGTGAATTATGATTAATATCATTGATAAAACCATTTATATCTCTTGCATCTTTTGGTCCAACAGTTATTTGTATTTTTTTCATTTCATCTCCATATAAAAATTATAACAACATAAATCTATATGCAATTTCCTTATTTTTTCCTTAATTTTCTTATTCATATGAATTTTAGTATGTGTTGAAAAAAATATTATTGTATTTTTAAAACAAAACCATATTTTTAGATCTATAATGAAAATAATATTATAGTTTGGTTATGATTTTTTTAAAATAATGGTCAAAATATAAAATTGTAATATAATTAATTTATGCGTCGTTAGCTCAGCCGGTAGAGCAACTGGCTCTTAACCAGTGGGTCACAGGTTCGAACCCTGTACGACGCACCATTTTTTTATTTTAAATTTATTAAACAAATAATTTAATGTGTAAAATGCAAAGTTATATTTCAACATAAAAAATCAGAAGATTGCTGTAATAATATTTTATGAAAATTTATATTATTATAAAACTGTCTTAATAGAAAAACAAGTAATCAAAGCATTAATATTCATGGTTGAAATTTTGATGACTAGTTATTATGCTACTAAGCGGGAAACAAACTTAAAATTCCTATGTAATTTTTTCAAAAAGTATAAAAATTCATTAAATAATAGCTTGATTTATTCTTTTTGGTACTAACTTGGAAAGTAAACTAGATAATTTCTTTAGTTTTATTAAGCATTATACTACCAAGTGGGAAAATAAAAAACATCCAATCGGATGTATAAGTTATACTTTTTCTAACAAGTTAACTCTTTTTTTAGATTCATATTGATAATCATAAATATATATATTTTTATCTCTACAACTTAGTTGAATTGCATTTTTAACTTCTTTAGTTGTAGCATTAAAAAGTTTAACTCTCTTATTATTTATGAAAGTGTAAGCACCGGGATTTGAACTGTACGCTTTAATTTTATTTATCACCTGGTCAGAATTTTCACTTAAGTCTATTTGAGCTTCTTCTTTGGTTAATTTTGGGGCAAGAATTACTTGCGAGGCGTCTTGAACAATTTCATTGAAGTTGTTTTCGTATATTTCTTTAAGTCATTTGGTAATGTTTTGTGCAGATAAAATGCTTAGTTTATTAAATAGAATATCGCTGGTATCTTCTTCAACTATTTCTATTTCTGAGGATTTCAAGATATTACCTGCATCCATTTCTTTAACCATATATATTAAATTAATACCGGTTTTTTTATCACCATTTAATAAAGAATGTTGAATTGGAGCCGCTCCACGATATTTAGGTAATAAAGAACCATGAATATTTAGGGCAGCTTTTTTTGGTAAATTAAGAATTTTTTCAGGAATATATTGACCAAATGCTGCTGTTAAAAGAAAGTCAAAATCTAATTGAGCTAATTCATCATAAATTTCAGAAATTTTATTAGGTTGATAACACTTAATGTTATATTTTTCAGCAAGTATTTTTGTTGGAGTGGGAATTAATTTATATCCACGGTTTGCTGGTTTATCGGGTTGAGAAATAATTGCAACGACTTCAAAGTTTTTAATCACTTCTTCAAAAATTGGTACAGAGAATTCTGGTGTTCCAGCTAAAACAACTTTAATCATTATTCTCCTTCGTTTTAATTGTTTTATAAAGGTTAATTTCAATTATTTTAATTAATTTATTAATTTTCATAGTTTCAACATTTGAGTCAATTTTAGTGTTTTTTTGTATTCTTTGAAGATAATTGTTTTTTAATTCAACTAAATTTAATGTACTACTAAAAAATGTAACTAGTCTATACTTCATTCTATATTCTAAAATTTTGAGTAATACATTAGTAGCAAATCAAGTTGAACCTTCTTCCATACCTAGATCTTCTAAAAATAGATAATCAACATTAGCTATTTTTTCTATCATAAATTCAACGGTTTTGGTTTCACTAAATTTGTTCTGCTTATGATTGAAAATATTGATGCATTCGCTATAGATATTATTAACAGTAGCAAAAGTAATTTTAGAATTATCACTATTAATTATTTTAGCGATGTAAGACATAATCTCAGTCTTACCAGATAATATATCTCCATAGATATAAAGTCAATTTTTAATATTAAAGTCAATTTTTTTTAAATATGTAGCTAAATAATTTCAATTATCTGAATCTAAATATTTTTGACTAACATTCGTAGCATCAATGTTATAAAAAGGTTCGCCAAGTTCAGGGTAAATTATATTTTTGAGTAAGCTAACACTTTCTCTCAAGTCAGGTGTAACATAACGCTCAAAAAAAACTATTTTTTTAGTTAGTGGATCACGTTTAAAATCAGTCTCAATTACTTTTTCGCCTTTTTTTTCACTTTCACGGATTATTTTTGTTAGTTCTAAAATAAAAAAAGCAATCTCATCATCACTAAGATTGTATTGTTCAATTCTTTGCTTTAAAAAACTATTATTTTTAATTTTTTCGATTAATTTAGTTTTATCATAAGAATGTTTACGAGAAATTTTACTTAATTCTTTTTGAAATATATCGTCTTTAACCATAAAACCTCCCTACTACATTCTAATTATATATAAATTAACTTATTGTTCATTCATTAAAGAATGCATTTTTAAAAACGCATCAACTAGTTGAATATCATTTCGATATTTACCGTGGAGATATTTTTCAGTTGTATCTTCATCAATTACATAATTATATTTTTTAACTTCATTAAGTAATTTAGTTGTTTTTCTAAAATCAAATTTATCATTTTCTAAATAGATGTAGAGCATTGCTAAGTTGGTTATTTTAGATAAATTTAAAATACTATTTAATTTACTGATTTTCTCTTTAACTGAATCTTCAAGAATAAAAGTGTTTGTTAATTGACAGTAAAATTCTTCACAAGTTAATTCCTTAGTTGCTTTATAGTGATTGCTATTTTTAATAACTCCCATTTCTAGTTGGGTTTGATAACTCTTGCTTGAATCTCAGACTTTTGAGTTATTTTCTTTGATAGTTGCACCCGCTTGAACTAATAATTCAGTAACTTTTGATTTAACTTCAGTTTGTAAACTGAACATTTCATGAAAAGCAGCTGAAATATTTTCTAGTGAATCACTATTTTTAAATGTACTTGTATTTGTTAAATTAACTATACGGTCATAATTAACTTCACCTATATTATTTTTAATCAATCTTGGAATAAATGCGTTTTTAACCATTTGGACTGATGAAAGAGGTTTGAATAGCACAAAAACTGTTCTAGATTCTTTTGAATCATTGTGAGTTTCAATTAATGAAACTGATTCAAGTTTTTGTCTACATGTGTTTAATTCATCAATTGATATATTTAAATATAAAGATAAAGTTTCATAAGTAAAAGTCGAATCATACTTATCTTTATTAAAAATTAAATCATGTAAAAATTCATAAAGTAAAACGGCATTAGCACCCAAAAAACTTGTATAAAAAAGACGCAGATTTCTTAAATCTTCGCTGGCAATTTGATCCCCTCTATGAATTCTGAAAAATGAATAAATCAATTTAGAATTTGCGTCCATTTTGGCCTCCGTTTTTATCTTGTGATTTTATTTTAATTGAGTATGTTGTTATCGATTAAAAATTCTTTAATAAGTTCTGTGTTTTCTCGATTATAATCGAAGATATTAACAACGTCAATCTTCGTAAAAAGCTTATTTTCATGGAAAAAATCATTGTTTTTACTATTTAAAGTCTTAAAAAACGAGTTATCCACATTACGTTTTTCTCTTTGAATTTGAATTTTTTGTGGACTTGAAACGACATTAATTACTTTATCAAAAAAAGTTAAAAAATTAGTGTTTTTTGATACTAAAACTGGAATTTCTGCAAAATCATATTTTTCATGTTCTAAATGTGAAAAAATATATGGAAATACTAAACTTTCAATTAAGTAAATTGTTTCAAAATTTTCATTTATTTTTTGTTTTAGAAATTCCTTAGAAATTTTATTGTTTTGTATTACCTTATCTCCAAAAGTATCTATGAATTTCTTTTTTAATTCATCATTATTTTGGTAAAGGTAATTTACATATTCATCAGCAATAAAAATTTTATATCCCATTTCCTTTAGCTTATTTATAAAGAAAGTCTTTCCTGATGCTATTTCACCAATTATTGCAACCATATTTAATTCATTTCTATAATATTTAATATTTGATTAAGTTCTAGATCATTAAGTGTTTGAGTTCCACTTTTGTTCAAATTAAATTCATAATCATCTTCATTTTTGGAAATTTCGTCCACATGAGTGTTGATTATAGCTAATTTTTTGCACATGATTCCACTTTCTAAATCGTTCTTTATTTTTAATGAAAGTGAAGGAGTTAATTCATTTACATTCTGAATTACATTTTCAAAACTTCCGTATTTATTAATTAGTTTTATTGCTGTTTTTTCTCCAATACCTCTAATACCATGTAAATTGTCTGAACTATCTCCTGCAAGTCCCTTAAAATCTGGAATTTGTGATGGTTTAATTTCATAAATATCTTCGAAATTTTCTTGTGTTATTAATTCATAACTTTTTGTTTTGTTATCTTTGAAAATAATTGCGGTATCATTTGAAACTAATTGAAGCAAATCTTTATCTCTAGAATAAATAAATTTTTTACCTGGTAAATTTTTTGAAAGAGTACCTACTAAATCGTCAGCTTCATGACCAACTAATTCATTATGTGGTATATTCAATTCATCTAAAATTTGTTTAACATGTTTGAATTGAACAAAAATTTCTTCAGGAGCTTTTGAACGACCGTCCTTATATTCTGGGTAAATTTCATGTCTTTTAGTTTTACCTGCAGCGTCAAAAGCAACGAAAATATGAGTTGGTGAAGTGCTGCTAATTAAATTGAACAAAATCATAAAAAACATATGAGTTCCATTTGTTGGAACACCTTTGCTATTTCTCATAATATATCCATTTGGTGTGTAGGTGCCATAAAAACTTTGAAACATTAAATAATTACCATCAATTAGTAAGATTTTATTTTGATTATTCTTCATAATATATTTCCTTGCAATCCAATATTTTTAATTTACCAGTATAAGTTCTAGTTAACAAAAAGCTGTAAATACGGTCTTTTTTTGGTGAAAATTCGAAGTTTTTAAAATTATTCTCGGTTACTCATGCACTGTCGGTTAATGTTGAATCTTTAATTGTTATCATAACTAAACCTTTACTCAAAATGAACTTTACATCTAAAGTTAAAGCCGTAACTCAATTTTCAACTCTTTGAGTTAATTTATTTAATTTATAATTTGTCTCATAATTTAATGTTGGAACAGCATTATAAATATTTCCTAAAAATTCATTTTCATTTTTTGACTCTTCAGCAAAATTTGCAGGAAGAGCTTCAATAAAATCTTCATGATATTTACCTTCGCTGTCAACTCTAATTATTTTATGTAAATCTATCAATTCTTTGATTCTACTGTAAGAATCTCCATTGTAATCTTTAAGTGAATTTGAGAACATTTTTCAAAATTCCTTAAGAGTTTCATAATAGTTTAGTAAAGTGTTTTGATTTCCAAATTCTCTAAAAACACTTGCTTTAATTAAAACTTCAAAAACTGAATCTGACACACCAGCATTTCTTAATCTAAAGTACGCTTCAGAAAAAGTGTTATATTTTTTATAAACTGCTCTGTCATATAAAATTTTTTCAACTGCACTATTTCCAACTTTTTTAATTAATATAAAAGGTAAGTAAATTCCATTTTTAGTTGCTACTGCTTCAATTGATGAGTGATTAATTTCTGGAGAATTAACCTTAATATTTTGTTGAATACACTCTTCAACATATTTATTTACGTCAGAGTGAGAACTACCTGAGTTAGTAATTAATGCTTTATAAAAAATTTCAGGATATCTAACCTTATAATAAGCCATTTTAAAGGTTATCATAGCATAAGCTACTGCATGAGCTTTATTAAATCCATATGAGGCAAATTTTTCGATTTTTCTATAAATGGTTTCGCTAATTTCTGGATCGATATTGTTTTTTTGGGCTAACTGATTGAAAAATGTTTTGTATTGTTCCATTTTGATTAAATCTTTTTTAGAAATAGTTCTTCTTAAAATATCCGCCTGACCAAAACTCATTCCCACTAATTTTTGAGCAATTTGCATAATTTGTTCTTGATAAACGATGATTCCGAAAGTTTCTCGAACAATTTCATCATAAACTGGATGAATTAATTCAATATTATCAGGATTTTTTTTGTTACTTGCATACTCGCTAATATATTCCATTGGTCCAGGTCTAAAAAGTGATATTATTGCAAAAAGGTCATTAAAAGTGTCAATTCCAACATTTTTAATAGTTTTTTTCATTCCAGGACTATCAATTTGGAAAATTCCTTGTGATAGGGTTGAATTTAAACATTTTAATGTTTGTGAATCTTGATAAATGTTTGGAGTAGTCGAAGCGATGTAATCAAAACGATCTTCATAATTAAGATCTTTTTCGATATTTTGGATAATTGTTAAGGTTTTTAAACCTAAAAAGTCGATTTTAATTAAACCGAATTTTTCAATATATTCAAGAGTTAAATCAACTTGATTAATTTTTTCAGTTGAAACCGAAATAGGCATTATATTAATTATTGGCGTGTCTGAAATAATAATTCCAGCTGGATGAACACCTTTTTGACGTGGAAGTCCTTCAATGTTTTTTGATAATTCGAGTAATTTAGGATATTTTTCAATTGCTATTCTAAAACGAGAATTTTTTAAGTATCCTTCTTCAATGCTTTGGCCATCAGCTAAAGTTTTAGAAATTTTATCAATTTCAGCTAGATTAATATTTAATACTCTACCAACATCACGAATCGAATTCTTTGCTCCTAATGTTTGAAAGGTTGTGATTAGTGAACAATTTTCAATTCCATATTTTTCTACAATATAATTAATGACTTCATCCCTACGATTATCTTGAATATCAATATCAATATCTGGTAAACTTACCCGTTCAGGATTTAAAAAACGTTCGAAATATAAGTCATATTGCAATGGATTAACTTCAGTAATTTTTAGTAAATATGAAATTAATGAACCTGAAGCACTACCACGTCCAGGCCCAACTGCTATTCCATTTTGTTTAGCGAAATTAACTGCATCACCAATAATTAAAAAGTAATCAATAAAACCTAATTTTGATATTGTTTCTAACTCATAATTAATTCTCTGATTAATTACTTCCATTGAGTAATTTTTTAAGTTTAATATTCTTTCATTTAAACCTTTATTGATCAACTCAATTATTTTTTTGTAAGATTCCTCTTTAGTTTTAAATGGTTTAGCAATTCTTGGAGTATTCGAAGGAAATTCAAGAGAAATTTGTGAAACTATATTTAAAGTGTTATCAATCACTTTTTGTTCAAGACCATCTTGAATAATTTCAAAATAATCACTATTTTGATAAATAGGTTCAACATTAGTTGCTGAGCTAATTTGTCTTAGTGTAATCAAAGTCTCTGCTTCATTACTAAAAAGCATTTCACGAGTAGGTGCAAAAATTGTGTTTTGAAAAATAGCTTTTTTATTATTATAGTAGAAATTTTCTAATTTTGGAGCAGCTAATTTGTTAGCAAAAAATCCATTTTCGTAATGGTCAATAACAAAAATGTCTGAGCAATTTAACATCTCTTCTGTAATAGCAATATTCTTAGAAATTAAATAATTTACTTGGTAAATTTTTTGCAATCCCTCTTTATTTTTTGCATGCAAAATCACCTTCACACCATTAAGTTCAATTTCAAGACCAATAAGTGGTTTGATATTATATTTTTC
The DNA here is from genome assembly GCF_007859615.1 of Mycoplasma anserisalpingitidis. GTDB lineage: Bacteria > Bacillota_I > Bacilli_A > Mycoplasmatales > Metamycoplasmataceae > Mycoplasmopsis > Mycoplasmopsis anserisalpingitidis. Next base: position 469,004 of record NZ_CP042295.1, on the reverse strand, counting down.
ACATAAAGCCAAAAAGTGGCCTAAGCCATATAAACTATTTTTGTCAGTTAGTGCCAAATATTTAACGTTTTTTTCAGCAGCAAGTTTAAATAGTTTTTCAAGTCTAATGGTTGAATTTAAAAATGAATATTCAGAATTTGAATGTAAAAAAATGAATGGATTATTATTTAACATATTTATATTTTAATTGACTTTAACTTTTTTATATAAATATTAAATATATTTATATGTGTAAAGTGCAAAATTAACCATAAAAAAATATGGACATTTGCCCATATCTTACTCTTGTTCGTTTTGTTCTATGAAATGGTTAGTTTTATTAACAGATTCAATTTCAGTGTTACCTGCTTGTTTTCAGAATTTAAGATTTTCATAATCCATATCAAATAAATTAGATTTAGATACTATTTTTCTATTTGCTGGATCATATGAAGTCATAGATATTTCAACATTCTCATGTTGAATTTTGTAGAATTGATCAATTTCCTCAGCTTCAAGAGTTAAACTAGTTGCTTTATCTAAATTAGATTTAATTTTAAGTGTTTCTGGATTATTTCATGCAGTTCATTTTTGATAATTTTCAAAATTAGCATATAAATAATGTTTTTTATCTTTATCAATTTCATAAACTTCTGAATAGATCCAAGAATAATCATCGTTATGATTTTTAATAAAACTTAAATCTGTTTCTGAAAGTGCATGTCTAGAATAAGGGTGCTTTGCATTATTAAGTAATTCGTTTATTTCTCCAGATTCAACTAAGGTATTTCTACAGAAAATATGTACTGTATCACAAATTTTCTTAACTAGTTTTACATCAGCAGTAACTAATACATAACTTAAAGAGTACTCATTAGAAATTTTATTTAGCACCCGTATAAATTCAAATCTAGTTTCGTTATTATTTTTATCAAAAGTATCCTTAATAAATAAAACTGAAGGATTATTTAAAACTAGTTTAAGTAATTTAAGTTTAATTTTACTAATAACTTTAAGTTTGTCATATGCTGTTAGATATTCACCAAAGTTAACTGAAATATAGCTCATTGAATCGATTATTTTTTTAATTATTAAGAAGGTTCTGCTAAATTGATTGATAGCTTGAGTTTTATTCATGATAAAAGCAAAAACTGAGTTTGCGAATTCGCCGATAATTTCGTTTTTTTCATATCTTTGTATATTTTCGACATTGCGGATTAATTCATAATTATCGTAAAACTCACTTCTGCGCGAATTTGAATTTTGTCTTTTTTTAATTGATTCATTAATTATAGAAAGGTTGGAAATTTGGTGTCTAATTAATTCATTATTACTATAAATAAGTCGTTTGATTTTTCTTTGATAATTTTTAAGTGTCGTTTGAAAAAGTTTATTTGAAGAGAACTTATTTCAACGATCTTCAGCTTGATTTAATCTAATTCAAGCATCGAATTTATTTTGCTCAACAATTTTGTTAAAGTCCGGAACTTTCTCGAACTTAATTTTATTTAACGATTTGATTTTTTCTTGTTTAGTTTCAATAATTTTCATTATCTCATGTTTGTTTTCAACTGAAGTGTTACTATAGTTAACAAAACTGTAATAAAATTGTCTCTTAATAGTTTTTTTAATTTTTAATTTTGTTCACTTTCTTCCTGGTTTATTTAAGCTATTTAACGTATTATTGATAAACATTTTGGATTGTAAAATTAAGTCAGCAAAAATTTCACGAATCCTATTTTTGTCTAAATAACAAAGACTATATTTATTTCTCATTCAAATTCAATAAAGTTTCTTAGTGATTAATAATTCTTTATATAAATCTAAATGCTCGATGCTTAATTCAGTTACATGAGACATTTTTTCTTTAATGGTTAAAATTGATTTTAGCAATTTATGTTGAAGATAGTTCATGTATTTGATATTACTATTTTTTGTGTTTTTAAGTAACTTTTTATAAAAGTCAATTTCTAAATTAATATCACGAATAATAAAGTTATTTTCAACTTTCTTTATTGAAGAGTTATTTATATCATTAATATACTTAAGTCTTATTTCAACATTTTTTACTTGTTCAGATTCAGCGATTGAATCGGGACTTTTTTCTCTTTCGACTAATTGGTTGTAAGTGTTGAAAATTTCTTGGTATAGCTTAAAGTAAAATTCAAGGGAAGTACGTTTATGTTCCTCCAAAAGATCATTTATGTTAACTACCATGTTACTAAAATCTGATTCATTCATTAAGAATCAGTTGTTTTTCATTTTTTTAGTTAGGTTACTTAACTCACGTGAAAAATTATGATTCTCAGGAACGATTTTTTCGAGATAAAAGTGCATAATTCTGAAAATTTGACTTTTGAACTGAATTTCATATTTTTTAGTAATTTCTTCAAATGATTTGAAGTCAGCTGGATTAATATGAATATTTTTAAAACCAATATTTCAAATATCATAAATAGGAATTTCAGTATCAACTATTTCAAGTTCATCTAAATCAAAAAACCCAATATTAGAAAAAATTTGTTTATTTCTATATTCAATTTCTTCAGTTAAAGATTTAATATCATGTGAAGTATTTAAAAAAGTTGCATAAGGATTACTTTTAAATTGTTCTCAAAATTTATTATTTCAGAAAGTTGATTCTTTAGGATCAATTAAAATCGCACTTCTTTCTTTATAATAAATAGGTAAATATGGAATGCACACATTATTTGCAACCCCATTTTCTAAAATATGAATAAAAAAGTTTTCGACCTCAAAAATTTTCTTTAAGTTTTTTTGCATAACTATATTTTATAAAATTTAATTTCTTTTGTTAACTTAAGCTAGAAAATTTGTTGAGCCACAGTAGAACTATATTTATTAATTACGGGTACTGGAAAAATGTAGAGAATAATTTCTTCACACGTTTTTCTAGTACCCTTTATTAATTGGGGAATAAAATGGTATACTTTTTAAATAAATGTTCCCCAAAAGGAGTATAAATAATGGCTGCAAACTATAGTGAAATACAAGAATTACTTAGAATTCGTGCTGATCTTCACGCTAGATTAAATTTAATGCCCTATGATGGGACACCTGAAATTAAGAATCGAGGTGATGGAAAATATTTATATGTTAGAAAACGTGTTGCTGGTAAACTGACATCAACATATGTAGGAATATATACTGAAGAGCTTTATAACTTACTGCTTCGCAATGCTAGAGAAATTAGAGCGATAAGAAAAGAAATACGTCATGTAGAAAAGGAGCTTGTAAGCGCCGGATATTCGGAAAGCGAGTTATCAACAGATGTTCTTAATAATATAGCGTTTGCTAGAGCTAATATGAAAATGAATATCTACAATCAAGCAATTTTAGAGGGGGTAGGTACATCTTTTCCACAAACTGAAGAAATTATAGATAATGGAAAAGTTACTGGCATGACAGCAACTGATGTACAGAAAATCTTAAATCTAAAACATGCATGGGAGTTTATTTTGGATAAAGATGTAGTAGCAAGCAAATCAGACTATTACATGCTTAGTCATATTGCAAGGCTTGTTAATGAAGGATTTTTTGCTGAAACAGGTCGTATACGTCGAGTACCAGTCACGATTGGAGGATCCTCTTATGTTCCACCATTACCAAATGAAATGGATATAAAAGAAAAAATACGAGAGATTACGGAGAAAAACGATGATGCGATTGATGTTGCAATAAAGTTATGCTTATATTGTATGAAAACACAAATATTCCTTGATGGGAATAAGAGAGCATCTGTTATTTTTGCTAACCACTATTTAATATCTCATGGAGGTGGATTTTTGGTTATTCCTAAAAAAGAAGTTCCCAAATTTAAAAATTTACTTGTGAAGTATTATGAAGGGGAAGATATAACCATTATTTCTGATTTTATGAAAAAAAGTTGTTGAAAAAGAATGCAGTAAAAAATCACCATTGGGGAACTTTATGCGCGGTGTAATATAAATTTATTCCCCAAATATAAGAGCATCTACTGAAAGTATTAGGAATGTGATGGTAGTATCAAGTAAATCAATATCTTTTTATATTGTGATGCTTTTTAGTAATTTCGTAAGTATCAATTATTGATAATAATAAACTGTTCTAATTATTAATATAGTTAGAATTTGTTAAAATTACATTAATAAATTGAGGTAATTATGGTGATTAAACATAAAAAAGATATTTGTGTAATTGGACTTGGTAGATTTGGGCAAGCGGTTGTAAGTCAATTATTAAAAATGAATAAAAGTGTTTTCATTATCGATGCTAAAGAAGATAATGCAAAAATATTTGAAAATGAAGTTCAAAGAATTGTAATTGCTGATGCAGCTGATATGAAAGCACTAAAATCAATGAATATCGAGCAAATGGAAACGGTAGTTGTTGCTTGTCCTGATAATATCGAGATTGTAGCAGCTTTATTAGAACTTAATATTAAAAATATTATTGCTCGTGCTACCAGCGCTAGACATGCTAGAGTTCTCAAACAAATTGGAGTAACTCAAATTATTCGACCCGAGCATGAATCTGGAATTAGAACCGCTTTAATTGCGGCCAATGAAAATTTAATTCGTTTTTCAGAAAATTTACAAGAACTAAGTGAAAATTTTGTAGTAGGTACTACTACAATTAAAAATCCAGATTTATCAAAAATGAAAATTAAAGATTTAGACTTTAACAAGAGAAAAATTACAATTATCTTAATCAAAAGAAACGGAAGTGTACTTAGACCAAGTGGTGATGTTGAGCTAGAAATCGATGATATTGTTTCACTAGTTGGAGAAGTTAGTGATGTAACTGCTGGTTTAGGTTGATTAAATCAACAAAGTAAGTAAGTTTTAACAGTGACTTTGTGAAAAGTTTTCACATAAGTTGCTGTTTTTATTTTTATTAAAAAAATTTTTCAATATTTTTACAAAAAAATATGAAATGATGTAAAATTGTGGTGGATAGTGGGAGGAAGTGTGTTCGGAACAGTCGAAAGAAAAATCGATGATAAAAATCGTATTGTGCTTCCAACAAACTTTAGAGATTTGTTAGGAAGTGATTTTTATCTAACTATAGGTTTTGACGGCAATGGTGAACTTAGAAGTAAAGAAAACTTCATTGAATATACCAGAACCATTGAAAAGCAAAGTATGTTTAACAAAAACGCTAGAGCTCTTCGCAGAAGTATTCTTGGGAGAGCTATAAACATTACTCTTGACTCTGCTGGTAGATTCTTATTACCAAAGAACATACTTGAAAACTTAGCTATCCAAAAAGATGTAGTTTTTGTTGGAGTTGGATCAATTGTTGAAATTTGGTCCAAAGAACGCTACGATGAATTTGAATCAGCATATGATGATGATACAATTTCACAAATCGCTCAAGAATTATCTAACATAGAAAGTTAATTATGAATCAGAATTTACATTATTCAGTTCTCTTAAAAGAAACTATAGAAAGTTTAAATATTAAAGAAGACGGAATTTATGTTGATTTAACTCTTGGTATGGGTGGTCACTCAGCTGAGATACTAAAAAGGTTAAATAAAAATGGTTTCTTGATCGCTTTTGATAAAGATGAATTCGCAATAAAAAAAGGAAGCGAAGCTCTTAGTCAAATTAGTGATCGCTTTGCTATTATTAAAAGTGACTTTAGATATATTAAACACGAATTAGCAAAACTTGGAATTACTCAAGTCGATGGAATCATAGCTGATTTAGGAATTAGTTCTCCTCAAGTTGATGATGCTTCACGTGGTTTTAGCTACAATAAAGACGCAAAACTTGATATGCGTATGGATCAAGAACAAGGTCTTGATGCTCATTATATTGTTAACAATTATACTGATGTACAATTAGCTAACATTTTTACAAAATACGCTGATGTAAAGCTTGCTATGCGAGTTGCGAAGGCAATTGTAAAGTGTAGACCAATTGATACAACTTTAGAATTAGTTGATGTTATAAAGAGTGCATATCCCGCCGCTCTACTTAGAGCAAAAAATCCTGCAAAAGCAGTATTCCAAGCATTACGAATTGAAACTAACAGTGAGTTCGAATCGCTTGAACTGATGCTTAAAGATGCAGTCAGCTTATTAAAAAGCAATTCATCATTAAGTATTATTACATTCCACTCTTTAGAAGATCGTATCGTAAAAAATTTTTTTAAGGATTTAATTACAAGCAATCTTCCAATTAAGATGCCGATTATAGAAGAAAAAAAATATACTGCCAAACAGATAATTCCTTCACAACGTGAATTAGAAGAAAATAAACGCTCAAGAAGTGCTAAATTAAGAATTTTAAGCAAGATTTAATTTAGAAGGGAGGTGGTTATGAAAAAATATTTTTTAGATTTTAGAGTTAGCAAAAATTATATTAGTTGAACAGTTCTGGAAGACTGTGAAACAAAACAAAAAACAGTTAGAGTGAGCGAAAAGTTAATTCCAGTTAACTCAAGCGACATTACTAAAATGTTTGACTCTATTAAAAAATATCTTAACAACCTTCCTTTGAATAAAAATGTTATTACAAATGTTATCTTTAATGATGATGTCCTAAGTAATTTAGAAATTAAACTCATTGAAACACATTACTTGCAAGAATGTTTTTCAGCAGATAAAAGAGTTAAAGATGAATTAAGTTTACAATTATCAAAGCATTTTCACAGTAGTGAATACATTCCAGTAACAATTAAAAGCTACCGATACTTAGCTTACCAAAAAGTTTCAGTTAAAGAATATTTGCAATTCCCTCTTAATAAGCAATTTAGCAAATTAATTTCAAAAAATTCTGCATTTGTGACTACAGATATTGAAACGCTCAACAATATTCAAAGATTATTTGAATACAACTTTGATAAAGTTAATTACTTTATTAAAACTCAGTCATTAGCAAACTATTATAAAGAATTTGACGGATTTAACTTATTATTGGACACTGAAGATTCGTACTCATCACTTTCGCTTATTTACAATGGTGCAGTTATTAAATATAAACGTTTATCCGTGGGTATGGATAAAATTTATGAGATGATTAACCAAAATAGTAGAGTAACAAAATCTAATACAGATATTCAAAATATTATTCGTTATTTAACAAAAAGCAAAAACATTAATATTCTCGATGATGGAGTGGTGTCCATCAAAAAGATGCTTGATGAATTTGCTGCTTGCTATATAAAGTTAATATCAGAATTTCTAAATTGTGATGAACTCAAGGATCAAAAAATCAATATGTTAGCCTTAAGTGGTGTTTTGGCTAACATAATCGAAACCAATTTGAATCCATCAGCTTTCAATCTTAATAAAGTGCACAATTTATATAAGGATAATTCCGAAAGTATATTCTTAAATAATGATATTGCTATTTTACAATCAAACTTAATGACTAAACTTGATGAAGAAGATCAAAACAAAACAGTTAACACAATCACTAATAGAATTAATAACGAGATCAATCCGCGTAAATCATTTTTAAACAAAATATGATATGCAATCACTAAATAAAAATTGGAGAAAACATGCAAGAAAATAACACACAACAAGAAGTTAAAAAATCAAATTTCTACAACCCTTTTGATGACAATGTGGTTGAAGAAACTCAAAAAGACGATTTAGATGAACAATTAATTAATGAAAACACTGCAAAAATTAAGTTAAAAGTTATCGGAATCGGTGGTGCTGGTAATAATGCTGTTCAAATGATGGAATTAGAAAAATACCCTTCAGTTGAATTTATTGTTGCAAATACTGATGCACAAGCACTTGCAAAAAATAAATGTCCAAATAAACTTGCACTTGGAAAAGAATCTCGTGGATTAGGTGCTGGTAGTGATCCAGAAGTTGGGCAAGCAAGAGCAAAAGAAAGCTCTCGTAAAATTGAAGAGAAACTTAAAGATGCAGATGTTGTAATTATTACTGCTGGTCTTGGAGGTGGTACTGGTACAGGTGCTGCCCCAGTTGTGGCCGAAATTGCCAGAAATAATGGTGCATTAACAATTGCTATTGTAACTACACCTTTTTCTACAGAAGGTAGAAAACGTACTAGAATTGCAAAAGAAGGTATTGAAAAACTTAAAGAAAAAGTTGATTCATACATTGTTCTTTCAAACGAAAGATTGTTACAACAATATGGTGATGTTCCTATTGATGACGCTTATACAAAATCAAATGTTTATCTTAAAAATATCATCAATACCATACATGATATTCTTTACAGAATAGGAACAATCAACATTGACTTTGCTGATATGCGTAGAATACTTGAAAAATCAGGATTAACACTTATTGGACTTGGACAAGCGTCAGGAAAAAACCGTGCAACCAAAGCGGTTGAAAAAGCATTCCAAAATAACTTATATTCAACAGAAATCTGTGGAGCTGAAAGATTTTTAATTAACATTCAATATGATAAATCTGCAACATTAAATGAAATTAAAACTGCTGTAGATGAAGTTAATAAATTCTTAAATACAAATAGTTCAATTGATGAAGATGACATTATTATTGGTCAAGAAAGAATCGAAGGTGAAACTGACTTATTTAAAGTTTCAGTTATTGCCGGGCGTGTAATTGAAAGAAAAGATGTTGAAGCTAATAAAGCTGCAACAAATGTAATTGAAGAATCAAAAAATAATGAAGTCGATATTATTAATAATTTAAATTCAGAAAATGAAGCTGAAGCTAAATTAGATGAAGTTAAAGAAGAAAAAGAAACATTAGTTTATGATACCTTGGAGATCGAAAACGATTCTGAGACTCAAAATGATGACTTTAATTCAAACTTCTTAGATCTAGATGAAGATGAAACAAAATTCGATGATTCAAAAGTTGATAATTGATTTTAGATAGTCGATGTGAGAAGAGTACTTTGATCAAAGTAACTATTGTTCTGAAAAATTTTGCTAGCACCCAAGTATGGTGCTTTTTTCATTTTAAAATATTCATAATATATATAAGGTAGAAAATTGAAAATTTAATAGTGGTAAAATTGAAAAAAATTCCATATTATATATGCAAAAATGAGATTATACACCGATTCTATTTGAATTGAAATATAATTTAAATGTACAATTTAATGAAAGGAATTTTATGAAATCAATTAGTTTACCAAAAGAAATGAAAGCTTTAGTTTTTCAAGCTAAAGGAAAAATCGAAATAGTTAAGAAACCAGTTCCTCAAGTTGGACCAAATGACCTTTTAATCAAGGTTACTACAACAACAATTTGTGGAACAGACATTCACATTAAAAAAGGTGAATACCCAGTTGTTCCTGGTTTAACAATTGGACACGAATCAGTAGGAACAGTAGCAGCATATGGTGATAATGTTACTGGATTTGAATTAGGGGAAAGAGTTCTTGCTGGAGCTATTACACCTAGTGGATTTATAGCAGCTTGTCAATATGGACAAGGTTCACAAGACGGAGTTGGAGAAGTTTACGGATATAAAGCAACTGCTGGATGAAAATTTGGAAACATCGAAGATGGATGTCAAGCAGAATATGTTCTTGTTAAAAATGCTATGGCTAACGTAGCAAAAATTCCTGCAACTTTAACAGACAAACAAGTTTTAATGTGTCCTGATATTCTTTCAACAGGAATTAAAGGTTCAGAAAATGCTGATATTGTTTTAGGAGATACAGTTGTTCTTGTGGCTCAAGGACCTATTGGACTTAGTGCTACAATTGGTGCTAAATTATTAGGAGCTTCAACAATTATTGCTGTTGATGGTGAAGAAGCTCGTTTAGAAATGGCTAAAAAATATGGAGCAACACACACAATTAACTTTAAAAACAAAGATGTTGTTGAAGAAGTTAGAAGAATTACAAATGGGCGTATGGCTGACGCTGCTGTTGAATGTTTAGGACTTAACTCAACATTCCAAACATGTTTAAGAGTTTTACGTCCTGGAGGTAAACTATCATCAATCGGGGTTTACTCTGAAGATTTAGTAATTCCGCTTGATTCATTTGCCGCAGGTCTTGGAGATCACCAAATTAAAACATCATTATGTCCTGGTGGATCTGAAAGAATGCGTCGTTTAATGCAATTAATTGAAAATGGAATGATTGATACAACAAAACTTGTTACACATGAATATGATTTTGATAAAATCGTTGAAGCTTACGAATTATTTGAAAGCCGTAAAGATGGTGTATTAAAAATCGCTGTTAAAGTAAGTTAATAACAATCATTATAATCAGCAACCTTTATGGTTGTTGTTTTTTGTTGTTTTATGTATAATATTTAAAATTATTTTAAGGAGTCAAGATGATTAATGTTAATGAATTTAAACCTGGTATAACATTCCAAGATGAAGGTGATATTTTTGTTGTTTTAGAAGCTCAACACTCAAAACAAGGACGTGGTCAAGCTAACGTTAAAGCTAAGGTTAAAAACTTGCGTACAGGTTCAACAACAATTAAGTCATTTACTGGTGGGGATCGTGTTAAACCAGCACATATTGATAAAAGAAAAATGAACTACCTATACAACGATGGAGAAAACATTGTGTTAATGGATAATGAAACCTATGAACAAGTTGAAATTCCTCTTAAAAATGTCGAATGAGAATTAAACTTCCTTAAAGAGGGGAGTGAAGTTCAAATTCGTGTATTTGAATCTGAAGTTCTTGATGTTGAATTACCTATTAATGTGGAATTAAAGGTTACAGAAGCTCCTGATGCTGTTAAAGGTAACACAACAACTAATCCTCAAAAGAAAGTTGTTTTAGAAACAGGATTTGAACTTGAAACACCTATGTTCGTTAAAGAAAATGATGTAATTATTGTTTCTACTGAAACTGGTAAATACGTCGGAAGAAGTAACTAATTATGAATTTTGTAACAGTTGATTTTAATTTAAATCAATTTTTCTCTGTTCAAGAAAGTGCTTTTAAACAAGTAATAAAACAAAGTTTTAATTCAAACAAACAAGTAAAAATGGTTAATGAACCAAAAATAAGTTTTGAATATGACAAAAAAAATATCAATATTTTTATTGATATTAAAATTAAACATGATGCTGAAATTGATTTAGTGTTAAAAGAAATCACAAAAAATATTGAGTTAGGTGTTGTGAATTTAATAGACACAAAACCAAAAAATATTCAATTTAATATACTTGGATTTTTATAAAGGAAAGACTATTTTTTTGTTTTGAAAGACAACAAAACGAAAAAATAAGTTTTTTTTTTTTTTTTTTTGATTTTGAATATGAAAAAACAAAAATATATAAATAACTTTTTCATCTTGTTTATAGCATTAAAAGCATCGTTCCATATTTATGGAACCATTATTACAAAAAGAGTAGTTGCAACTTCACAAATTTATATAAACATTTAAAATTTAAACAAATAAGAATATTAATAAAAAATGTTAATTTTTTTATTTTCAAATTAAATAAATTTTAGAGTACGAAAGGTTATTATGAGTATTAAAAATAAGAAATCTAAAATAATTTATACTTCAACAGCAGTTTCTGCTGGTGTTGCTTTAGGATTAGGAGCTTATACATTTTCAATTCATGAAAATAAACTCTTAAAAGATGATTCTAATAAAAACACTAAATTTGAAGAATTGATTTCTAAGAAAAATGAAATTGAAAAACTTATTCAGGAATTAGGGGCAGAGAATGTTTCTGGTGAATTGTTAAAACTTTATGATGAAATTGTTAACAAAATGGAATCTAATTCTGTTTCAGTTGATGAAGTTTTTGAGTTGGTTAATAAAACTGAATATTTAGTTGCTTTTGAAAAAGTTAGAGATGATATCAGAAATGATAGAACAACAGATAACTCAATTGAAGACTTAAAGAAATTATTCAAAAATATTTCTACAAAAGAAAAAGCTAGTGAGTTAATTGATTTATACAAAGAAGAAATTAAAAACGCTTCTTCTAAAGATGAAAAAAATCAATTGTTGAATGAATTAGAAAACAAATTATCTAGTCTATATAATGAAGATAATTTAGCTAACCAAGATTTAGAAAAATCTATTATTAGAGCTAATGGATTATTGAATGATCCTAACTTTGCTATTTCGAATGATTTAAGAAGTCAAATTGAGTCCCTTATCAAAAATGCTAATGATGTTGAAAATTTAGATGCTAATACTTCTGAAATTTTATCAAACAGATTAAATGATTTAATTGATTTAGCAATTAATGAAAATAATAAAAATATTTCAGAATTTGAAAAACTTCGTAAAAAAGCAAATGCAGCATTAGAAAATTTAAAAACTCAAAATCTTGATCAATCAGTTAAACAAGAAATTGAAAAACAAATCAATGATTTAATTAAATCAACATCAGAAGCACCAAATGAAGATAATTACTTCTTAAATTATGACTTATTAAACAAAAAACTTGATTCTATCATTGATAGCGCTTCAAAATATGACAAGTCTGTAGAAGAATTAAAGGAAGAGTTAAACAATAGTCTAAATACTAATTTTGAATTTAGAAAAAATGAAGAAGCATTAAAAAATAAATTCAATGAATTAACACAACAGTTATCTAACTCAGAATTAAATGACAAATCTAACTTAATTGATGCAATAAGAAAAGTAGAAGACTCAAAAAATAAAGTTTTAGCTTTAAGAAATGAATTTGATAAATCAAAAGATAAACTTGACAGATTAATCAATGAAGGAAAAGTAACAAGCGACTTCGCTAATATCCTTGATAATTTATTCAATTCATTAACTTCAGATGAATTAGCAATTCTTGATTTTGATCAAACGGTTAATGACTTAGAAAAGAAATTAGCTGATTTTAATTCAAATATTAACAATCAACTTTTACTTAAAGATGAAATTAATGATTCAATTAAAGATTTAGATGATTTAGTTGCAAACGGATTAAATGTTGATAAAGAAGTTGCTAACAAACTTAAAGAAGATTTAGAAGCTCTTAAAAATACTTATCCTAAGAATGAAGAAAAATTTAAAGCAATGTTTAATAAATTTAATGAATTAAGCACTCAACTTAAAGATCTTCACAAAAAAGAATTAGCTGATTTAGCTGAAGCTAACAAAAAATACTTAGAAAAAGATTACATTGATGAAGATAGTAAAAAACGTCTTGAGGCTTTAATTAATTCTTCTGAGTCTTTAGCTAATCCTAATTCTCAATCAGTTTTATCTCAAATTAAACCTAAAGAAGAATTATTAAGAGAATTTCTTAAAAATAATCAAAAACTTGAAAACAGATATGAATTCAATAACAATCTTGATGATTTTTGAAATTCAAGTATTGAAGGATTTGATAGTTCTAAGGTTGATGCAGATTTAGAAAAAAATGTTGACAAATTCTTTAGTGAATTAAAAGAAGAAATCAACTCAATTAATGAAGATAGTTCATTATCTAACGAAGAAAAAGTTCAAAAAATTAATGAATTAATGAAAAAAGCTGAATTAGCTAAAGAAAATGCCGAAAAACTTAAAGACTATTCAGCAATAGCTAAAGAATCTCTAGAAGTAACAAATGAAATAGACCCAGTATTACGTCAAGCATTAAAAAATGCTGCAAAAGACATAACAGACACAATATCAGCAAATAACGATAAAGTATTAGATTTAGATACTTTAAATGTTGATGAAATGAGTGAAGAATTAAAAAACAAGATCAATGACTATAAAGAACTTAGAGATGCAATCATTGGAAATAGACTCTTTGAAGATACTATGAACAAAATCAATTATGAATTTGTTAATGATCGTGAAAATGATGAAGATACTCCAATGCAAACAGCATTAAAAAATAAATTAAATGAAATTAAAACTAAGTTAGATAATCCTAATATTACTGAATCTGAAAAAAGCAAACTTAATGATGAAATGATTACATTAAGAAATAATATTGCTACTGCTCATCAGTTAGAAGTGGCTAACAAAAAGTTAAAAATTGATGTAGAAAATTCTGAATACTATGACTTTGGTGATCACAAACCTGAAGATTTAATCAATGAAGCAAACAATTTAACAGATGTAATTGATAATTTAATTAAAACTGAACAAACAAATCCTGATTACATTCTTTCTTCTAATGATTCAAACAATAGGCTAAAAGATAAATTAGATCAAGTTGAATACATAGATGAAAAATTAAACAAAGAAGTTGCTCGTAATAATTTAGTTAATACAGTTGATAATATTAGTGTAAATAAAACCAAGCTTACTGGTGAACCTTTCGATACTATCAATAAATCTATCGATGATTTAATTCAAGATTCAAAAGCATATACAGATGCTAACAGTTCAAAAACCGCTGATGAAATTAATGATTTTAACTTTAGAGTTCAAGCGAATATAGAATTAGCTCAAACATTAAATAATGCTCAACAACAAATTAAAAACTTATCTGATGATAATAGAGATTTCATTCTTAAAAAAATGACTAATGTAGCTCTAGCTAATAAAATCGATGCTGAAGATAGTTTTGCAACTATTCAAGAAAAAACTAAAAAAATAAGAGATGCTATTACTCAAATTAGTAATGAAATTAAAACTGAAGAAGCTCTTAAAGAATTAGACAAAGTATTTCCTAAACCAGATAGTGTAGATAATAGAGCTATATACTCTGAAGAACAAAAAAAATATCAAAAACTATATGATGAACTCAAACAAAAGTATGAAAACATCGTTAATGATGATAATATAGTAAATAAAAATAGTGAATTAATTGGTTTAATAACAGAAATTAACAAAGCTAAAAATAATGCTGAATTAGCTAAAAAGCAATTAGACACTAATTACAATAATCAAGTCCAACTTATTAAAACAGAACTTGAAAAATATAAAGAGTCAGCTCTTAAAAATAATGTTAACCCATTATATTTAAGTAAATTGGAAGCTGAATTTAATAAATTAATTGATAATAGTAGTAAATCTACAACAACAATGGAAGATTTAGCAAATATCAAAGATAAGATTAGATTTGAATATGCTAAAGATGAACTTGATACTGCTAAAAAAGCTGTAGAAGATTTCATGGTTGAAAGTTTCAATACTAATGCTGAAGTTGAAGAATTAAAAAATAAATACCAAAACAATATTCAAGATACAATTGATCAAATTTACAATAGTGTAAAAGACAATACTGAAGCTTCTCTTAATGATTACTTAAATGCTAAGAAATTAATTGATGCTGCTAAAAAATACGCTGAAGGTGCTAAAAATGTTATCGACAGAATTGTTGTTTTAGACGAAGATGCTAAAAAACCTGAAGAAGATAGAAAATATTCAATTGATTCACAGCCTCTTAAAGATGCAATGGATAAAAACCAAATCAGTTTTGATAAGTTAACTAATCCTGATTTTGAATCATTACTTCAAGACACAGTTACTAAAACTAATAATATTGAAAAAGCATATAATGATTCTTTAACATTTGATGAGTTAAAAAATAGCTTATTAGACAAAATTAGTGAATTCAATACCGAGTCACAATCAAATATAACAAGTGATTTAGATGATAAAGAATTTGCAACTGTTTTTGCTAATACAGTTAAAAAGATCAAAGATGAAGCGCTTAAGATTAAATACGATCAACTTTCATCTGATTCAAATTCATTAGAAACAGCAAAGAGTGAATTATTAGATGTTCAACAAAAATTAAATACTCTTAAATCTAATTTTAACCTAATTCAAAAAGCCTCACAATCTGCAAGAGTTGCTCAGGATGAAATTGATGTTATTGCAAAATTAAACCCAGCATCAGAAATTCAAACAAAAATTAAAGAAAAACTCGAATCTTTAGCAAAATTACAAAGAGAAACATATGATAGTCAAGATGTAAGTGCTGACAAAATTAACAAAACTTCAACAGAAATTACAAGTTTAGTAACAATTCTTAAAAACATTAGAGAATTTGATGTTAAATTATCTAATTTACAAAATAAAATAACTTCAAACTTAAATCTTAATGATATTGAAGTTACAAATAGTACTACAAATATTAAAAATAATTTACCACTAGTTTCTAGTGACGCTCAAACTAGAGTTAATTCATATTTAACTCATTTAAGAGAATCAATGGATAATTTAGGTAAAGATTTAGAAAACATTAATGTAACAAAAATTACTCAATTAAACAAAAACTTATCTTCATTTAGTGATTTAGTTGAATTGCAAATTACTAATATTGCAAAATATAATGAAATTAAGTCAAATGTTGATAAAGCTACAAGTGATAATGAAAAGAAAATTCATGAATGATCATATAAATTCCTCGGTGATTCAATTATTAAATCTGCTTTAATTGATGTAAATGATAATGAAGTTATATTCAATAGTAACTTAAACATCTTGGATATTGAATCAAAAGAAAAAGCTCGTATTTACAAGGATAGACTTGAAGATTTTAAAGCTGTTAGTGAATATAAAGACGAAATGCTTAAAAAATTCACTGTTACTGGAAGAAATACTGATTTACACAATGAGCTTAAAACTGTATTAACAGCAGCATATGACAAAACTCTTGAAGAGATGGCCTTTAATGGTACTAAAGATACTGATATTAATCCTGAAATTAAAGATAAGTCAAATTACCAATTTACTCAATCTATTGAAACACAAACAAATAATTTACTTATTTTCTCATTAGATAAAAAACAAAGTCTTAACTTAATTCATGTTCAAGTAGATAAATATATAGCTGGAGTTGAATTAATTAATGAAAAAGTTGTTAAAGCTAATGGGGATTTCCAAAACCTTAAAAATAACACTCAATATAGTCAATTACCAATCATTTCTACATTTATTACTGAAACTGAAAGATTAGTTAAAGAAAATAAAAATGCTTGAGTAGTTGATATTTCTCCTACATCAATTAATTCTAAAAAAGAAGCACTTGAAAACTACTTATTAAGAATTGATTTATTAAACGCTTATGCTAAAGCTAAAATTAGTTTAGAAAATGATATTACTAATGGTACTTTAACAGTAGATGAAGCTGCTCCATTACAAAAAATTATTACTAATCTTGAAAATGAAATTCAAAATATTTCAGGAAATAAATCTCAAAGTTATTATGATTCTTTAAAAGAAAAATACCTAGAAGGTAATACTGAAACTTCTCTTAAAAAAGCTAAAGCAAATACATTAAGTTTAAAAACTGAAATTAAAAATGCTGAAACTGTTAAAGCTAAGTATGAAGAGTACAAGTTAGCTCATCCTAATTTTGTTGGAAGTGCTGATATGATTGCTCTTTATGCTAAGTTAGATCAAATCATTGCTACAGCTAAAACTAATATTACAAATATTGATAATAGAAATGAAAAAGAAAAAGAAAGTTCTATTTCTGCTATTAATGATAGTGCCTTTGGTATTATTGCCGAATTACAAGACAAAAAATTAACTGAAGCAAAACAACTTCTTAGAGAATCAAATAGAATTAATAACTTTATGGCTGTTGAATATACTCAAACTAATAGTCCAAAATTAAATGACTTTGATGCAATAGCTGTTCAAACATTAGACAGTTTAACTGTACCTTCACTTTCAAACTTTGATTGAATTAACAATACAAATGATTTAATGAATGCTGCTAGAGAAAAAATTAAAGATCAAAAAACAGCATTATTCAATTTTGAGAGAGCTCAAATTGTTGAATCAATTAAAAAATCAAAATTATATAGAGATTTATTCAAAAATGGGATTGATACAACTTATTATACAAGCGAAGCTTTAAAAACAATTGCCGGTATTAGTGAAGCTCAATACAAAAATCTTGATGATGCATTAAATGAAATAGGTGATGAAGCAAATATCAATATCCCTGATGCTGATAAAGATTTTGCAGATGAAAATTATAAAACCCACATTTATAATGACATTAGAAGTAAGAAAATTAAATTAGATAATGCTTACAATAGTATTAAGTCTACTTCAAGAATCACTTTAAATAACCTTAAAGATGCTTATGATAAATTTAATGCTCAAGTTACTACTAATGGAACTAATGATGCTAAAACTATTAAAGATTATTTAAATACTGAAACTAAATTTGATAACAGCAATTTACAAACTTTAATTACTGAATATACTTCTAAAGTTACTGCATTTACTACTGATGATGTTTTACCAACATTAGAAGAAGAAAAAGCAAAAGATTACAATGATGTATTTACTGGTTACAAAACTTTCTTAACAAAATTAATTGATGATAAGCTAGCTTATGAAAAATTATTATTTAAAGATACTAATTCGCTTAAGACTATATTAAATACTTATATTAATAATAGAAAAGATGTTGGAAAATTATTAGAATTAATTGCTGGTGATAATTACAAAACACTAGTTCAAAACAATGATAAATCTAAACCATTCTATGAATTTATACAAAAATACAATGATAAGTATGCTTCAATTAAGAATATTATTGATTCAATGAATGCAAATATAATTGAAACTTCAAAAATTTCTACTGCTGAAGCAACATATTATTTAACAAGTGCATATAATGCAACTATTAAATATAGAGATTGATTAAATGAAAGAGTTAACTTCGAAAATATATTCTTAGAATTAAGTAATTTAGTAAATCCAACTGATTCAACTTCATATCGTTATTCATATTCAGAAATTAAAGATGGTAATATTTTAGAAAACTTCATTACCGATATCGAAGCTGAAGCAACTAACAAAACTACAATTACAGTTAATGGTGATTCTAAAGAAGCTATATTATTAAATGGAAAAACAAAATTATTAGACTACTTTAATGCCTACTCAATTCTTAAAAATACTACAAATGATTTAATTTTTAATACCGATAACATTAAAGTTTACATTTATAAAAATAATTCATCTGATAAGTGAATTGAAACAGTATTCCAATCAGATACAAGATATAAAAATGCTAAGTATAATCTTGCAATCGTTTTCGACTCTAGTGTAGCAAGTAATACATACTTTAGTGGTGTTCCTCAAATGGTTTATACATATCCAAATGTTCAAACAAAATTCAAAACTCTTGAGTATGGAGTTATCACTAAAGATTTATTACCTTTTGTTGGTAAAGGTTATGCTGGTTCAAGTGTTAATGATGAAGATGAAAGAAGACGTCTATTTCACTTTTCTGAAGCTGGTTGAACAGATGGAAACGCATTATCTAAATTACTTGAAGCATTTAAAATAAATGTTCCTGGAAACAAGGTATATGCAATTTCAGATTATTCAACTACCAAAACAATTCAATATACTCCCACAAAAACTGTAGAAATACCTACTGGTCCAAATACAGTATCTAGTGGTATTTACTTTGTGGGTAATGCTAATAAGAATATTGTTATTGATGGTAAACAATATAATTCTGATGAAGATGTGAAATTATCATTTATCTCAACTTACTCATTTGATGATCATGGTGACATAGCTTGAATTCCAACATTTATTTCTATACCTTTATTCCAAGATTTAGGAAATGGAACAAAATCTATTGCACTATTGGTTATGAAGTGACAATTTGAACCAGTTGCGGATGTAAGTAAATACTCAAATTCTCATTCATTCTATGCTTATTCACATTGACCTACGCAATCAAATCTTGTAATTTTAAAAGATAGTAATTCATATGGAATCAATTATCTAATAAATTCTACGGACACAAAAGAAGAAAAGATTAATAAAGTTCTTGAATTTGCTGATAATGTTTTAACTGAAAATGCAATTAAAGATAAATGAATTGCTTCAACAAATAATTATCAATCAATTGATGCTTTAGATTTTCAAATTAATGGCACTGGTAAAACTCCTAGAATTACAACTTTATTCGATAAATTCAATATCATTATCAAACTCAATAAGGAAACTGGAGAATAGAAAGGTAAAATCATGAAAAAAAGTAAAATTATATTAAACACCACTCTTGGTGTTGCTTTTGGAGTTGCTGCAGGTACGCTTGGATTAAATATAGGTTTACACACAAAAACCATTGAAGATTTATCATCAAAAGCTACTCTTAAAGATTTGAAGAATTTATTGCAAAATTCTACTGAAAGTTTTAAATTCCTTAAAAACGATAAGTTAAATAGTTCAATTGAATCTACAATAGAATTACTTGATAAAAATGTATCTGCATTGGATAAATTACAAAGTTTAAATAATACTAGAGAATCTGTTCTAGATAATTTAATTGAAAATTTTCCTGATAGCATTAAACCTAGTGAAAATCAATTTCTCCAAGATTTACTTAAAAACCAAGCTTCATTTATAACCGAGAGCGATTTAAGAAATGAATTCCTTAAAAATAATCAAGAGTTAATCAATGAAATTATTAATAATGCAAATATTCCTAATAATTCAGAAAAAACTAAAGAATTATTAAATCAATATAAAGAAAATTTAAATGCTCAACTTCAAAAACAAGATGAATTGTTTAAACCTTATATAGACTATATTAATGGTATTTTAGGTGAGGGTGATTCTAGATTAGATGAATCTGAAATTGATACAATTTATAAACAATATGAAGATTTGATTTTGTCTAAAGATCTTAATGTAAACTCTTTAGAAACTCTTAAAAATCAAATTGAAGAATATAAAAATAATAAAGCACAGGATAGCAAAATTCAAGCTAAAAAAGAATCTGTAAAAGATTTATTACAACAAAACAAAGATTTAGCAAATAACCCTGATAAAGAATTAATTAAAGATATCGAATCTAAATTAGAAAATAGTTCTTCTTTAGAAGAATTAGAACTATTTGAAAAATTATTGAATAATAATTTGGTACATAATTCAGACTTACAAAAACCAGCTAGTGAATTAAAAAATACTCTTAAAGAACTTATTAGTAGTAATCCTTTGACTACTTTCAAAGACGAATTCAATAAATTAAACAACTTAACACCAGAAATGATTGATTCAATTGATGATGTTAATGAATTAGCTAAGTTAAAGGATAAATACTTAGATGATTTAGCTTATTTTGAACATGCTGAAAATAAATACAATGAAATTTCTGAATATTTAGATAATTCTTTGATAAATGTTGATATTAAAAAAGCTGATTATGATAAGTTAAAAGAACAACTTGATTTATCAAATATATTTAAAGATGTTGATTCAGGTAAAGAATTAAAAGATAAAATTGACTTAATTAATCTAGATTACAATAAAGTTAAAAATAATTCATTATTAGCAAATAAACAATTAGATCAATTGTTAAAAGACTTAGAATTTTTTGATAAATATCCTGACACAAAAAATACTGTTCAAATTTCAAATGATTTAATTAAAGAAAAAATTGCTAATGCTCAAAATAACAATTCAATTGATTCATTGGATTTAGATGTTTACTCTAGAATGCTTCAAGAGGAATTAAGACAAAATGCTAAAGAACAACTAGCTTACCTTGAAGAAAAAGCTGCAAAAATTGCTGACAGTTTATCAGGAATGTCTGATCCAGTAAGTCAAGCTATTCTTGAAAAAATTAATCAATTAAATGCTGAATCAGCAAAAATGAGTAGTCAATATTCTCCTTCAAGTACAAATAACTTAAAAGAACAAATTTTAAAATATGATTTCTTAGGTAATATTGATGAATTATTAAAATTAAATAATCAAATTTACGCAAAAAACGCTGATATCGCAAAACAAGCTGACACTATTTTTCCTCAAGCTACTAGAGACGATGAGTTGTATGTAAATACTAAGAAAGAATTGGCTAATATTAATGATTTTGTCAATAATATTAAAAACGATTTATCTGTTTTGGATTCTCCTGAAAAATTTGCAGAATTAATTGATTCTCTTAAAGAAAAACAAAAAGAACAAGAAATTATTGAAAAAAATCTTAAAGAAAAAAATAAATTAGAAAATCTTCTTAAAGATTTCGCTAATAGAAATGATTATGTTGAAGCTAATCCAGAAATTAAAGATAGAGTTCAAACAGAATTAGATCAAATTAATGCTGAAGTTGAAGAACTTAAAAAACAACTTGAAAATCCTTCGATTGACAACGCTAAAGCTAAAGAAATAATTCAAGAGATTGAAAATAAGGTTAACAAACAAAAAGAAATTGTTAATTTGGCTATTTCTGAAAATGAACTTGAAAAAACTTTAGATCAAATCAACAAAAACTATCCTGATGATGGTGTTGATGCAAATAATAGTCATGGTGAAGGTGGATTGAGAAAGCACTATGAATCTATTAAAGCTAAAATCTTAGATCCAAATATTAGTGATGCCGAAAGAGATAATTTAATTGCAGATTTAGTTGAAATTAGAGATACAGCACCTAGAATTAAAGAACTTGAAGATGCAAAAAATAAACTTGAAAATGCAATTGATAATGCTAAAAGCACTGAACATGGAAGAATCACTGATTCTAAATTATCTTCAAGTGAATCTAGATTAAAAGAAGTAAATGCCATTATTGAAAAAATGCTTTCAAGTGAATTACCTACTTTAGCTCAACTTGAAGATGCAACTAATTCTTCAAATAAACAAACTGACTTATTAGATTTAGCTATTAAACAAGATAAAATCGTTTTAGCAAACGATAAACTACAATCTGAAAATAGAGATATTGATGATCCAGATTACTTAGCTATTAAAAAATCATTTGACAAAATTAATGGTTTTGCTAACAGCGAATCAAGTAAAAATGATTTAAATCAAATTTATGAATCTGCTGCAAAAATTGAAAATATGGTTCCTCTTGCAAAAGAGTTGAATAATTTATATGATTTTATTGAATCTATTAAAGATGAACCTAAATATGATATTTTAGAAAAACAAGCTAGAGATTTATTACAAAGATCATTATTTAACCAAGATAAAAGTGCTTCACAAATTCTTGATAATATCAATGAAATTAAAGAATCACTAAAAGTTTACGAAGCTAAAAAACAATTAAATGAAGAAATTGAAAAATTAGATGAAATTTTTGATGATTCTGATGAAAACAACAAAGAATCAGACAAAGCCATTTATGCTGAAATTAAGAAAACTGCTGAAGCGTTAAAAACTCAAAATAACGCATTATTTGATTCGCCATATGAAACTGAAAATTCAATTAAACAAGCAATAGAAGAATTAATTAAGCAAAGAGAAAAATTGCTTGAAGATAAAAAGGTGGCTAAAGAAGAATTTGATCTTGCTGTTCAAAAAACAGAAGAAAAAGTTAAAGATTACACCACTAATACCATCCCTCAAGATAAAGATGGTCATGACAATTATAGTTATGATAAATTCGAAGAAATTAAAAGTGGTTTTGATGATAGAAAAGCTAAACCAGATGCCACTTTAGAAGAGATTAAACAAATAAATGAAAATCTTGATAAGGCATTCAAATATGATCAAGCAAATAATACTATTAAAGATTTAGAAGATTTTATTGCCAACGCAACTAATATAAACGCTTTAGCAAACGACCCAATTTTAGGTAAAGTTAAGGAACAACTAGATAACTTAGTAACAAACTTAAAATCTGAATTAATAAAACCCGAAAACTTTAGTCTTGATTCATTAAATAAAATTAAAGAACAAGCTGCTAATGCTTTAAGACTTGCTAAAGAACAAGAATCTCCAGTAATGGAAAAAATTAAGGAATTCCAAAATAATCCTGCTAAACAAAAAGATTATGAAGCATTAGTTTCTGCTATAAATAAATCTCTTCCAAGAGAACCTTATGAAAATGAAATCCTTAAACAAAATTACGATCGTTTAGTTTCTGAAACAAATAATGTTCTTGAACTTAGTGATTTAAGAGATGCTAATATTAAAACTTTAGGAAGTAAGACTGAACCATTAACCGGTTTATATAAACAAGCAAAAGATTTATTGGGTAATGCTGATATAACAGATCAAAAGGCATATGAAGAATTCGTTAAAGAACTTGATAAATTAAGTGAAGAAAACAAAAATTCTAAAGATAAAGCTAGTGTTGAAGAAATAAAATCAAAATTAGCTGAATTAGAACAAAGATTAGAACCACTTAAAAAATTAGCTGCAGCTGTTAAACAAGAAGCTGATGCTAAAGAATTAATCAATTCTTCTACAAATCATGAAATTACACAAGATTTCCTTAATAAGTTCATTCCATCAATTGATAAAAATATTGCTGATTCTAAAGCTATGTACATGAATCCTAAAGTTTCAAGTGATTTACTTGAATCCAAAGCAAATCAATTGAATGATCCTTCTAGTTATTCACATGTAAAAGAAATTAATGAGGCTCTTGAATTATCTAAAAAAGTTACTACTTTAATGAATAGAATTAAATCTGAGTCTACATTAAATCCTGAAATTGAATATCATGAATATGAACAAGTAAGTGGAAATAAACAAAATTACGATAATTGAACAAAATGATTCAAGGAATTACTTACTAGCTTCTATAACCAAAGAAATGAAGCAAATTATGACAATTTAACTTTAGTTTTAGGTAGAGCTGAAGAATTATTCAACAAGCAAAAAGAAGTTTCTGACAAAATAACAACTAGAAAAACAGAAGTGGCTAGCTACAAAGGATATCAAACTGATGTTGATTATCTAGTTAAAAAATTATGAGATTCTACTCCTATTACTTATACTTCTGAAGCATCTGCTGATGCTTGAAAAGAGCAACTTTCAAATAGAGTCAAAACACTTGATGCAATTATAGCAACCGAAGAATCTAACCACACTTCAAGAACTGAAATTTATAATTTAATTAATCAATTTAAATCTGAAAAAGTAGAAAAACTTACTTCAGAAAATGAAAAATTAAGAAGTGCACTTTTAGATAGAATTTCAAAAATTGAAGAAAAGAACGTTTCATCCTTAAATGGAGATTCGTTAAAAGTTGGTTTAACAACCGAAACATTTGAAGAAATTAGAGCTCAATTAGATGTTTTAACTAACATTTTTGATAAAGCTACTGAATTATCTTCACGCGTTAAAGTTGCTAGAGATATGATTATTAATTTCTCATCAACTCAAGATTCGAAATTAAGAGCGGAACTAGAAAAACTTAAATCTAAATGTGATGTAATCGATACTAAATACTCACAATATAATTCAGTTGAAAAAGTAGATGGTAAAGTTGATATTTTAACTGACTTAAACGATTTAAATAGAATATTAGTTAATATTGAATTTGTTTCAGAAAGATCTAAAGCAGAGTCCGCAATCAATTCTAATTTAGAGTTAACTTCTGAAGAAAAACAAGTTATTCTTAATATCTTAGATACTGCACAATCTGATTTTGAAAATCAAATTAGAGTCTCAACAGTTGAACAATACAGCGATGTAATTAATGACATAAAAACTAGATATTTCAATACAACAATTTCTCCTTCACCAACCGAAGTGCTTGTTGGAGAACCTACACAGGTTTACCAAATTCTTTCAAACTCAGTTACAGTTAAGAAATATATTATTTATGCTAATAATATTCTTTATTATGAAATGTTATTATCAAATGATCCAAACAAATTAATCGATTCAGAAGAAACTCATCAAGCATACGCACAATTAAAACAAGCTGTTCAACAAGCAAGTTCAACCATCAAAAGTGGATTTATCGACGAAAGTGCTAAAAAAGAAAAATTAGATTTATTAAAAGAAAAGTTAGAATTAGTAAATCAATCTAAAAAAGCAGATATTCAAAAATTATTAGATAGAGCAGATGAACTTAAGAGTTATATGGAAACAGCTGATTCTTACGGTCAAACTTATAATGTTAAGGATACTTTTACCAAAAAAGCAAAAACTGATGTTGAAGATGCAAGAACTCAATTTGAAAGTGAAAATATCTCTATTGGTGAATTAAATGAAGTTTTAATTGCTGCAGATACAGAAATCAAAAACCAAGTTTTAGCTTTATTTAACTTAGTAAAAACTTGAGTGTCAAATGAATTATCAGACGTTATGGAATTAAATGAAAAATTCCAAATGAGTTCAACTCGTAATGGTGCGGATGTGTCTAGTCAAGTATATAATGCTCTTACAAGTGCGATAAATAGTAGTAAAAGCGTAGACACAACCGATACTAAAAACTATCGTGATAAAGTTAACTATAAAGAGCTACTTGAATCAGATTATAAAGATAAATATAAATTACTTCATGATGCTAGAAATCAATTTATTTCAGAGTTGAAATGAGGATTTAATAAATACCTTAATTTAAACAATAATACTGACACAAATAAAAAAGGATTATTTGTAATTTTTGATGAAGCATTAAAAGGTTATATCAATAATGATAAAAAAGATAATTTATTAGAAAATGCTAAATTTGATAAAACAATTGATACTTACAAAAATAGTTTTGCTACTACTTTAACTGAATTAACTTCTGAAATAACTGAAATGACTAAAGCTGATTTAACAGATCCAACAAAACTATCTGAATATGGTACAAAACTTACAAACTTTAGAAATTCATTCAATACATTACTTAATCAAATGTATCAAGATGGTATAAATTACATTAGTCCTACATTTAGAGGTAATATTGATGAAATTATCTCTGAAGTATCAATTAATCCTAATGACTCTTCATTTGATGAAATTAAAAATAGTTATAAAACTGAAGTAGATAACCTAAATGGGGTTTTAACTAGTGTAAAACAAAGAATTGATTCTAATTCGGTTGATATTAACTTGTATGTAAACAGTTTTATCGACATTTTCTCTAAGATTGATAACCTTTATAAATGAGTTAATGTCGAAAGTAATGAAGTTAAATTGTTTAACTACATTATTAAAGATAACAAATTTAATAATATTCAAACTAATAATCAAGCTAGACGCACAGACTTTATTAATGCACTTATGTCATTCGTCCCTGCTGATGCAACTTCAATGGAATTTATTGACATTACAACAAGTAAAACTTTATTAAACTTCTTTGATAAATTTGCCTTTACAGACATTGATTTAGATACAATCCTAAATAAAGATAATGTACGGGTAAGAATTGTAAAACGAGATGATAAATCTTGATATGTTAAATTACCAAGCAATAATTCATCTAAACAAATTTTAGGCTTAAGAGTTGAATACATATATACACCTAATAACTTAAGAAACTTTGTTAATAAAGATGAAGTTAAATTAGTAAAAGACTTACAAATCAGCTTTGATACAACAAATATTGCTCAAATTCAATCTGGTTCATCAGGGGTATTTGTTCAATCTGTTGTTAAAAATGGTAAAACAGTTGATGTCTTTGGTTCTGAAGCTAAAGTTGAACTTCTTGATTTAGACAGAAGTGGATTATTAGATAATAATGATAATCAAGATGTTATTTTAAATAATATTTATGAATCATTCAAATCAAATGTTTTAGGTACTGAACAAAAAGTTATAATTAAAGCTAGTGATAGAGAAAAATCTAATTCAACTCCTATGTCTGAAAAAATCAAAAATGGAGTATTTGACTTTAGTTTAAATAACCAATCATTCCTTGTTGTTGATAAATATATTTCAATTAGTTCAAAAAATAATGATGCATATGTAGTATTATTTAGTGATGATAGTACAAAAACTATAAATCTTATGACTATAACCCCAGCTACAGCCAACAACTCTTCAAGAGGAAACGGTCAATCTACTGGTAAACAACGTGGCTCTAGATGATATGAAGAAAAATATGGTAAGATATTAAATGATAATAGTAGTGCACTTTCTCTTGAAGAAGTTATGCCTTTTGCTATAGTTAATTTAGCTAAATTTAAATTATCTATTGATACTGTAAACAGTGAGAAAAAAGCAATGATATACTTAGACTACTATGAATCTTCACTATTTGCTAAACATTATAAATTAAATGATAATAAATACACTAATACATCAAAAATAATTGACAGAACAGTTTGAAGTGCTAATGATTTTGTTGATTATCTTTCAAATAATTTAGATTTAATTTACAACAAAGATAAGAAAATTTTAGAGTCTTCATATGACTATGTAGCTAAGAATGAAAGAGATTGAACTACCGAACTTAAGTTTACCGACAAAGTAGTTATCTTAGATATTGATGAAACAATTGATGCCAGTCAAAATGATAAAGACTTCAACTACCGTAATGGATTCTTATATATTAAAGATGGTAATAAAAACTGAACTAACAGAATGCAACAAGCTTTTGTTTACAATACCGGTATTATTAACTTCTATTTCAAATTAAGAAAATAATGTAACAGAATAACACAAGAAATTGTGTTATTTTTTGTTTTAGAATTTGTC
The DNA here is from genome assembly GCF_007859615.1 of Mycoplasma anserisalpingitidis. GTDB lineage: Bacteria > Bacillota_I > Bacilli_A > Mycoplasmatales > Metamycoplasmataceae > Mycoplasmopsis > Mycoplasmopsis anserisalpingitidis. Next base: position 440,850 of record NZ_CP042295.1, on the reverse strand, counting down.
CCACATTTATCATGCTAACTTGGAAACCCGGAACAAAAATAGAATATGTTTAATCTTCCTGGGTTTCCCACTTAGTAGCAGAAATAAAAAATGGGTAGAAAGCAACTTCTGACACATCATTTAATTAAATTTTAACTATTCTGGTATTCCATTTTTATATACTTATTCAGAGATGATTTTGCCAGTATCCTGTGTTTCCCACTTAGCATGATAAATGTGGTAATTTTTTTCACTTATATTTATGAAATAAATATAAAAAATAATACTATTATGCTACTAATATGGTATAATATGTGTATGAAAAAGACTAATAAAAGAAACTGAATTATTTCTCGATCAAAAAGAAATAAAGGAACATATATTTCGATTGGATATAGAAAATTAGATTCTGCAGGTTATGAAACCAGATTTGGTATTGGATATGAAGAAGAATTTGATTCTTATCAACCAAATTCAATTAAAATAATCCAAGAAATTATTAGAGAAATACCACTAAGTTGAACAAAAGAAAAAATAATTGAAATAATTGATAAAAAAATAAAACAAAAAATTATTAAAAAACCTGAAATTTACGAAAGATACAAAGGTCTTGAACTTATACAAGATATGGTAAATTACTTTAATATATTTGAAAATTGTACTGAGACAAAGTCAATAAGTGTAAATTCAATTGTTGTTCAGCAAATTTACCAAAAAATCACAAATCCAATAAGTGTATTTGCAACGTATAAAGAGTCATTAAAACATAATATAAATAGTTTTAAGAAGAATTCTTTTTACAGATCACTTGATTATTTAGCAATAAATCAAAATCAAATTCTCAAAAACGTTAACAAAAAAATTATCGAAAATTATAAAAGAGATATTTCTATTGTCTGATACGATTCTACTACATCATACTTTGAAACTTTTGATAGAAAAGGTTATAAAAAACCCGGATTTTCAAAAGATGGTAAGTTCAAAGAAGATCAAATTGTTATTGGATTAGCGACAGATTCTAATGGAATTCCAGTTCATTACAAAGTATTCCCAGGAAATACTGCAGATTCTAAAACTTTCATACCTTTTGTTCTAGATTTATTAAAAACTTATGAAATAAAAAATGTAACAATAATTGCTGACAAAGGAATGAGTGTAAATAAAAATATAAGATTTTTAGAAGATAAAAAATTGAATTATGTTATTTCTTATAGATTAAAATCTTCAAGTAAAGCATTCAAGGAATACGTTATTAATGACGAAGATTATAGATCTGAAAATGGAATGCTAATTAAGAGTAGAGAAATTATTTCAACTTATAAAAAAGGAAGAAATAATGGCAATTACAGAAAACAAATAATTACTTTTAGTCAAAAAAGAGCATCAAAAGATAAAAAAGATCGTGAACAATTAATTGACAATTTCAATAAAATAGCAAACAAAGAAGGAAAAGTTTCTTTTGAAGATATGGCTGCAAATAAGAAATATAGATTCTTCAAAGCTGTTGAAAATAAAGCTTACTATGTTCTTGATACCGAAAAAATTGAAGAAGATCAAAAATATGATGGATACTATATTTATGAAACAAACAGATTTGATTTAGAAGAAACTGAAATTGTTTCATTATATACAAAACAATGACAAGCAGAAGAGAATTTTAGAGTTCTAAAAGGTAATTTATCTTTAAGACCAATGTATCTTTCAAGTTGAAATCATATTAAGGGTTATATTTGTCTTTCGTTTCTAAGTTTAGTTATGATTAAGTTTTTAGTTTATCAAGTTAACAAGCATACTAGACTTTCAGAAAAAGATAGATTCACAGTAGAAAAAATAACTTCTATTATGAAAGATGTTAAAGAAGCAGAAAGATATTATGATGGAAAATTAATAGAAAGCTTAGAAATTAAAAATTCAATCACTGAACAATCGTGAGATGATTTCAATCTCATAAAACACATTTTTAGCGAAATTAAAAAATAACTACCAAACATTAAAATTATTTGATAGTTTTTTATTTATGCTACTAAGTGGGAAACGCAAAAAAATACCCGCAAAATCAAAAAATAAGAAATATTAAATAAAAATAAACTAGAAAATCTTTTAACTTTTAAGAAGTTCTGAAAATATGAAAAAACAAGGATTACTCCTTGTTATATTCTCCCTCTATTTTTTTAAGTTTTGGTTTAATTCTTTTAATTCAGCAAGAATTAATTCTTCTGTTGTAGGAACTTTAGGTGCAGGTGCTTCAGCAACTTTAGCCTTTTCAAGTTTAGCTTTTTTAAAGTTGTAAATTAAGTAGTAGATTACTAAAACAACAAAGATGAATACAGTAACAATAATGAAGTTAAGTAATACTCCTAAGAATTTTCCAACTTTCATTCCTGAAACAACATAGTCATCTAAATTATTGTATTTAAGAATGTTTGTTGAAATATATGACATAATGATGTCGTTAGCTAAAGAACTAACAACAGCCCCGAATACTGTTCCTAATAATAGACCAATAGCCAACATAAACATGTTTCCACGTTGAATGTGGCTTTTGGCACTTTTTATAGCTTTCTTAAACATAGATTTATTATATATCAATTTATTTTTTAGGATAACAAATAAATTTTATGTAAATAAGATTATGGTATTGTTTTTTATATATTTATTTTCTTAGTATTAATATCAACTGTTTTTATTTAATTAAATATATAATTTATTAGAATAAAATGATTGGAGTGAAAAATGAAAAAAACTATTGATGATTTAAAATTAAAAGGAAAAAAAGTTTTAGTTCGTGTTGACTTTAACGTTCCTATTAAAGATGGTGTTATTACTTCTACAAAACGTATTACAGCTGCTCTTCCAACAATTAAAAAAATTGTTAACGATGGCGGAAAAGCCATTCTTCTTTCACACTTAGGAAAAGTTAAAGAAGAAGCTGACTTAGCTAAAAGAAACCTTGAACCAGTTGCAAATGAATTAGCTAAACAACTTGGACAAGCTGTTACATTTGTTAATGCAACAAGAGGTGTTGAATTAGAACAAGCAATTAATAATATGAAAGATGGTGAAGTATTATTAATGCAAAATACTCGTTATGAATACTTAAATGGTAAAGCTGAAAGTAAAAATAGTCCAGAATTAGGAAAATACTGAGCTTCACTTGGTGATGTATTTGTTAATGATGCTTTCGGTACCGCTCACCGTGCACATGCTTCTAACGTAGGAATTAGTTCAAATATTGCTGAAAATGCTTTAGGATACTTAATGGAAAAAGAAGTTAGCGCATTAAGTAAAGCTATTGAAAATCCTGAACACCCATATGTTGCTATTATTGGTGGAGCTAAAGTTTCTGACAAAATTCAAGTGTTAGAAAACTTAGTAAAAATTGCTGATAAAATGATTATCGGTGGTGGAATGGCTTACACGTTCTTAAAAGCTCAAGGACACACAATTGGAACAAGTTTAGTTGAAGATGATAGATTAGAATTAGCTAAAGAATTCTTAGATAAATATGCTTCTAAAGTTGTTCTTCCAGTTGATCATTTAGTTGCTGATGAATTCAAAGATGTTCATGGTATTGTTTCAGATATCGATATTAAAGATGGATACATGGGATTAGACCTTGGACCTAAATCAAAAGAATTATTTGCTAAAGAATTAATCGGAGCTAAAACAGTTGTTTGAAACGGACCTATGGGAGTTACAGAATTTGATAACTTCAAAGAGGGTACTTTAGAAGTTTGTCGTGCTATTAGTAAACTTGAAAATTGTTACTCAGTAGTTGGTGGTGGTGATTCAGTTGCTGCCGTACAAAAATTAGGTATGGAAGATAAATTCTCACACGTTTCAACAGGTGGTGGAGCTTCACTTGAATTACTTCAAGGTGTTAAACTCCCTGGATTTGAAGCTATCCAAGATAAATAATATATTTCTCTAGAGTAGATGTTTATCATCTACTTTTTTCATATAAAAAAGCACTACATAGATAGTGCTAAGTCATCTTCTTTATTCTTGTTTTGTTCTTTTTCTTTTTGCAATTGCTTTTCTAATTTCTTTTTGTATTTTGCTTGTTCATTTTCATAATCTCAAGGACTAAATCAATATAGTCTATGTTCATTAGTATTAACAGTTCTTTTTTCAAAATCTCTAATTTCTAAATATTCCTTACACTCATTCAAACTTCAATTTTCAATAGTCCTATAACTCAAATATCCATCGTGATAATCGATAAGTCATTGTTCATCATCTCAATTAGCAATATATTTTTTAAAATATTCATCAGTGAAACCTAGTAATATATTGTTGAGTAAAATATCCATATGAGTTAAAAATCTAAAAGCTTCAACTTTATTAGTTAATTTAGAGTGCTTAATATTTCAATTTTCATCAACAGTTAATTTTTGAATTGCTAATGTTCCTTTATCCAAATTTTCTCTAATTTCAGTAAGTAAAGTTTTTAATTCATCAATAGTAAAATCGTTAAGCGAAGAAATTTCATTTTTATCATAGATACTAAAAAATTCATCTTTATTCATAATATGAACATTATTAGTTTCAACGAGTGAGTAATTATTAGTATTAATATTTTTTAGTAAAACTTCGTTTTCTTTTATGCTTCTATTAACTTTGAAACTACGACAAGTTAAATAATAAACATTTTCTCCTGCATAAAACACAACAAGTGGTCGATTGTTATTTAATGAATACGGATATGGAGTAATTATATTACCATTATAATCATATGAAACACTTTCTATTTTACCCCAATTCTTCTTAGCTTCTCTTGTTAAACTTCATACTTGTTTTATCATATTTTCTCCAACTCTTTTTTCTTTTTTATAATTGCATCATTTGAACTAGTTTGATTTGTTTTTAACTCATTCTAATATAATTCAACAAAAGCATTACATAGATAGTGCTAAGTCATCTTCTTTTTTCTTGTTTTCTTCTTGTTTTTTCTTTTGGTATTCTAATTCTTCCTGTCTATGATATTCTCCGAATTGAGCTTCATAATCTCAAGTATCATTACTTCATCTTTCATCTTCTTCTTGTTGTTCATAACGTTTAGTTTTATCTGAGTTATGTAAGAAGTCCATACATTTTTCTATGTCTATGATATTCTCCGAATTGAGCTTCATAATCTCAAGTATCATTACTTCATCTTTCATCTTCTTCTTGTTGTTCATAACGTTTAGTTTTATCTGAGTTATGTAAGAAGTCCATACATTTTTCTAAATCTCAAGTTTTAAACTCTTTAAGTGGTATGTAATTTTTAGATACCTGTTGTAATCATTTTTCATTATCAAATTTTCTACCATATTCAAACAATCTCATAGTTCCAAATTTACCAATATTGTAAAACAAATTATCAGCGTGAGCTAAATATTGGAATGCTTCTAATTTATTGTTTATATCCATATTTTTAATAGTTCAATCTGAATTTAATTCAAGTTTTGTTATTTGAATATTCTCATTATCTAAATTTTCTCTTAGATTTCTTAATATACTTACAGCACCATCGATATCTTCTAATATTTGCACCTTATTTTTATTAAAAATCTTAAAGAAATCATCTTTTTTCATTATATGAATATTATTTGTTTCAACATATGATTTTTCTTGTGTTTTATTATTGAATATTTCTACTTCATTATCTTTTTTAATTTTATCTTCTACACTTCTGCAAGTAAGATAATATACGTCATCCCCAGAATAAAATACAACTAATGGACGGTTATTACTATATGGATTGTGGTAAGGAGTAATAGGTTGTCCATTATATTTATACGAAACAGTTTTAAGACTTTTTCAATGTTTATATCCTTGACGCGTTAAACTTCATACTTGTTTTATCATATTTTCTCCTTATTCTATTACTTGCTTGTATTGCTCTCTTAAAAGTGGAAGCATATTTTCTCATTTAAGTTCATTTTCAGGCTCACTACTATAATGAGTTGGTAATTCAATATAATTGTGCACATAATTACCATTTTCATCTTTATTTAGATACTTAATAATTGTTGTTATATATGAAGTATAGTCAAGTCTGAACATTGTACGAGTTCCACTATCACGGTCTAAAAAAATTTCTTTTTCATCAAGTTCGCTCTTGAATAAACTATAAGCATCTTGATAATCAGCAAAAGTTAAATCAACACTTACTCATTTGTTATCTACAAATACTTCATTTCAAGCGTGTTGCCCGCTACTTACAAGTTGGTTTTCTTTATTATTATAAATTGTACCTAGCATTATTCTTACTGGAATATTAAGCAGTGAGAGCGACATACTAAGATTTTGAGAGTATCCATAGCATTGAAGTGTTCTATCAGTTTCAAAAAGGGAAGTGGGGTTCATAAAATCATTACCGTCTGTATTGAAAGGATATTCAAAATTATTGAACATATAATTTACATTAGAAGTTATAAAGAACGATAAAGCTTTAATAATTTGTTTAGTATCTCAATTTTTAGAAATATATTTTGGTAAAAAGGTAATTCAATTTTGCAATCATTGTTTTAGTTGTGGTTTGTTGTCTTCTTCTCTTATTGAAAAATCAGCATCATTATTATTATTTAATTTTAATGGTTTAGGAAAATCAAAACTTTCATTACTTTCTTTAGTTATTCCATTACTTTTTATTTTTAAACTACCATTTGGATTTTGGTAAAAATTCGAAAAGAAATTCGGAGTTTCAGTAAGAAAATCATAATACACCGAACTTGCGAATTCATATTTTGATTTTTTATTAATAAAGTTATAGTTCATATAACTACCTAAATTAAACTTAGCAGGAATTAAAGGATTTTCGAGGAAATTAAATAATGAATTTTGATTATTTATTTCAAAATTATTTTTTCCATAAATTTCAGCAAGTTTATTAAATTGCTTTTCTAATTCAAATTTTGATTTAAAATAGTCATATTTTCATCTTAATACATTAATATTAAAATTTTCGTAATCTTTAAAAGTTTCAGCAATATAGCTATCTTTAAAGTCTTTATAATGATTAAACATTTTAACTTTATCTAAATTAATATCTTCAATTTTAGTTTCATCATTAATTACTCAAAGTCATTTATCATAACTTTTAAGTCAGTCAATAATATATTCTTTAGTTAATTTAATTAGTCCATAACGTTCATCACGCATATATGGTAAGCGTCATTTGATATTTTCTTGACTACCTGGATTTAAGGTATATCTTTTATCTTTAGTGATAAATCATTGTCCTTTATAATTTCCTTTACCATTATCAAAATTATCTCTAAAGTAAGTAAGTCGTTCAATAATTAAAGGAAAAAAATCAACCTTTTTAAAGTAATCAATATATTTTTGGATTTGTGCTTTAGCAATTTGTATTTCATAATTATTTAATGCGTCAATATCAACAGTAAAATTTTCACTAACTAAATCATAGAAGTCTTTAGTGTTTAACTGTTTAAAGAGTATTAAATCATCATAATCTTTTGATAATTCAATAAATTTCTTTTCTAATTGTAAGATACTGTTCTTTAATTGAGAAAATTGATGAAAAATTAAACTAGTTTGTTCATTAGTGTAGTTATCTTGGAGTTGTTTAATTTTTTTGATTAAATTAGTTGAGAAGTTATTATTTAGATTAGTTAAGTGTTTAAAACTATTTTCAATTTTGAAGTTTATATTAGTTCTTAATTTGCTTAAAAGATTATTAGCATTTTGTAATGCACTGTCTAATTTAGTTAAATCAGTAATTTTTTCATTTAACAAGTTTTGGTAAATAATTTTAAAAGAATTTTCAATATTTAACTCAAAAAGACTTATCCCATTTTCAATTTCAAATTTTCTATTGTTAATAAGATTATATTTTTCATCTAGTGTTTTTAAGTTTTCTTTTGAAGTATTAACATCTAAAACTTCCTTAATAGCACTAGGGATATTTTGATATTGAGAAAATAGCTCTTGCTTGTTAATTATTTTTTTAGGAGTTTCTTTAACTTCATTAGAATTAAAACACGATACCGAAATAACTGGTAATAAAGATGCAGAAAATGAACCTAATATAAATTTAAACTTCTTCATATTAATATTATATCATATATTAGTGGTATATAATAAATTTTATTAATAAAATTTATTATATAGATAATATGAAGGGTAAAAAATAAATAAAAAGTAGCAAATGCTACTTATTTTGTTATTAATTCCACGCTTAAAATTTCTATAGAGTCAGCGTTTTTTACTCTTGCATCTTTATTTGTCGAAATGTAATATTTTTCAACTTTACTTCCACTTTCGAATTTTTCAATATCTTTCATATGTTGGATATCTCCTGAACTTAAAACATATTTGGATTTTACATCATTTTTGAGTGTAAAAGTGAATGGATTAGTTAAATTATTGTTATATGAAACTTCTAAGATACTTTTAACAACACTTTCTGTATTCAATGATATCGAACCAGCTTGAACAGTTGTTCAAGTTCCATGGTATCGACTAAGTGTTTTATTCTCTATCTTACCTAAATAATGAGATATATTGCTTGTTGAATTTAACTCGATTTTAATTGGAGTAGTAGTTGTAAAATTTTTAAAGTTAATTGTTGAATTTTTTGATATACCATTAACTGCATAACTTATTTTTAAATCATATTTTTCTCAATCAATATTTGTAAAATCTTCTTTATTTTGAGTAATACCATAAGTAAATAAAATCTCTTCATTATTTAAGTTATTAGGTAAAGCTTTATCTAATAATGAATAGCTATTACTTCCTAAATATACACTCCTAAATTCATTTCAATTAATATCCCCGATTATCATTGGATTTCTATTTCCGTTGGTCATTGAAATATCTGATTTTTTGTTTGGAGTTTTTACAGGTTCAGGTAATGGAGCAGGTGGAGTAGGTTTATCAGGATTAATCTGTGGTTTATTTTTATAGTATTCTACATCTTTTTCAAGTTGTACAATTTTTGCTTCCTTTTGAGCAATCGCACTATTCGCACTAGCTAATTCATTCTTTAACCTATCTCTTTCATTTTTTACAGTGCTTAATTGACTGTTTAAACTACTTACTTGTGAGCTTAAATTACTTTTATCTCTTTTTAGACTTTCAATTTCTGCTTCTAATTGACTATTTGAACCACCCTGTTCTCTTAGTTGTCTTTCTAAATCCTTAATTCTTAAGTCTTTTTCTGCAATTTGTTTTTGATAATTTGCTTCTTCAGTTTTAAATTCATTAGTTTTAGTTTCTAATTCAGCAATTTTTAAACTTAAATTTTGTTCTAAAGTTTCCTTAATTAAGGTTAATTCACTAATTCTCTCTTTATTTTCACTGTTTTCTAAACTTAAACTATTTAATTCAGTATTTACAGTATTTAACTTATTTGTTAACTCATCAATTTCAGTATTTAATTCACTAATTTTTTGTGCTAAATTAATTACGATTGCTTCTAGTGGTAAAACACGAATATTTTTATAAGTTTCAATAATATTTTGTATTGCATCAATTGCACTATAAAGTTTAGTCTGATTTTCACTTACATTTTCACTATCAATACTTTCACTTATTAACTGATTTAAAATATCTAATTGAGTATGTAAATTTTGTGCTACTTCATTTAATTCATCTAAATTTTCTTGTTCTAAACTAGAAATTAAATTGCTTAAAAGTTCCTTAGTGTGAATTAAAGTATCATTAAAATTATTTTGAATTAAACTTTCTAAATTAGTTATATTTTCTTTAGCAGTATTTAATTCACTGTTTAAGGTATCAATTTGATTATTAGCAGCTTGAATTTTTGCTTGTAATTCAGCATTTTCATCCATAGCTTGTTTATATTTAGCTACTTCATTATTATAATTTGTTCAATTTTCAAGGTTTTTATTGAAAAGTGCTTCATAATCTCTATTATTTAATGCTTCAATTAACTTAGTAAAAGTTTTGTTTTTAATAGGAAAACTTTCAATATTAATAGTACTAAAATCATCAATATTTTTAGTTTTAATTGCTTTTTCATAATCACTTTTTGCTTCATCTAAAGTTCTTAACGCTTTATTAGAATAGTCATTAATTTCATTAATTAGTGAATATGCTTCATTACGCATACTATTAGCAAATTCTTCTGTACTATAACTACTATAATCTCGATTAACAAATTTATATGCTATTTCTTTTAATGTTTCTAAATAATCAATTTGATTTTTAGTTAAATTAATAGCTTGTTCCACCATATTTTTTGCAGTATTAAAACTATTTTCAATAATTTCATCTTTTTGAGTAATAATCTCTTCTAATTCAGCAATTTTTGATGCATAAAGAGTATTAATCTGACTTAAAACATTATTCAATTCTTTTTCAGATTGAGATATTCATTTTACTCCACTAGCAATTTCTTCAGCGTTTTCAAGTGAGAGATTAAATCCAAAATCTTTAATCTCTTTAAGTCGATTAATGTACTTACTTAACTCATTTTGAGTAAAAATTGTACTATTATTAGTTTCTAATTCACTAATTTTACTTTCAATACATCTTACATATTCACTGACTTTATCTTTAATTCCTTGACGCATTTTCTCTAATTCAAGTTCAAAATCGACTGTTTCTTCAATTTCATTTTCAATATTAGTATCAGGGTTATTTAAACTCTTATAGTAATTTTCTAGCATTGTTTCATAATTATTATTTCTCTCTAAAATACTATTTGTAATACTTTTAAAATTACCTAAAGTTTTTTCATAATTTTCTTTAAGTTTATTGTATAAAGTGTTTAAGTTATTTAACTCAGTAGTTAATTGTTCTTTTTCTTCAATTAACTTTTCTTTTTCACTAGTTAAATTAGAAATTTTTAATTTCAGTAATCTAATTTCTTCATCCTTTTGTTCAATTGTTTTAACCGCAGAACAATATTTCACACTAAGCGGAATTAGTGTAGCAGCTAAAACTGCAGCGGTACATAAAGTGCTTACACTTATTTTAGTTTTATTTGTAATTCTTTTTTGTTTCATATTTCCTCATTAAATTTAATTTATGTTCACTAGTAGATGTCATAAATAATAAAGATGTACTAAAAAAGAAAAAAAGTACAAAAAAATTGACCGAAGCCAATTAGTTATCTAATTCATCAATTCTTGATTGATGTCTTCCACCCTCAAATTCAGTGTTAATAAATTCATCCACCATAGCTTCAGCATCTTTTAGTTTTACTTGACGACCACCAAAACATAACACATTAGCATTATTATGTAATTTTGCTAATTTTGCATCTTCTTTACTTACAACTCTAGCTGCTCTAATGTGTAAATGACGGTTTAACGCATATGAAATTCCTAATCCAGTTCCACAAACGGCAATTCCAAAATCTGGTTTTCTACTGTCAACATATTCAGCTAATTCTTTTCCTTTTTCAGCATATGATACTGGATTTTTATCATTATCAGGTCCTAAATCAATTGTATCATAACCTAAACTTTGAACATATTTTTTAAGACCTTCTTTAAGTTCAAAGCCGGCATGATCACTAGCAAGTGCAACAATTTTTTTCATATTTTCCCCTTATTTTACCTTTTTAGTACACTTTTTCTAACAGTTTTATTATTATAACATATATTGGTGAGATGAAACAAATAGACCCTAAAGACTGTGCCTTAGTTAACTTAGAATATTTTTACAAAAAATTTTTTAGGAAGAAACTTGATTTAATTAAACTAAAAAACATGGTTCATTATTCACAAAGCGGGATTACTTTAAGCGAACTTGAAAGAGTTGCACGTTTTGCTAATATTGCTTTTGAAGTGTTTAATTGCAATTTTGATCAACTTAAATCTATAAATAAAGATGAATTACCTCTTTCTATAATTATTAGCGATGGAGAAATTCAACATATGGTAATTCTTAAGAAAATTAAGAGTAATTTAGTTTACTATTTTGACCCAATTAAAGGTAATGTAAAGGTAAAAGAAAGTGAATTTAAAAATAAATTTTTAGGATTAGTACTTAATTTTTATCCTATAAAAAATAATGTAAAAAGTAATATTTTAAATAAAAAAGAATTTGTTTACAACATAAATTTAACTTATTTATTTTTTAGAGTTATTTCAACGCTAGTGATTTTTATAATTCCATTTTTAAGTAAAGTTTTTATCTCAGAATTTACACAAAACTATGATTTAGTGAATTTATGTTTAATTTTTTTACTGTACAGCTGACTGGTTTTCATCTCATTTTTAATTAAAAGAATTAGTTTTAATTTACTCAATAGAGCAATTCTTGAAAAATTTAAACAGAAGCGCAGCCAAGTTTGAAAGTATTTATTTTTTAATGACAAAAATATTAAATTTAAATATTCTAGCCAAGAAATAAACGACAAAATTAACTCTTATATAACAATATTGAAATTTGAACAACAATTCTTTGCAGAAATATTTATTAACGTTATTTCTATCCTATTTTTAAGTATATTTTTATTTTTTATAAATAATATACTTCTAATTAGCATTTTAATTTTTGCTTTTGTCTACCTAGTTATTTCAATAATTATTTATGTTTATCAATATAAAAATAAAGCTAATTTTAATGAAATTTTAATTTCTGAAGCAACTTTACAAGATGATCTTGCTAACTTATTGAGAAATAGTTCTACAGATGAATTTAAAAATTTTATGTTAACTAAGGAAAGTCAAAGTATTGATAAACTTATTAAAAGTCAAAATAAAATAAATGATTCAAATAATCATATCTTGGATTTATCGGAATATTTAAATATTGTTTTTCCGCTTTTATTAATTTTAATTGGTGTTATTCAATTATGAAATAATAAAGTGAACTTAAATGAACTAATCTTTTTTATAACATGTTCAAATTTCATTTTTAACCCTATAAAAAGTACTTGTGTAATTTTAAGTGATTATATTGATTATAAAAATAGTTTATTCAAATTTGGTGTCTTTAGTGAAGTGTTAGACAATAACAAAGTAAGTAAAAATTATTTAAATCAGAAAATAAACAGAATTTTAATAAGAGATATTACAGTTAAATTTATGGGTAAGAACAAACTTAAAATACATAATTTATTAATTGATAAAAATGTAATAATAATTGGTAAAAATGGTTCAGGTAAAAGTTTACTTTGTAAACTAATTTGTAATCTTGTTAGTTCAGAAAGTGGTCAAGTTTTAATTAATAATACAAATATCGAACAAATAGATAATATAGCTTCAAAAGTTTATTTACTTACAAATGAGGAATATTTTGCTAATCTAACTGTTAAAGAATATCTATTTAACCAGAAACATTATGAACCAAAAGTACTAAAAAGATTTAAAAAATATGACTTTAATTCAATATTAAAATTTTACGATTTAGACTACTCTAAATTAATTTTAAATAATGCTACGAATCTTTCGACAGGTCAAAAAAGAATTTTATCAGTAATCAAACTATTTACATTTAACCCAGATGTTATAGTTTTTGATGAATTTTTTGAGAATATGGATATTAAAATAACTAACTATATAAAAGAAATTATCAAAGAAGAATTTAATAGTTGTATTTTTATTGAAATAAGTCATAATCAAAATTATTTATTTAATGATTCACAAAGGGTAAATATTGAAAAATTGAACCTCATTTAAAATTTATTTTCTAATCACTATTCTTTTGGTTTTATTATTTTTTGGATTTTATTTATTTTTTAATGTTGATATTAAACATTATCAAAGTTTTTACATAAGTGAGTTTGATTCAAAATACTATATAAATTACACTAAAGATTTAGAAGAAAATATCAATTATTCTGCTTTTTTAGTTCTAAAAAATGATAAAACTGCTGTTGATATAACACTTGTTAAAATTGATGAAAATTCATTCGAAATATTCTTTAATTCTAATTTTGAAAAATTAAATTTAATTAGTAATAATGCTTTAGTAAAAATTCCAGTCGAAACAATGAAGTTTTATCAGTGAATGCTCAAATTCTAATATAATATAAAATATGAAAAAAAGTGATATTGAACTCAGCATTGATAATCAAACTGAATTTAAGATTGAATTTAAAAAAGAATTAATTCAAATAATTTTAAATTTAGCTAAATATTTCAATATTGAAAAACATATTAATGTTGATTTAACTATAGTTAATAATGAAGAAATTCAAAAATTAAACAAAGAATATAGAGGTAAGGATTATGCTACTGATATTCTTTCATTTGATTTTGGAAATGATGGATTATATGATACTTTACCGTTTGTTCATTTAGGTGAATTAGTCGTAAGTTATGAAAAAGTAATTGCTCAAGCAAATGAATTTAATCATAGTGTTAAAAGAGAATTCTGTTATTTATTTACACATGGATTAGTGCATTTAATGGGGTATGATCATGAAGAAGAAAATGAAAGAATTGAAATGAATAGAATCGTAGATGAAATCTTTAACCCATTAAATATCACAAGAGAGGATTAAAATGAAATTAACTGATTTACAAGAGTTGTTAAAAAAATCTTATTGCCCATATTCTAAATTTGCTGTAGCAGCTATTGCTATTGATGAATTAGGAAATGAATATCCTGGCGTTAATGTTGAGAATGCTGCATATCCTTCTGGTTTATGCGCTGAAAGATCAGCATTATTTGGTTCAGTAGCTAGAGGAGCTAAAGTTGGTAATTTTAGGGAAATTCATATTATTTCTTATTTAAATGATGATGTTATTAGTCCATGTGCCGGATGCAGACAAGTAATAAGTGAATTTATGAGTGATGATTCGTTAGTGTACCAATATTCTTATGATGGTAAAAAAGTAAGAATAAATAAAGTGTCTGAAATTGTACCATTCGCAGTTCGTTCAGGAGATTTATTTAAATAATTATGGAACCAATGAAAAAAGAAGTTTGTTTTGTTTCCATCGTTGGGCGCCCTAATGTTGGAAAAAGTTCGCTAATGAACAAAATACTTTCATATGAATTATCAATTGTTACTGACACCCCTCAAACTACCAGAGATCAAATTACTGGTGTTTTAACTGATGATGAAACTCAAATCGTTTTTGTTGATACTCCCGGTATTCATAAACCTGAAAATAAATTGGGTGAACATTTAAATAAAAATGCGTTTGACTCAATTCCTGAAGCAGATGTTATTTTATTTTTGAGCCCAGCTGATGAAAAAATCGGTAAAGGTGATTCGATAATTTTAGAAAATCTTAAAAATGTTAAAAATAAAGTTGCTGTAATTTCTAAAATTGACAAAATTAAAGGTCAACCTGAAAAATTGACTGAAAAAATCGAAGAGTTACAAAAGTACAATTTCTCCGAAATTATTAGCTGCTCAGTTAATGATCAAAGATCTATTAATGGAGTAATCGATGCAATTAAAAAATTCGCTTATGAAGATGTTGTTTATTATGATGACGATTTTATAACAGATAAAAGTATTCGTTTTATAGCTCAAGAAATTATTCGTGAAGCAGCTATCAACAATCTCTATGAAGAATTACCACATTCGATAGCAGTTGAAATAACTGAATTTAATGAATACACATCTCCTATTGAAATTGATGCAAATATTTATGTTAAAAAAGATTCTCAAAAAGGCATGGTTATAGGTGCTGGAGCTTCTAAGATTAAACAAATTGGAACAATAGCAAGAGAAAAAATAAAAAATCTTTTAGGTGAACCAGTTGTTTTAAGACTAAAAGTTAAAGTATCTAAAAAATGAGTAGATAATGAAAATGAATTAAAAAGATTTGGGTATTAGCGAATTTAAAACTATATTAATATATAATATAAATCCAATTAGCATATAGAGTATGGTAGCTTGACGGCTGTGACCATTGCCAACCTACGTGAAGCAAGGTGGATAGTTAGGGTAAAAACCAACATGCTTGAGTTAACTCCTGTGCTAATTAAAAGGGAGGATAAATGAAAAAACTTTTTACATCTGAATCCGTTGGAAAAGGTCATCCAGATAAAGTTTGTGACCAAATTTCTGACTCAATTCTTGATGAATACTTAAAATTAGACCCAAATTCAAGGGTGGCTATTGAAACAATGGCTAGTGGAAAAAATGTTATGATTGCTGGTGAAGTTGAATCACAAGCAAAAATTGATGTTGTCGAAATAGCAAAGAATGTATTAAAGAATTTAGGATATTATTCATATGACACTAATTTCTTTACAGATATTAAAAAACAAAGTCCTGACATTGCACAGGGAGTAGTTAAGAAAAATGATAATCTAGGAGCTGGAGATCAAGGTATAATGTTTGGTTTTGCTACAAACGAAACTAAAGATTATATGCCCCTAGCAATTACTTTAGCTCATAAATTAGTTCAAAAAGCCGATGAACTTAGAGTTAATGGTAAATTTAAATGAGCTAAATCTGACATGAAAAGTCAAGTAACTGTTGATTATACAGACTTTGAAAATGTAAAAATCGATACTGTTTTAATGTCTATTCAACATGCTGAAGACTATAATAAAGAAGAATTTAATACATTTATAATCGAAAACATCATTAATGTTGTATTAAATGAATATGGTTTTGATAAAGCTAATAGAATTTTAATTAATACAACAGGTAAATTTGTAATCGGTGGTCCGATTGGTGATACTGGTTTAACTGGAAGAAAGATTATTGTTGATACTTATGGTGGATATGCGCATCATGGTGGTGGAGCTTTCAGTGGTAAAGATGCCACTAAGGTAGATCGTTCAGCCGCCTATGCTGCAAGATGAATTTGTAAAAATCTTGTTGCGGCCGGTGTATGTTCAAAAATTGAAATTCAAATAGCTTATGCAATAGGTAAAGCTAGACCAATTTCAATAGCAATTAATACGTTTAAAACACATAAATATCCAATTAAATTTATTCAAAAGATGGTTGATGATTTATTTGATTTAACTCCAAGAGGAATAATTGAAAAACTTGATCTTAAAAAACCTATTTATGCTAAAACAGCTTGTTTTGGGCATTTCGGAAGAAATGAAGAATCATTTACATGAGAAAAATTAAATATGGTTGAAGAGATCGAAAAATACATTGAGTTGAATTACAACAAAAATCACAGAAAATAAAAATATAAGCCTTAAAGCTTATATTTTTATTATTTTTCAAATTCAACAATAGCTTGATTCAATTTGTCTAAAACTAAATCAACTTGATCTCATGAATCTAAAGTTATACCAGCAGCATTATCATGTCCACCACCATTAAATTCACGAGCTACAACATTAACAAGCGGTCCATTTGAACGCAATCTACCACGAACTTTTCCATCCTCTAACTGAATAAAGAATGCTCAACATCTGTTATCTTCAATGTTAGCTAATTCATTTACATAAATAGCTGCTTCTAAAGAATTCATGTTGAATTTATTCATAATTTCAGTTGTTATTTTGTAATATAATACTCTTCCTTTTTTCTCAAAACCACTTAAAATAGCACCAATAAATTGAATATCTTTTAATGAACGTTTACCCAATTCAGCATGAATTTTTTGTGGATGGAAATTTCCTTCTCTCATTAAAAATGCTACTAATTCATGTGTTCTTGCTGATGTATCAGGATATAAAAATCTTCCTGAGTCAGTATTAATTCCTAAATAAATATGTCCAGCAGCTTTATTAGTAACCTTAAAATTACCATCTTTAGCAATTTGAGCGATCATTTCAGCTGCAGCCACATAATGTTCATCTATTCAGTTATAATCATATTTGATATCAGCATCATTTGGATGGTGATCGATTCTTAATTTAGCAGTTGTTCTGTTTTCATATAAAAGTTCAGCACATTCAATTCTGTCACCGCTTGAAGCATCTACAACTACTGCTAAAGAGTTGTTGAAGTCAATTTTGTCAAAATCTGCAAACTCATATTCCATAAAGTCAAAAGTGTGCATACTATTTCCAACTGTATAAACTTTTTTTTCTGGAAAATTAGTTCTAATTAATTCAGCTAATCCAGCTTGGCTTCCCAAACAGTCACCATCAGGTCTAATGTGATGAAAAATTATAATTGAATCATATTTTTTAATTGCGTCAATCGCTACTTTAGAATTTCCTATAATCATTTTTATCTCCTATATTATTTTAATTTGTTGATTTAAGTTTAGAACAGGAATGCTCCAATACCATTTAAAGCCATACCAACAATACCTAGTATTCCTAATACAACTAAAACTATGACTGTTATCCCAATAATAACAAAAGTCAACTTAAGAATAAATTTTAGTACTAATACCACTAATAACAATATAAATAAAAAACCTAAAATTGATAATATCAAACTTCCTCCGTTAACTTAATTAATTATACTTTTAATTTAAAAATAATTGTAATATAATCATAATATAAATGAATGAAATTATTATTAAAAAGTCGACATTTTATTCTAAAGCATATAAAATTAAATCCAAAAAAGAGGCTTCTGAAATTGTTAAACAAATAAAATTAGAATATAAAAAAGCTAGACATGTCTGCAGTGCATATCTTTTTATTAATGAAAATAACGTTGAAGAAGCAGGGTATGATGACGATGGTGAACCAAAACACACAGCTGGACGTCCGATTTTAGATTTAATCAGACTAAAAAATGTAGAAAATGTATTGGTTGTTGTTATTCGTTATTTTGGTGGAATTAAACTCGGTGCTGGTGGTTTAATTAGAGCTTACCGACAAGCTTCACAATGTGCTATAGATGAATACTTAAACGAGAAGGAAAAATAAAATGAAAAAATTAAATTTTATAGATAAATTTAACTCAGAAAATTTATTAGTTAGTGCGGTTTTGGAACAAAATGCACCTAAATTTGTTAAAAAAGAAAATGGAAGTTTTCTTATTGATAAATCAACTAATAAAGCATATTTATATTTTGAAGAACAAAAATATAACTACTTTGAACTTAAAAAGCAAATTTCTAAAATTTTTGCTGTAGATTCAAATATTGATATTGATCTAAAAAGTTTTGTTAAAAATGACTTAAGCGAACAAAACTTAATTAGATTATTGATTTCAGATTTTAATTTTAATGAAGCAAAATTATTCAAAAGAAATAAAAAATCTGAAAAAGTTGAAGAAGAAAAAGAATTTAGCATTAATGTTGTTGTAGAAAACTTTAGTCAATACAAAGAATTGATAAATGACGTTACTGTTATCTCACAAGCGGTTAATGACTGTAGAAATCTTCAAATTATGCCTGAAAACTTCTTGAATTCTGAAGTTTTAGCAGAAAAAATTGCTGATGATTTTAAAAATATTGAAAATCTTAAAGTTAGAGTACTAACCAAAGCTCAAATTAGAGAATTAAATATGGGTTTACTACTTTCGGTAAATAAAGGAAGTACTCATGAACCTAGAGTTGTTGTTATTGAATACAAAAACAACCCTGAATCTAAAGAACACAATGTTTATGTAGGAAAAGGAATTACTTTTGATACCGGAGGAGTAAACACTAAAGGATATCACATGGGTGGTATGAAATTTGATATGTCTGGTTCAGTAATTGTTGCATATGCAGTTAAAGCCATGGCTCAATTAAAACTAAAAGTTAATGCTTCAGCGGTTATGATGATAACAGACAATAGATTAGCTAATGACGCTTCACTTCCTGAAAATATTTATGAATCAATGAGTGGAAAATGGGTTGAAGTTACAGACACAGATGCTGAAGGACGTTTAGTTCTTGCTGATGGTCTTTATTATGGTGCAAGCGAACTTAAAGCAACACAATTAGTTGATGTTGCAACATTAACAGGTTCACTTAGTTATGCACTTGGTTCAGTTTACACAGGAATTTGATCAACAGATGACAAAAAATGAGAATTATTCAATCAAGCAGCAAATGCTAGCTATGAAAAAGTTTGAAGAATGCCACTTCATGAAGACTTCCACAAATCAAATAAAGAATCAAAAGTTGCTGATTTAAACAACTACTCTTCAAGTTCAAAATCTGACTCAAATAGTGCAGCAATGTTCTTAAAAGAATTTACTAATGATGTTCCATATATTCACTGTGATGTTGCTTTCACAGCTGATATTAAGGGTGAACCTCAAGGTGTTTTAATTCCTACATTAGTAGAATTTGCAAAATTAAATAATTAGGAGAGATTATGTTAATAGGAAATGAAAAAATTGCTACAGAATTATTAGAAAAATATGACTCAATCGTTATTTTTCATCACATCAGACCTGATGGTGACTGTTTAGGAAGTCAATTTGGTCTTAAAGAACTTTTGCAAACTAATTATCCAAATAAGAAAATTTACGCAATTGGTGATACTAAGGGAAATTTTGCATTTCTTAATTTAGTGCATGATGAAATTCCTTCAGATGAAATACTTGCTAAATCACTTGGGGTTATAGTTGATGCAAATTTTAAAGAAAGAATTGAATGCAGAGAAGTTTTAGACAAAAATATTTTTGCGGAAACACTTAGAATTGATCATCACCCTAATGAAGATGATCTTGATAAAAATTCTAAATGAGTTGATTCTAGTTATATTGCCGCTGATGAGATGATTGCTCAATTAGCTTTTGTAAATAACTGAAAAATGACAAAAAGAGCTGCAAACTTATTATATTTAGGAATTAATACTGACTCAGGTAGATTCTTGTATGATAAAACTAGTGCAAGAACTTTTAGACTTGTTGCAATGTTATATGATAATGGACTTGAAAGTGATTTTATTCACTCGAATCTCTCAAAAACTTCATTAAATGAAATACAATTTAACTCTTGATTAGTTTCAACACTTAAAGTAAATGGACAAGTAGCTTATATCAAAAACTCTCTTGAAGAAACTTTATCATTTAACAAAACTCCTCAATCTTCAATTAGAGTTAATGCAATTGGAAATATTGAGGGTTATCCTATTTGAGTGCAATTCACGGAAGAAGAAGATCGCAAAATTAGAGTTGAACTTAGATCAAATGGACCACTTGTTAATGTCGTTGCTCGTAAGTGAAATGGTGGCGGACATGATCGCGCTTCAGGATGTATTTTAGAAAGTTTTGACCAAATTGATGCGCTTATTGCTGATTGTAATGCCGAAGTGCTTAGATATCAAAATGAAAATAAATAGAAATTACGTAAGTTCATCTTACGTTTTTATTTTTCATATTATTTCCACAATCTTAATTAAATTAAATGCTTAAAACTATAATTTATGAAATAGAAATTTTTAATAATATAAAATTTAGATATGAAAAATGAAATTAAAATTAGAAAGAAAATTCAACGTAAGATTTGACTTCAATTAAATCTAGGTTGATTAATAACTTTATCAGTTATTTTTGGTATATTGATACTTACAAGTATTATTGGTTCGATGATATCTTTTTCATATAAAGATTTTAATAAAAAAGAAAGTTTAGAAATACCATTTTTATACTATGTTGGAATTGCTATATCTAAATGGTTACAAAATGGACCAATACAAAGCCTAAGTACTGCTATAACAAGTAATGGATTGTTCTTTATATTACCTTTAGCATTATTTTTCGTTAATTTAGAATACAAAATAAGAAATACCTATATCAGAAAGACTTTGTTAATTACTACACATGAAAAAAATATTAAATTTATACCACTAATTTCATCTTTAATATTTTTATCTTATGCTATATTGACCTTTATCATCATAGATTTAATAGGTATAGCAGCAATAAGTGCAAATACAAAATATAGTTTAACCAGTGATTTTTTCAAAAATGAACTATTAGGACTAACTAAATTCTTGATGTACTATATTTTTATAACAGGAATTACGTATATAGTTGTAGATTTATTTAGATATAAAATGGATAAAAAATTTGTACAAAAAGCAACCAACACAATTTTGATACCTGTTTTACTATTTGAAATTTTATTACCTATTATTAGTTTATTCTTCCTTTCTGCTTTATTATCACATACTTATGTAGAAGCACCACTTGTTGGATATGTTGAAAAAACTATAATAAATTATGAATTTGCTACTGTATTAGCAGTCTTTGAATCTATATTCTATGTTTTAATCAATCCATTCAAAATTGATCTTGTAGCGTTTGCGGGACTAATTAGTGATGCAGCTGATAAGAATGGATTTAACTTTATTACACAAGAACAAGCTGATATTATCTTATGAGTTTTTAGAAGTATTTATACAGTTGGAATGTTAAGTTATTTAGGATATCGTTATTTCTGAAAGAGTGGAAAATATGAGTAAAACAATTATTGAAATTAAAGATTTACATAAGGAATTTAAAAGTTCATTAGTTAAAAAGGATAAAACAGAAGTTTTAAAAGGAATTAATTTAAATATCGAAGAACAACAAAGAATAGCATTAGTTGGTAAAAACGGTTCAGGTAAAACAACTTTAGCTAAAATTATTGCAGGTTATTCTGAACTAACTAGTGGTGAAATAATTTATAACTATGATTATCTTATCTCACCAAAAGAAAGTATTGCTCTTCAATTTCAAAATGAAATAGAATTAAAAAAACCAACTGTTAAAGATTTATATAAACTTTTAATTACTAATTTTAAAGAAATTTTGGATATGGAATTTATCAAAAAACTTTATGAAATTCTTCAAATAGAAAACTATCTAAAAATGAGATATGATCGGCTTAGTGGTGGGCAAAGAAAAAAAGTTGATTTATTCTTTGTTTTATATTCAAAACCTAAATTACTTATCCTTGATGAATTTACTGCAGGTCTTGACGCTGATACTAAAATTAAAGTTAGAGATATTATTGAAAGCTATATCAATAAATACAACGGAACAATGCTTTTGATAAGTCATGATTCAAACGAAATTAGAAAATTAACTAATGAGATTTACGTTTTAAAAGATGGTGTTATAAGTGATCATATTACTAATATTCAAGAAAAATTTGTTAATGACGATGATCTTGAACTATTTATTAGAGATATAACTGAAAGCATTAAAAATATTGAATTGTAGAATTAACATCTTCGGATGTTTTTTCTTTAGATTCAATAGTCATATGTTTTATTTAAATTTATCTATTTTAAATAAAATAATAAAATATTAAATGTAATATGTATAACCTAGCCAATGAATTACGTCCTAAGACTCTTGAAGAAATTATAGGACAAGAAAATGCAGTTCATTTACTTAAAGAAGTAGCTAAAAATAAGTTAGCTACTAGTTTTATTTTCTTTGGAGAAAGTGGGACAGGAAAAACTAGTTCTGCAGTTGCTTTAGCTAATGATATGGGTCTAAAATACAGTTACTTTAATTCAACAATCGAATCTAAAAATGATTTATTAAATAAAATAGAAACTAGTGATATTTTAATTATTGATGAAATTCATAGATTGAATAAGGATAAACAAGATATTCTGCTTTCTTATCTAGAGTTTGATAAAATCATTGTCTATGCAACCACAACCGAAAATCCTTATTTTAGGGTGAATCCAGCTTTAAGAAGTAGAATGCAAATAGTTCAATTCGAAAAAATAAATGAGGATACAATCGCTAAAGCACTCGAAAAAGTTGTTAAAACCCATTTCCCTGACTTAGAAATAGGTTATGAAGAATTGCTAGATTTAAGCCGCAGTGGAGCAGGAGATTATCGTAGTGCATTAAATAATTTGCAAATGTTAGCTATGATAAATGATAAAAAAACTAAAGTTGATAAAGAATTGATTAAAAAAGTTATCCCGAATATAAGTTTTTACAGTGACATGGAATCTAGTGCGCATTATAATAATTTAAGTGCCTTTCATAAATCTCTGAGGGGTAGTGACCCAGACGCAGCTTTATATTATGGAGCATTAATTCTTAAAAGTGGCGATTTCCAAGGACTTTTTAGAAGAATGCTTTGTGTAGCTTATGAAGATATAGGTTTAGCTAATCCAAATATAACTGTTAGAGTAAATTTAGCTTTTGAGGCTGTTGAAAAACTAGGTTTTCCTGAAGCTAATTTACCAATAGGTTTTGCCATAGTTGATCTATCATTAAGTCCTAAAAGTAATTCAACTTACAAATCTTTTAGTAACGCAAGAAATTTAATTGACCAAGGAAAAATATATCCTATTCCAAATTATCTTCGTGATTCACATTATAAATCAGCGTCAAAATTAGGTGAAGGAATTGGGTATAAATATCCACATGATTTTCCAAATAATCATGTAAAACAAAATTATTTACCAAAACAATTACTTAATACTAAAATTTTTGAATTCGGAACTAATTCAAACGAACAAAAGATTAAACAATACTGAGAACAAATTAAAAAATTTAATAGTCAGGAGTAATAATGCAATTAAAGTTAGAAGATATTAATACTTTAGAAGATTTAAAAGTTTACAAAAATAAAGTTTATTCTGAAGGCGGAGAAATTTTTGAACTTCAAAACCAAATAAAAACTTGTGAACCTTCAATGAAAAAAGAAATTGGAATGAAATTAAGCAAACTAAGAAATGAATATGAAGAATTTTTTAAATTAGCTGAAGAAAGAGTTAAAGAAATTTCAATTAGTAAAAAAATTCAAAGTGAATTTATTGATGTAACTAAACCAACTCATAAAGTAGGTTCTCTTCATCCAATCACTATTGTTGAAAATAGATTGAAAGAGTGATTTAATCAACATGGTTATTTCCAAAGCGAAGCTGGCGAAATAGTAAGTGATCTATATAACTTTGAAAGATTGAATATTCCTCAAGATCACCCAGCTAGAGCAATGCATGACTCACTTTATATTAATTCCACCACTTTACTTAGAACACATAATACTGGGATTACAGCAGTAGAATTAGAAAGATTCGCTAATAAAGAGTTTTCAACTTACGCTATAGGAAAAGTGTATAGAAATGATGAAGACGACGCAACTCATTCACACCAATTTACTCAAGTAGATTTTGTAAGTGTTGGAAAAGTTAGTTTCCCTAATTTAATTTGAACCTTAAAATCACTTTTAAGTTATGTTTTCGAAGAAGAACTTGAAATTAGATTAAGACCAAGTTATTTTCCATTCACTGAACCTTCAGTTGAAGTGGATATCTTCTACAAAAATAGATGAATCGAAGTTCTTGGAGCTGGTATGTTGCACCCCAATGTTTTAAGTGCTGCTGGTTATACTGATAAAAACTTAAATGGTTTTGCTGCTGGTGTTGGTATTGAAAGAATCACAATGATTAAATATGGTATATCAGACATAAGAGATTTATATAAAAATGATTTAAGAATTTTGGAGCAATTCAATAATGAAAGATAGTTGATTAAAAATTTTACAGTCTGAAGGTAAAAAAGAATATTTCCAAAAAATCATTACAAAACTTTCTGAAGCTGAAAAAATCTCTGAAATTTTTCCTGAGCAAACTAAAATGTTCCGTGCTTTTGAATTTTTTCAGGTTAATGAAACTAAAGTAGTGATTTTGGGTCAGGATCCTTATCCAACCAAAGGTTTTGCAGATGGTTTAGCTTTTAGTTCAATGAATCAAAAACAAAGACCAAAAACTTTACAAAACATTTTTATTGAACTGCAAAAGGATTATCCATCAGTTTCACTTAAATCAAATTCGTTAGAAAATTGAGCTAAGCAAGGTGTTTTGTTATTGAATACTCAGCTTACAGTTAGTCAATCTCAAGCTAATTCTCACAAAAGCTTTGGTTGAGAATTGTTTATAGTTGAAGTTTTAAAAGAAGTTGAAAAAGAAAATAAAAATGTCATTTATGTTGCTTTAGGTAACCAAGCATATGAAACCTACTTAAAGGCAAATATTAAAATTGAGAAAATAATTCGTTTATCTCACCCAAGTCCTCTTTCATACAACAAAAGTTTTAAGGATGGACATCTTTTTCTTAAAATAAACCAAAAATTAAAAGAATTAAATCAATCAGAAATTGATTTTAGCACTAAATAAAGGAGTAATATGTTAATATCGTTAAATAAGCTTAAAGAATTACTACCAGAGATTAATTTAGATACATCAATTACTAAAGTGATTAACAGTTTAGGGTTTGAAGTTGAAAGTATTGAAAAATTTGCAGATGTTGAAGGATTAAAATTCGGTATTATCAAGGATTTATACATCAATCCAAATGATAAACGTTTAACTGTTACAACTGTTGAACATAATCAAGGAACAAGCGTTATTCAAACAACAGATACAATTTTAAAAGTTGGAGATTTAGTTGTATTTTTCCCAATTGGTTCACGCAAAAATGACTTTATTTTTTCTGAAAGAGAGATTAAAGGTATTAAATCAGAAGGTATGTTTGCTGCTTTAAGTGAATTAAATTATAAACATGAACTAGTTGACAAAAATGGTGATCATGTTTTAGTTTTACCTAAAGATTTTGCATCATTAAATGATGATCCAATTAAAAAACTTGGTTTAGATGACTATATTATTGACGTTAGTACAACCGCAAATAGAAATGATGCCAATTCATATTTCACTTTAGCAAATGAAATAAGTGCTTACTATAATAAAGAATTTAATTTTAATTTTACAGAAGTAAAAAATTCATTTGAATCAAACTTAAAAGTACAAAAAAAACTAGCTAATGAACTAATGTTCTTTGAAGTAAATAATACAAATAAAATTGATACAGATTTACAGACAAAATTATTTTTAGCTAAACATGATATTGATGCTAATTTAGGTTTCTTTGTTAATTTAACTAATCTAACTCTTTTATATACTGGTGCTACTTGTCATGTTTATGATAGAGATAAAATTGGAAATGAAATTTCTTGTGATTTATTTACAGGTAAAACAAATATATTAGGAAATAAAGAAGTTGAGGTTAAAAACGCCTTAGCTATTTATGATGAAAACGGTGAAATTTCATTAGCATCTGTTATGGGACTTGAAAAATCAAAAGTTACTGATCAAACAGTTAATTTTGCTTTTGAAATTGGAGTGTTCAATCCTTCTCAAGTAAGACATAGCGCCAAAGAAATTAAAATGCAGTCAAATTCTTCAAATCAAGCTTCTAGAGTAATTAGCCCAGAAATTTCAGTAAGAGCATTAAACTTTTTAAGAACAAACTTAGCACAATTTAATATTTCAAATGTTGTAAATTGTCCAGAAAATTTAACTAAAAAAGAAATTAAAATAAACTATGAAAAACTAGCACTTTATGCTGGTGTGACTGTAAATGAAGTAAAATCAAAATTTAGCGAAACTTTAATTAAACTTTCTAAATTAGGTTTTGAATTTACAGAAGAAGTTGTTAAAGTTCCTAATTATCGTTATGATATTGAATTTTTTGAAGATATTATTGAAGAGATCTTTAGATTTTATTCATACAATAACTTTGAACCGGTTCAACCTAATATAAAACCATTATTAACTAAAACTAGAAATAATCTTAAAGAATTAATTCAATCAAACGGATATCAAGAAGTTAGAACTTTCTCATTAATTTCTAAAATTAAAAATCAATTGAATCCATTTAATTTTGAAAAATCTGTTTCATTACTTACCTTTGTATCAAAAGAAAGAGAACAAATTAGAAATAGTATTATCCCTTCACTTCAAGAAGTAGTTGAACATAATCAAAAAAGAAAAATTGAATTATTAAACATTTTTGAAATTGGTATGATCAATGACAATAAATTTGTTTGTGGTATTGCTTCAACAATTAAAAATTATTTTGAAATTAAACAGGATATATTAAATATATTCAAGTTCAATAATGTCGAATTCAAACCATTTAAAGACAATTCTATGATTCATCCAAATGTTTCAGCTAAAATTTATGTTGAAAACAAATTAGTTGGCTGATTTGGAAAAATTCACCCTAAATTTGATAATACTGATGCATTTTATGCAGAAATCTTACTTGAAAAAAATACACAAAAAGTTAAATTTAGTGACATAAATTATGATCCACTAAAAACAATTGATTTGACTTTCATTTTAAATAAAGATGAATATATTTCACAAAAAATTAATGAAATTAAAAATGTTACTAATGTTTTTGACATTGTTCAAATTGATGAATATCACAAAGAAAATACAAAAAATATTACTTTAAGAATTTATGGAACTGAACAAGAAATTGAATTAATTAATAATAAATATAATAAATAGGAGAATATATGTATCAAAAAATTAAATTAAATGATATAGATGTACAAAATGCGATTAATAATGAATTAGTTAGACAAGAAAATCATATTGAATTAATCGCTTCAGAAAACTACGCTTCAGAAGATGTTCTTAAAGCACAAGGCTCAGTTTTGACAAATAAATATGGTGAAGGTTATCCAGGTAAAAGATATTATGGTTCTTGTGAAAATGTAGATATTGTCGAATCTTTAGCGATTGAAAGATTAAAAAAACTTTTTAATGTAGAATATGCTAATGTTCAACCATATTCTGGAAGTGTTGCTAATGCTGCAGCAATAGCTTCAGTTGTTCCAAGTGGCGGAAAAATCATGGGTCTTTCACTTGATTGCGGTGGTCATTTAACTCATGGGTACAAAATAAGCTTTAGTGGAATTTTCTATGAAGCAGTTTCATATAAACTAGATAAAAACGGTTTACTTGATTATGACGAAATTCTTAAGCAAGCCCAAATTGAAAAACCAGATTTAATTATTGCTGGTTACTCAGCGTATCCAAGAATTATAGATTTTGCTAAATTTAGAGAAATTTGTGATAAAGTTGGTGCTAAATTAATGGTTGATATTGCTCATATTGCTGGACTTATCGTTGCTGGAGTGCATCCTTCACCAGTAGGTTATGCTGACATCATTACTTCAACAACTCACAAAACTCTTCGTGGAGCTCGTGGTGGGGTTATTATGACTAATAATCCAGAAATAGCTAAAAAAGTTGACCGCTGAGTTTTTCCCGGATATCAAGGTGGACCTCTTTTCCATGCTATTGCAGGTAAAGCCGTTGGTTTTTATGAGGCGTTACAACCAGGATTTAAAACCTATGGAGAAAATGTTGTAAAAAATTCAAAAAAATTTGCTCAATACTTTATCGACAAAGGGGTAAAAGTAATATCTAATGGAACTGATAATCACTTATTTATGATCGATGTAAATTCAAGTTATAATATCGCTGGTAGAGATGCTGAAGTTATTCTTGAAAAATTTAATATTACCATAAATAAAAACTCAATTCCTTTTGACACACTTTCACCTACTTTAGCAAGTGGAATTAGACTTGGTACTGCAGCTATGACTTCAAGAGATTTTGATAAATGAGAAGAATTGGCTGAAATAATTGATTATGTTTTATCTAACTACAATTTAATTGTAAACAATGATATTTCGATACAAACTAAAGTAGAAGAAATTAAACAAAAAGTACAACAATTTACTAAAAACTACCCTATTAAAAAACAATATTTTTAAGCTTTAATTACCGATTAATTTCGGTTTTTATTTTTTTAAAAAAATTAATTCACAATATTCAAAATTTTTGAAAAATTTATCAAAAAAGTTTTATAATCATTTTGCACTAATACATATGAAATCAAAAAAATTAACAGATAAAAAAACATTTTTTATAGTACATTTTACACTTATATTTATAATTATTTTAGCTTTAGTTATAGCTTCAATTTTAACTAATAGCACATCTTTGATTTTTGGTTTTATAATTGGTGTCCTTGGTGTTTTTTTTATATTTTTAATGGATGATATTTTTTTACAAATAAGTCTATACAAAGGACGCAAAAGTGCAATTTCATTAATTGTTATTAAATTTGTGCTTAGTATTATTTTTATAATTATCTTAACATGAGTTTTGTTCGCAATTAATGCTAAATCAATTTACTTTTATAATGCTGAGTTAAATGATGTTATTAATAGTAAAATTAATCTTTTTGCTTATTTAGTAGGTTTAGCAAGTATTTTTATAAGTATTATCATTGATTTAGTTGTTAAAAAAATAATAAAAAGAAAGAGAAAGGAGGGTTAGTGGATCAAATAATTAATGGTATCTGAAATACTTGAAATCAACCACAACTGTTATCACTTTTTGTGACCGTTTTAGTTTGTATTATAATCTCACTTGTGGTTTATTTCAAGGTTAAAAAAGTAAAACCAGATCAAGCACCAAAAGGTGTTGCATTAATTGCTGAAGCATATGTAAAAGGAATTGACAGTCAATATGAAAATACTGCTGGTGAAAAACTTCCAAAAGCAAAAGTTTATATTTTTACTCTAGGTACATTCCTTTTTATAGGTAACTGAGTTGTAATACTAGGTCTAGAACCAGTTGTAACTTCTTATTCAGTTACTTTAACATTGGGACTATCTACTTTTTTAGGTATTTATGTCGTTAAAATTGTTTATCAAAAATGATATATGCTTAAAAATTATATGAATCCTATGAATATTATTGGTGATTTTTCACCTCTAATTTCAATTAGTTTCCGTATTTATGGAAATATCATTGGTGGAGCAACCTTAATGTTCTTGATTTATAGTGTTTGTGGTTATGTATGGACATTAATACCTGGAATGTCAAATCACGAATGATATTTCTTTGCTCCATTTATCACACCTTTATTACACTTATACTTTGACTTGTTCGGGGGATTAATTCAAGCATATGTATTCTCTTTATTAACCACAATTTATTGAGTTAGTGAAGCGGTAACACCCGAAAAGAAAACTAGAAAAAACAAAAAAATAATAAATGCAAATCCGCAATTATATTAGGAGGAAAAAATGATATACGAGCCAATTATTAAATTAGCAGAAGAAACTGTAAATAACTCACAAAACTCTTCAGGTAGAGGACTTGTAGCAATTGGTATTGGTCTTACAATGGTTGGAGTTATAGGTACAGGAGTTGGTCAAGGTTATGCTGCTGGTAAAGCAGCTGAAGCTGTTGGACGTAATCCTGAAGCAGAAGGAAAAATCCGTAACATGATGATTGTTGGTATGGCTATTTCTGAATCATCTGCTATTTATGCTTTAATTATTGCCTTTCTTTTATTATTCTTATTCAAATAATTATTATAAATGATGCAAAATATCGATTTAATCAATATACCACTAAAGGTATTACACGATAGTATTGACGCTCCGAATAATCTTGAAGAATCTATTTCTGAGCGTTTTGTAGGATTATTCCCTAATATTCCTATGATGATCGCAACTATAATTTCTTTTGCTCTTGCATTTATCTTTTTAACATTTTTTCTTTATAAACCAGTTAAGAAAATGTTAAAAGAAAGACATGATTTTATTCAAAACAACATAGACGAATCAATCAAAGTTAAAGAAGAAGCAATTAATAAAACTAATGAAGCTAATAAACATTTACAAGACGCACATATTCAGGCTAATAAGATTGTTAATGATGCTAAAGTTAGGTCTGAAAAAGTTATTATTGCTTATACCGCTAAAGCTAAATTAGATTCTAAAACTTTACTTGAAGAAGCAAAACTTGATATTAAAGCTCAAAAAAGAGAATTTAATGAACATGCTAAAGATAAAATTGCTACTTTAGCAATTGAACTAGCTGAAAAGATAGTTAAAAAAGAAATATCAAGAAAAAATCATGAAGAAATTATTGAAGATTTCCTTAAAAGCGATATTACAATCGAGGATCTTAAATAATGCTGCAAAAATCTAATCCTGTCGGATATGCTATTGCGTACTATGAAATAGCAAAAGAAAGCAATAAAATTAAAGAAGTTCATAATCAAATAAGTACATTTAAAGACATTCTTAATTTAAATAAAGAGATGTTAACTTTTCTTAACAATCCTGAAATCTTAAACGAAGAAAAATTTAAGTTTTTAGATGAAGTTTTTGCTGATTATGATAGAGATTTCATTAACTTAATTAAAGTTATGATTGAAAAAAGAAATGTGAATTTATTAGAAAAAGTTTTATCTCACTACTTAAAAATGTCTAATAATGAGCTTAACATTCGTTTTGCAAAAATTATTAGTGCTATGGAAATTAGTGATAAAACTCTTAAATTAATTAAAGAAAAACTAGAAAAATTCTACAATGGTGTAGTTGAAGTAAAAGTTGAAATTAACCCAGATTTAATCAGTGGTTTTGAAATTCATATTGGTTCACAAATCATTAGTAGAAATGTTAGTTCAGATTTAATTAATTTTAAAAATTATATTAATGAAGATAAGGAGGTTTAGATGGCTAACAGAATAGACGATATATCAGCAATAATTAAAGATCGTATTAAAAATTATGAATCTAAAACAAATTATGCTGAAGTCGGAAGAATTATTTCTATTGGTGATGGAATTGCTCTAGCTAATGGACTAGAAAAAGTTAAAAACTCTGAAATAGTTGTAATTAACAATGATGTTTATGGTTTAGCATTAAACCTTGAAGAAGAAGTTGTTGGAATTACCGTTTTTGGAAATGCTAACTCTATTAGTGAAGGTGATATAGTTAAACGTACTGGTGAAGTTATTTCTGTTAATGTTGGAGATGAATTACTTGGACGTGTAATTAACTCACTTGGGTTCCCTATCGATGGTAAAGGATCGATTGAATCAAATAAAAAACGTGAAATATTCAAAGTTGCGCCTGGAGTTATGACTCGTAAAGAAGTTAACCAACCACTTGAAACTGGTATTTTATCAATCGATTCAATGATCCCTATTGGTAAAGGTCAACGTGAATTAATTATTGGTGATCGTCAAACAGGTAAAACTGCTATTGCAATCGACACAATCATTAATCAAAAAGGTAAAGATGTTTATTGTGTTTATGTAGCAATTGGTCAAAAAAACTCAACTGTAGCTCAAATAGTTAAAAAACTTTCAGATTCAGGTGCGCTTGAATACACAACAATTGTTGCTTCTAGTGCTAGTGAATTAGCACCTCAACAATATATTGCCCCTTATACTGGAGTTACTATTGCTGAAGAGTGAATGTCGAAAGGTAAAGATGTTTTAATCGTTTATGACGATCTTTCAAAACATGCTATAGCTTATAGAACACTTTCATTACTTCTTAGAAGACCACCTGGTCGTGAAGCTTACCCAGGAGATGTATTTTATTTACACTCACAATTACTTGAACGTGCTGCTAGAGTAACTAAAGAATTTGGTGGTGGTTCAATTACTGCACTGCCAATTATCGAAACTCAACAAGGAGATATTTCAGCTTATATCCCAACTAATGTTATTTCTATTACTGATGGTCAAATTTTTACCAAAGAAAGTCTATTCAACTCTGGACAACGTCCGGCTGTTGATGTTGGTTTCTCAGTTAGTCGGGTAGGTTCATCAGCTCAAACTAAAGCTATGAAACGTGTAGTTGGATCACTTAAACTTGATTTAGCTCAATATAATGAAATGCAAGCATTTGCTCAATTTGGTTCAGACTTAGACGAGTCAACCAAAACCATTCTCGATCATGGTGCTAAAGTCTATGAATTACTTAAGCAAGAACAATATTCACCACTTACTCAAGCAGCTCAAACAGTATTACTTCTAGGAGTTAAGGAAAGAATTATTAATCCACTTCCTAAAGAAAGTATTTCTACTTACAAAGAAGAAGTTATTAGATATATCGAACATCATCCAGATATCTTTAGCGAAATTTCAAATGAAACTGTTTTAACAGATGAGTTATATGAAAAAATCGCTTTTGATTTAGCAAGAATTGTAAAACAAATTATTCTAACAATCCCTAATTATGATCCAGTACTATACAAAAGTATTCCAGAAAAATATAATAAGGAAATGTAATAATGCCGAATTTAAATGGTTTAAAAAACCGTATTTCTGTAGTTGCTAATACTAAAAAGATTACAAATGCTATGGAATTGGTTAGTGCATCTAAATTAAGAGTTATAAAGAAAGAATACGACAATATTCAAAATTATAAAAACTCACTTGAAAATACTTTTAGTGATATTATAGACCACATCAGCAAAGGTGAATTAGACACTCTTTTTCCTGTGGATAAATCAAACGAAAGTGAGCTTTATATTATTATAACTAGTGATTTAGGTTTATGTGGATCATATAATTCAAATATTATAAACTTAGCTAGAACTAGAGTTAAAGAAAATGATAAATTAATTTTAATTGGAAATAAAGGAATTTCTCAAGCAAATAAATTAATTAAGAATAAAGAAAATATTCTCAAGAGTTTTGCTGAAGTTGGAAATAAATTTTCTTATGAATTAGCTTCGTTAATTGCTAGTGAATCATTTGATTTATATAAACAAAGCATAATCAGCAAAATTAATATTATTTATACAAAATTTGTTAATAATGTTGTTCAAGAAGCTGAAATTAAAACATTATTCCCTTTAGAAATTAAAACAGATCACAAAAGCGTTCATACTGAAATCGAATTTGAACCTAGTGCTGAAGAAGTGCTTAAAAATGCGATCCCGCTTTATTTAAGTAGTTTAATTTATGCATTAGGTGCAGCATCAAAACTTTCAGAAATGGCTTCACGCAGAAACGCAATGGAAAATGCCACAGATAACGCTCAAGAAATTGAACAAACTCTAATTTTAGAATACAATAGTACAAGACAAGGTTTAATCACACAAGAAATTACTGAAATAGTTTCTGGTGCTGATGCAACATAATAGGAGGATAAATGAAAAAGAATATTGGAACAGTTGTTCAAATATTAGGTCCAGTTGTTGATGTTCGTTTTACTCCAGGTAATTTACCAAAATTACTTAATGCTTTAGAAATAAAACACAATGGAGAAACTTACACACTTGAAGTTTCGCAACATATGGGTGATGATACTGTTAGAACTATCGCTATGGTTTCGACTAATGGTTTAAGTAGAGGTATGGAAGTAATCGATACTGGTGCAGCTATTAGTGTACCGGTAGGAAATAAAGTTCTTGGAAGAATGTTTGATGTTTTAGGAAATCCTATTGATAATATGGGTGAAATTAGCGACGTTGAACGTAATCCAATTCACGCACCTGCTCCTTCATACGAAGAACAAAAAACTACTTCAGAAATACTAGAAACTGGAATTAAAGTTATTGACTTATTAATTCCTTATGCTAAAGGTGGTAAAATTGGACTTTTTGGTGGAGCTGGGGTTGGTAAAACAGTTCTTGTTCAAGAATTAATTAATAATATTGCAACTCAACACAGTGGACTTTCAGTTTTTGCTGGAGTTGGGGAACGTACTCGTGAAGGAAATGATTTATATCACGAGATGAAAGCTGCGGGTGTTTTAGATAAAACTGCTTTAGTTTTTGGTCAAATGAATGAACCTCCCGGGGCGCGTATGAGAGTTGCTCTTACAGGTTTAACAATGGCTGAGTATTTTAGAGATGAACAAAATCAAGATGTTCTTTTATTCATTGACAACATTTTTAGATTTACTCAGGCTGGTTCAGAGGTTTCGGCCTTACTTGGACGTATGCCTAGTGCTGTAGGATACCAACCAACCTTAGCTACAGAAATGGGTCAACTTCAAGAAAGAATTACTTCTACTAGACGTGGTTCGATTACTTCTGTGCAAGCTGTTTACGTGCCTGCTGATGACTTAACTGACCCAGCACCCGCTACAACTTTCACTCACCTTGATGCTAAAACTGTTTTAGACCGTAATATAGCAGCATTAGGTATTTATCCAGCGATTGATCCACTTGAAAGTTCATCACGTCTTTTAGATCCATTAGTTATTGGACAAGAACATTATATGGTAGCTCAAGGAGTTATCGGTATTCTTCAAAGATTCAAGGAACTTCAAGATATTATTGCAATTCTTGGTATGGGTGAACTTTCTGAAGAAGATAAGAAAATTGTTGCTAGAGCTCGTAGAATTCGTAACTTCCTTTCACAACCATTTAATGTTGCTGAAAAATTCTCTGGTATCCCTGGTGAATTTGTTAAAGTTGAAGATACAATTAGAAGTTTTAATGAAATACTTGAAGGTAAATATGATGAATATCCTGAGGATATTTTCCGTTATGCCGGAAGTATTGAACAAGTTAAAGAACGTTATAACAAGTTAAAAGAAGAAAAATAAAATGAAAACCATTAATTTAGTAATTACTACACCTATAAAAGAAGTTTATAATGGACAAGTTGAAATTGTTACATTAAAAACTCCTAACGGTTTTATTGGTCTTCAAGCTAATCATGCTCCATTTTTCTCAAATATTGAGCCTGGTAAATTAGAAATTAATAGTGATAGAAGCAAAAACTACGAAAAATACCTTGTAGGTAGTGGTCTAGTTTACTGTAATGGATCAGAAATTAATGTTTTAACCGATGATATTTTACTTTATGATGAAATTGACATTGAAAGAGCTAGAAGAGATCGTGAACACGCCTTAGAGTTACTAAAACAAGGCAATCATACTCCTTCGGATATGGCTAAGGTAGAATTAAAACTTAAAAAAGCAATTTCTAAAATTGATGCTTATAACGAAACTCATAAATAATAAAAATAACGCTGTAAGATTTTTTCTTACGAGCGTTTTTTATTTTAACCAATTGCAACATCGCTTTCAATATAATTATAATGATTTTTATAATTACGTTTTCTACCTCAAAGTAATAGTGTTGAACTAATTCCGAATTGACCGATAAACATTAAAATGATTAATGAAATTTTACTTGCAATATTAAATTGATTCACATCAATACCACTTGATAGACCACAAGTCCCAAAAGCACTAGATGCTACAAATAAATAATCAGAAAAATCATTATAATTAGACATTTCTGTTGTATTATAAGCGGGTGAGCTAGTCATACAAATCAATGTAATTATAAACACTAAAAGAATACTAATTACAAAAACTTGGGATGAACGATAAATTGTTTCATTTGGTATTGAACGCTTGAATATTCTAATATTTGGTAAACCGATCATTTTAGTAACAACACTAAGAATTATTATTGCAAAAGTAGTTGTTCTGATTCCACCACCGGTTGATGCAGGTGCAGCACCTATGAACATAAAAATAGAGTATATGATTGTATTTGCACTAGTAAAATGATTGAAGTTAACGGTAGCAAAACCTGCTGAACGGGTAGATAAAATATTAAAGAATATTGCAAAAGTTTTATCTCAATCATCGCCATAAAATGATTCGCCATTATAAGTGTAGTTTCAAAAAGTATTAGGGTCCTTAGCAAAATACTCGAATAAAAACGTTATTAATATACCAATAATAGCAGTTATTAAATAAGTAAATACTGATATTTTTGTAAAAATAGTAAAGTTATATTTTCCTTTTTTTCTTTTTATTTTATGAGATATGAATTTACGAATGTCATATATAGTAGGATAACCTAAACCTCCAAGTAAAAATAGAATAATAAACATTATTTGAACAGGAAAATTTAAGTAATAAGGCATCAAAGAATTTGGACCAATAATATCAAAACCAGCATTATTTATAGCTGAGATTGAATGGAATATACCGAATTTTAAACTAAGTAAAAAATTATTATGTGGGTTATTAAATGTTATTCCGTTATCATTAAAATACTGTTTCATCCCTTCGGTTTGGCTAGGTTCAGCTAAATAGAAATATAATGCCAATATAAAAGAAAATACTACAATTGTGGATAAAAGGAATTTTAAGCTAACTATAACTAGTCTAGTTGTTTGCGAAACATTATGAGAACCTCTTTCACTATTAACTAGATTTATTTCGTTTAGGCTGATACTTTTTTTTCTGAAAAGTCAGTTGATCAAAAATAATTTAAGTGAAAATACACCAATTCCACCTAACAAGAATAATAATGCTATAATTGCTTGACCAAATTCATTCCACTGGCTATATGTCTGAACAGTTAAAATTCCCGTATCACTAAATGAACTTGCTGTAGTAAAAATAGCATCAATAAAACTTACTCTTTTATTTCCATCAGTTAGATTCTGAGTTATAGGACTATAAAGTAATATAGCAGATAAAAAAACTATTAAAACATAGACAACAAAAATTCATTTTTGTTGTGAAATATTTGACTTAATTCAAGAAATTTTATCTAGGGTTTTTTTAATAAAATTTTTCATACTTGCCTTTAATTATTATTCTATTATATTACTATTAATAATTTTAGGGAAAATAAAAAATAGCCAAAGCTATTTTATTTTGATTTATTTCATACT
Organism: Mycoplasma anserisalpingitidis; assembly: GCF_007859615.1. Classification (GTDB taxonomy): domain Bacteria; phylum Bacillota_I; class Bacilli_A; order Mycoplasmatales; family Metamycoplasmataceae; genus Mycoplasmopsis; species Mycoplasmopsis anserisalpingitidis. The sequence continues at coordinate 402,865 of NZ_CP042295.1, read as the reverse complement.
TCTTTCAAGTTGAGATTTTAAAGTCATTAATTTGTATTTTAATGAAGATAGTGAGCTTTGTTGTTCGTTACTTAATTGGTCAAATGTTAATGATTTTAATGTTTCTAATTCTTCTTTATTTGAATTTAAGAATGTTTTAACTTGGAATTGTGCACTTTGAAGTGATGAAATTTTTCTACTTAATTCTGAAATTTTAGTCTTATTATTTTCAGCATCTTTTTGAAGTGTTCTTAATTCTGAATTGTATTTACTTAATAATGTTGTTGAAGATGTTAATGTATTATTTAATAACACTTCATATTGTTTAAGAGAATATAATTCTTCTTCATAATTAATGTATTCTAAATCTTTAACTAATTGATCAATTGATTTTTTAGTTTCAAGATAATTTAATTCAACAATTTCTGCATAAATATCACTTAGTGCTTTTTGATAAATTGATTTTAATTTAGCACCAGTTGGTTTGATGAATCCTGCATTTAATACTGTAGCGGCACTACCGATACCATTATTTGCATCAACTACAATGTTAATTACTTCTTCTCAGATATTAGAAAGTATTTGAACAACTGCTAAATAATCACCTTCAGTAATATTTAATGAATCGTATAACATTCTAACTTGTGATTCAGATTTTTCGAGAATTTGGTTAATTCTTTTAATGTTGTCACTTGTTAAGATATTGTCAAAGTGCTTTTTAAAAATATTAGGTAATTTTTCATCTTTAATCAATTTAATTAATTCATTATATTCATTCAATTTAGTTTCAAGTTGGTTTAATTTTTCTAAACCTTGCTCAGAAACTGATAATTTAACTTTTTCAATTTTATTTTTTAGATTTTCAAATACTATTGGTAAAGCAACTGCATCAACTTTTATTGCATTAAATTGTTCTGAATTTTTGATTGTTTCATAATCAGAAATAATTACTCTATTTGGATCTTTTGAATCCTCGTTAGATTCTTCTGCATTAGGATTTTCTTGAGCTTCTAAATCTGCTGTAGTTCCAATTTTAATAACAAAGTCTTTATACTCACCTTTTGGGCTATATAAAGTAAATCCATTTTCAGAAGTAAAATCAGCAACAGCGATTGTTTTGATAGTAATTGTTTTATTTTCTTCATCTACTTCATAAACAAATCTACCTGAAGCAGCCCTATTATTTTTGTTGCCTATAAAACTCTCGTTGTTTTTATCCATATAAACAACACCAATTTTTCCAAGATCACGTTTAACGTTTTTTGTAAAACCAAAAATTTCATTAATTTGTTGTGAAAAAATATCCGTGTTCAATATATTTTTCTTGTTTCTGCTTAGATAAAATACAAGTTTCTTGTCATCAAAATCAATTCTTTTGTTTTTTTGTGAACTTAATAATTTGAAGTCTTCTTCAGAAATATACTTTTTAAAAACTAAGTCGTTGTTATATAAATATAATATTTTTTCTGAATCAGATAAACTTTCATAGTTTTCAGGTAAATCAACTGAAGGTTGCACAACAGTATCATTTTTAGATGTGTTTTCTTTTTCAGAATCAGTATTGTCGCTATTATTTGTTTCTCCAGTTTCTGGTTGGTTTGGTACTTCAGGTTCAACTGGTGTACTTGGATTTCCTGGTGTGGTGTTTTCTGTGTTATCAGCAGGTTTTTTTGTAGATTCATCAACACTAATTACAAAATCTTTTTCTGCTGGAACTAATAAAATAAGTCCCTTGTCAGGAATATACTTATAAAGTGCAACACTTAAAATTGTAATTGTTTCAGCTTCTTTATCAACTTTAAATACCAATCTAGAAGATGAACTTTTAGCATTTTCAGCAGTAGCATTTTCATCTGCAATTTCAAATCCTTTTTGTAAATCATCTCTATAAGCAAATCCAACTTTATCAGTTTCTTTCTTAAAATTGATAGTAAAATCACTTAATTTTAATAATTCATCTGAAAATACACTCTCGTTTAATGTAGCAGCATTTTTATTAATACTAATTGTTATTGAACCATCTTTGTTAATATAATGATCAATTCTTCCTGTTTCTTTTCCTTCTTGGTTAGTGAACTTTAAGAATTCTTGATAAGAAATTTTCTTTTTAAATATAGAACCTGAATTAAATAATTCAATTATTTTAGAATATTTTACAGGTTGTGTTGAAGGTTTGTCTTTTTCATCTTCTGTATTACCAGGATTACTTGGATTTTCGGGGTTTTCAGGTTTTGATGTATCACCAGGATTTGCGTCAATGGGTTTCTTGTCTTCATCTTTTTGTCCACCAAAACATGATGCACTTAAAAGTGCTGGTGTAATTGTTGCAACAGGCAACACTAATTTCAATAATTTCATTTTCTTTTTCATAACATAATAATTATATGATTTTTATTATTAATTGGGAATTTTTAAAAATATTTTCACATTTACTAGCAAAACAACTTACTAAAAATAGCTAATTTTTTTTAAAAATTGAAATTTACATAAAAATAAATTTTGTGTAATTTAATTCAAAATAATATTTCAATAAAATAACACAAACTAATTTACTTAAAAATAAGTTCTTTTTGAATAAAGAATGGAAATATTTGAAATTTAAGTTCACGGAAATGAAAAAAATAAGAATTTTTATGAACTAGCAAAAATTTACAATTAGATTATGAAACAAAAACATGAATTTATTAATGACAACTTAGTAAAAGTTTTAGAACTCAAACATGAATTTAAAATTAGAATTAAAAAGGAGATTAAAAATTTTCCAGAAAAAATTTTAGCAATAGCTAACGATGTTGAATCTGTATTCTTTATTGGGGTACATGATAGAGATATCAAAGATTGTGTATCAAATAAAGATTTATTTAACATTGAATTAAATAAAAATGAAAAAAATACTGTGATATTAAATGATATTTATCGAATGATGATTGAAGAATTTTATTATATAGTGGATTGACAAAAAGGAGTAAATGAAATACCACTAGAAACTCAGGTTTATATTCTTGAGATAATAAATAGAATAACTTCGGAAAAAGAAATTATGAATTCAAATATCTCGTTAATAACACTAATTAGTAATGAAAATTTATTAAAAATGCACCACATTAATAGTGGTGCAATGGTTTCACAGGTTTAATTATTTGTGGTACTTTTTGTTATTTATTATAGAAAAAGCTCTATAAATTTGTTCGGATAACATAACTCTAAAAAGTTGATGGGGAAAAGTCATATTACTAAATTTAATTTTATTAGCATTTTCAAACTTGTTCTCTATCACGCCATCACTACCACCAATGATGAAGGTTATATTGTCTTTATCAAACATTTCACTAAATTCAATGCTATCATACATTTTTCCTTGTAGACTGCATAGAATAACTGGTGAATTTTTTGGTATTTTACTTAAAATTTGATCAGTTTCTTTTGCTTTTTTAACTTCTATATTACTATCTTTACATTCCTTAATTTCAATCAAATTTATTTTTGCATATGAACCAATTTTTCTTGTATATTCGTCATACAAAATTTTGAAATCTTTTTCTAAAGTTCCTACTGCAATAATATTAATTTTCATTTTTTTTATTTGTCTCAATATAGAATAAAAGCATTTGAATATCTGATGGATTAATTCCACTTATTCTTGAAGCTTGACCAATTGTTAGAGGTTTAATTTTAATTAATTTTTGTCTTGCTTCTGTTGCAATATTTGGTATTTTTTCATAATCAATATTTTCAGGTATTGAATATTTCTCCAACTTTAACATTTTATTTGCATCAGTCATTTGTTTTTTGATGTAACCATCAAGTCTAACGATTGTAGTTAATTCTTGAATATAAGGAAAATCACTCAATACATCATTAGGATCAACTTCTGGTCTGGAAATTAATTTAACAAGATTTGTGCTATTTTCTACATTATATTTTATTGCGATAGGATCTTTTGTAGATAAAAATGTGTTTTCAAGTTCTTTAATCTTATCATCAATTAACTTATATTTTTTATCTATTCTGTTAAATTCTTGATCAGAAATTAATCCTACTTGATATGCCAATTTATATAATCTTGAATCATTATTATCATTTCTTAAAAGTAATCTATATTCAGCTCTACTTGTAAGCATTCTATATGGCTCTTTAGTACCTTTAGTTACTAAATCATCGATTAAAACTCCAATATAAGCTTCATTTCTTTTAAGGATTAGTGCTTCCTTATTTTCTAGTTTTAATGCTGCATTAATACCGGCTATCAGACCTTGAGCAGCCGCTTCTTCATAACCGCTCGTACCATTTATTTGACCAGCACAAAAGAAATTTTTAATTTTTTTAGTTTCTAAAGTTGGGTATAAATCAAGAGGATTTAATGCATCATATTCAATAGCATAAGCTCATTTTTGAACTCTAGCATTTCTTAAACCAGGGATAGTTTTTATTAATTCACTTTGAACTTCGATAGGTAATGAAGTTGATAAACCATTAATATACATAACATCACCCTCAACAGTTTCGGGTTCAAAGAAAATTTGATGTCTATCTTTATCAATAAAACGCATTATTTTATCTTCAATACTTGGACAATATCTAGGTCCAACACCCTTAATTACACCAGAATACATACCAGAAAGATGAACATTTTCTTCAATTAATTTATGAGTTTCGGGTGTGGTGTAAGTTAAATAACACGATATTTGCTCGGGAAGTTTGATATTTGAACGTTCAGAAAAATTAAGTTGCATATTGCTCAATTCTTCTTTTTGAACTTCACTAAAATCAATTGAATCAGTGTAAATTCTTGGAGGAGTACCTGTTTTTAGTCTTTGAAGTTCGAAACCTAATGATTTTAGTGATTCTGAAATTAGGGTTGTTGTTTTCTCATTATCAGGGCCAGATTCAAATACAGTTTTTCCCCTAATTATTTTTGAAGCCATATAAGTTCCTGTTGTTAAGACTACTACATCAGCATTATAAACTTCTCCTTCCCTAGTTGTTATACCAATCACTGTTTCATTTTCAACATTAAGTTGTGAAACCTCAGCTTCGATTAATGATACATTAGGATGTTTTTCAAGATTTTCTCTAATTATTTTAGAATATTTTTCTTTATCTATTTGAGCTCTTATAGCTCTAACAGCAGGGCCTTTTGATTCATTCAACATCTTGATTTGGATCATCGCTAAGTCGGCGAAATATCCTTGCATTCCACCAAGTGCGTCAATTTCTCTAGTTATAATACCTTTAGCTGGACCACCTATTGATGGATTGCAAGGCATCATTGCTAATTTTTTAAGATTAAAACTAATCAAAGCAACTTTATGACCTTTGTTTGCTAAAGCAAAAGTAGCTTCTACTCCAGCATGTCCCCCACCTATAACTATTGCTTCAAACTTTTTGTTCATACTTCCTCGCTTTTAAGTTAAATATTGTTTATTTATTTTATCACTTTTGTAATTTATAAAAGAACTATTTTTAAGTTATTTTATACAAATAAATAAACTTTTTATTATAATTTATAAACTATGAATAGAACATTAACTGAATATAATGGAAGAGAAAGAAATTTCAATAAAGAAGTAGCATTAGAATACATAGATACTATAGTAAATTTTCTAAGAGAAAAAGTTAAAGAATCTAATTGCAAAGGTTTAATTGTTGGTATAAGTGGAGGTATTGATTCAGCTTTGGTTTACGCTTTAGCAAAGAAAGCTTTTCCCAACAATGCTCTTGGTGTTATTATGCCAATTGATGGAATGGAGCATGATTTAGGTCATATTAGTGAACTTGAAGAATCGATGAATGCTAAGTTTATTACAGTAAATCTTAAGCAAACTTTTGATTCCATTCTTAAAACTGTAGATATTGAAGATAAAATGTCGATTTCAAATATTAAACCAAGATTAAGGATGACAAGTTTATATGCGATTGCTCAATCTAAAAGATATTTGGTTTGTGGAACTGACAACAAGGATGAATATTTCATTGGATATTTTACAAAGTATGGTGATGGAGGAGTGGATTTATTACCAATAGTTCATTTAACTAAATCAGAAGTAAAATATCTATCGAAATTGTTAAATGTACCAGAAGTTATCATCAACAAAAAACCTTCAGCAGGATTATGGGAAGGTCAGTCTGATGAAGACGAATTAAGTTTTAGCTATGATGATTTAGATTTTTACTTAGATCATATTAATAATAATGTTATAATAAACAAATATTTAGATAAAAATGTTATTGAAAAAATAGAAAGAATGCACAAAAACAGCGAACATAAACGTCAAAGTGCATATAAACCATTAGATATCAATAAAAAATAAGGAGAAAATATGGCAGGACATTCACACTCAGCAAATATTGCTCACAGAAAAGGTGCACAAGATGCAGCTAGAGGAAAAATTTTCCAAAAACTTTCAAAAGAAATTTATGTAGCAGCTTCTGGAGCTGGTGGAGCTGACCCTGAGACTAATCCAGCATTAAAATTAGCTATTTCAAAGGCTAAAGCAAAAAACATGCCAAAGGATAATATTGAAAGAGCTATCCAAAAAGCTAAAGGTGACAAAAATTCAAGTTCATATATTGAAACATTATTCAATGCTACTGTGGGAGGTGGAGTTACTTTTATTGTAAATACTTTAAGCGACAACATTAACCGTGTAACATCAAATATTCAAGCTTATTTCAAAAAACAAAATGCTTCATTAGGTAAAACAGGTCAAATCCCTTATCCATTTGAGAAAAAAGGTATTATCCAAATTGATGATTCTTTAGTGTCTGAAGATATTTTATTATTAAATGCTTTAGAATCAGGGGCAGATGATGTTAAACACATTGTTGAAGAAAATATCTTTGAAGTAACTTCAGCACCTGAAAATTTCAATGACTTAAGAAAAGCTATTGAAAATGATTTAGGTATTACTGAATTTAAAATGTGTGAAATAACATACATTCCATCATTATTCGTTGAATTAGATGACGAGAAAAAAGAAAAATTATTAAACTTCGCTAACGATCTTCAAGAAGATGATGATGTTCAAGATGTTTACCACAATATAGAAATTTAATAATGTCTGAAAAAATTGAATATCTTAGTAATTTAATTGGTTCTTTAGAAACAAAAATACTTTTAGTATTTATTTTTCTATTTATTCTTTTATTAATACCAATTTTTATATCTCTATTACTTCCTTTTTTCTTTAAACAATTAAATAGTAAAACCAAAACATATTTATATTCTTTTGTTACTGGTTTTTTCATTGTTATGTCTCTTTTTGGTTTTATGAGAGAAGCTTTAGAAATTTCTTCAGTGAATTCTCAAAGAGATTGAGGAACAAATTATGTTTATATAAGTAATATTTTAATTATTGCAGGCGGTTCATTAATAGGAATTTTGGTAAGTTTCTTTATAAAATATATTGTTTCATATAAAGTTAACAAAAAACTACTTGCATCTAAACAAATGAGTGCATTTGTCCATGTTCATGATCATGATAAATCAAATGTTCATTCACATACACACCCAGATATTATTTTTAATAAGCATGATTCTGTTGAATTAACGAAAAATATAAATAAAAAATCTGAATCTAAATTAAAGTTTGTAGCTCTTTTATTACTTTTGACTCATAGAATTCCAGAAGGTATTATTTTAGGAAATAGTATAAGTTTAATTGTTGAAGGTGGTTCGAACGATATTACTATTGCATTTATTATTTCTTTAATACTTCATTTAATTCCTGAAGAAATAATTTTCTTCTACAGACTTAGAGAAGCAGGTTATAGCAAATGAAAAGCTGTTTTAATTTCAGTTTCTGGTTTATTGTTATTTTTACCGTTTATGTTGATAGGTTCGATTATTGGTAAATATATTTTACAAAATTGAGTAATTTATGCCTTAATGCAATCACTCATTGGTGGAATTTTCTTATTTACTTCACTTGTTGAATTCTTCCCAGAATTTTATCATTCAAATTTTGATAAAAAAAGTTGAGTAAAAGTTCTTGTATTCTTATTTGCTGGAATAATAATAAGTATATTTATTCTTTCATTCCATATGCATGGAAATTCACCGGTTTAATAGCACTTGTTGCTATTTTTTTTATTTTAATTTTAACTTAAGCATCATTTACTACTTATTCATGGAGCAAGCTATCTAAATTAATATTGAATAATATTATGCTAATGAGTTTAAAAGATAAATGAAAAAGCATTAGTTTAACTAATGCTAAGCTTTTTGAATGAATTGTTTTTCATATACTTCAGCTAAGTTTAATTTGATCAATTTTAGGTATCTTTTTGTTAACATGATATGTGCTTATAGCAAAATTTATTAGACCGGCGACTAAACTATTAACTGCATAACTGATTGAAATTACTAATGCAGCATGGAAATCATCAACTCCATAACTACTTAATAAAAATCCAAAACCTACTCCAATTCCCATAACAATAAAGAATGTTAAGAATCCCTCCATTGCTGTAGCAATAATTGAATTTTTAATATTATTTGTTCCTTGGAATAATAACATAGCTCCGGTTGCGAATGAATAAAGTGCTAATCTAAGCATATTTATTCTTAAGTAAAGACATGCCTCATTAATAACATTTTCTTCAACACGTAATAAATATAAGAAATATGGTGCTAAACAAGCAACAAGAGTATATACTAAAACAGCATAACTAAATGAAAGTATTAAAGTATATCAATAAATTTGTTTAACTCTTTTAATATCTCTCTTAGTATAAGCATAACTTAATAAACTTCTTGATCCATCAGCAATTCCAAACAATGCTAAGAAGAATAATGTGATGATTGGAGAAGCTTTAGCTCATAAATAAACATTAGAAGCTCCATTGCTATAAGGTAAATTAGTTAATAATAGGGTTATAACTAATGAACCGACCGCAACACCAACTGAACGAATAAATCCACTGAAACCTAATAGACCAATTGGTGCTAAAAATTTGTATCTAAATTTAAAGTGTATCAAGTGTGTGATACTTAATCATGTTTTTTGTTTTAAATTATTTTTGTAAATATAGAACACATAAGCTGTTAAATTAATAACTCAAGCTAAAATTGTCGAAATTGCTGCTCCAAGCATACCCATTTTGGCAACTTTAATTAATAAAATGTTTAGTATAACATCGCAAACATTAGCTACGATAGCTCAAAACATTACATAAACATTTTTTCCTTCAGCACGAATTAGGTAGCTAAGTAATAAATATAAACCTTGGATTATAGTTCCGCCACAGTAGATGTAAATATAAATTTTTGATCAATATATACTTACTTCTCTTGAAGATTCATAGTATTGTTGAAGAATTTGACTTGGTTTATAATTTGAAATCCCTCATTCATTAAATTTTGTTAGTAATTCAGAATTACTGTCAAGTAATTGAAGTGAGTTTACATCGAATTTAGTGCGTGATGCAATTTGGTCAACTAAACCAGCTCAAATTGTAATGTACATTACTAAAGTTGCAAGAATCGAGCAAATTACAGTTGCATAAAAAGCAGTACTTCATAAATCTTTACCAGTTTTTTCTAGCCCTTTAGAAACACATTTAGTGTAATAAACACTAGTCCCAACCGGAATTAAGTAAACAATTGAGTTACTAAAAATAGTAAAAGGTGAGATAGTATTTACTGCTATTGCACCTACTTGATTAGATGTCATTTCATTAATTTTCTCACTGAGCACAGTAAAATCGTTATAAGAGTGAAAAATCTGATCAAACTGTTCTCTGTTTAGCCTTACAAAGTTCTCTGGTAAAAAATTGTATAAAATACCACTTTGAGCAGCACCATTAGCAGTTGTATCTAAAAGAAAAATTGTGCTTGGTACAAAATTGAGGATGAAAATTTGATTTATAAATGCAGCTAAACCTAACATTAATGAGGTAGCTAAACCAGGTATTGCAACTATAAAGATAGCTTTTTTGACCGGAGTGTTCTCAAAAAGTAATTTTGCACGAGCTTGTTTATCGACTTTTCCAGAATTTTTTTCTACTTTTTTTGAATTAAAAAAATTCATTAAAACAACCCTCCTTTGTTTGTTTATATATTACTACTTTATTTTTATTTTTATATTAAATATTTGTGATAATTTGTTACTTGAATTAATGATTTTTGTTCATAAATTTTAAAATAAAAAAATGGTGGAGATGCCGGGAGTCGAACCCGGGTCCACACATGAATTTTTTAGCTATGTCTACAGTTTAGATTATTTTTTATTAAATTATATTAGCATTAAATAATCAAACATATTAATACAATTCCTAATTAATTTCATTTAAATTTATTAGAATCAATTTAAACTATCCTGTTGACTCGTTAATCAATTTCCAGGAAAAATTGATCACGGCTAGAATTGCAAATTAGGCAAAAGCTAGGCTTGTATTTCCAGCGAAAGCTGGGTTTCATGCTGAGTATTCAGCTTTTTCTTCTTTATTTCCGTTTAAGAAATACCTAGAAGCATTATAGTCTGCCAAACTACTGCAATAACTAATAGTCCATGCATGTCGAAACCATTACACCCCCATTAGTAATTTTGTAAGATTTTTCTAAGTCTTTTTTCTGTTTCTTCCTTAGCAATTTTATCTCTTTTATCATATTTTTTTAACCCTTTTACTAAAGCTATTTCAACTTTAATTTTAGATTGGTTGTTAAAATAAATTTTTGTTGGAATTATCGTCAATTGTTTAGCTTCATTTTCGAATTTTAACTTAATAATTTCACGTTTGTGCATTAAAAGTTTACGATCTTGATATTCATCACATTTAACATCCATATATTTACCAAAATATGCATCTTTAAGATAAATTTCATCTTTGTAAATTGAACAATAAGAATTTGTCAGAGAAATATGAGTTGCTCTTGCACTTTTTACTTCTCAACCTTGAAGTGAAATTCCGCACTCATATTTATCGATTATTTCATAATTGCGAAGATCTCTTTTATTATTACTTAGAATTTTCATACTAAATAATTATATAAAAAAATGTTAGATTACATCTAACATTATAATAAACTTGCAGCATCTTCATCAATGATTAATGTTACATCTTTATGTTCTCTTAAAAAACTTGATGGAACTTCTTCAGAAATTGGTGAATTAAGTGTTTTGTAAATTGCATCAGCTTTAGATTTACCTGAAGCAATCAAAATAATTTTTTTTGCTTCAAGAATTGTTCCAATTCCCATAGAAACTGCTGTTTTGGGGATGTCATTAGGATTATCAAAGTAAATTTTGTTTGAGTTAATTGTACTTTGAGTCAACTTAACTTCTCTAGTTCTTTCGTCCTTTTTGCTTCCTGGTTCATTAAATGCAATATGTGCATTAGTTCCGATACCTAGAATCATAAAATCTATTCCACCAAGTTCCCTAATTTTGTTTTCATATTTCTTGGCATTTTCCACTAAGTTTCCTAATCCTTCAGGAAAATTAATGTTTTCTCTTTTTAAATCAATGTGGTTAAATAAATTATCATCCATGAAATAATGATATGAACATTTATTTTCATAAGGAATTCCAACATATTCATCTAAATTAAAAGTTGTAACATCTTTAAAACTGATTCTATTTTCTTTAACTTTATTAATTAAATTTTGGTATGTTTTGATTGGTGAACTACCTGTAGCAAAACAAATTTTTGAATCTGATTTTTCTTTAATTTGCTTTTCAAAGAAATCTGCTGCTACTTTTGATACTTCTTCATAATCTTTACAAATAATTGTTTTCATAATTAAATTTCCTCTCCAACTTTTTTACCTGAAATGTAAACTTCTTGAATGTCATAAGTATTTTTGTCCATAATTACAATATCAGCCATTTTTTTCTCTTCTATTCTACCTATATCATTTCTTTTTAAATAAATTGCTGAGTTATATGAAGTCATTTTAACTACATCTTGTAGTGAAACGCCTAAAGATATTAAATTTTTAAATGCATCATGAATAGAAATTCCACTTCCTGCTATTGTATTTGTACCTTTTAAAGTAATTAAAAGTCCATTTTTAGTTACAGGAATACCACCTGAAATGTTATCACCATCTTTATAATAAGCAGGTTTAATAGCATCACTAATACAAATTATTTTATCTACACCCTTATTTTTAATTGTAAATAAAAGTGTTTCGGCTGCAATGTGTTTTAAATCACATATTAGTTCTACATAAGGTTTTTCATTATATAATGAAGCTTGAACCATCCCTGGATTTCTAGAATCTACCCCGCTCATTGCATTTCATAAATGACAAACTGAATTACATCCATTACTAAAATATAATTGTGATTTTTGAAAATCAGCTGATGAGTGTCCGATTGAAGGAATGATACCTAATTCAATCATATGTTTCATAACTTCAAGTGGAACATTTAATGGGTCGAATGAAATTTTCTTAAGTTGTGTCTCACTGGCATAATACATTTGATCAATTAATTCATTTGTTGCTACTTTTAATCATTCTTTTCTATGAGCACCCTTTTTAGATTCACCAATAAAAGGACCTTCAATATGTATTCCAAGAGATTTTGAAACTCATTTTTCAGTTTTAGCAATCTCACTAAGAGATTTCAAAATTACTTCTCAGTCATTGGTCATAGCGGTTGGCATAAATGAAGTAACACCATTTTTAGCTAATTCTCTTGAAATAATTTCACAAGATTGACTACCATTCATAACATCTTCATTAAAAAAACCATGAATATGAGTGTCAATAAATCCAGGTACAGCTAAGTATTTTGCAGTACCTTTCTTTTCAATAATTTCTTTAATTCTTCCTTTTTCAACTAAAATATCAGCATTATTTATAGTTTTATCGTGATTGACGATTTTTACATTTTTAATTAACATTCTAAAGCCTCTCTTAAATTATTATTACATTTTATTAATAATTGATTCGCTTTTATTTTATCAACTTTTTTAGCAATCATTATACATGCTAATTTTACATTCTTTACATCTAAATAAATTTCTTTTGCTGTATTAAAATCACAATTAGTTATTTGTTTTACAATTTCGATGCTTCTGTTAACTAATTTCTCATTAATTGGTGTTAAGTCAATCATTAAATCATCATAAACTTTATTTAATCTTATTGCGGTTATTGTGCTAATAGCGTTTAATAATATTTTTTGAATTGTTCCAGCTTTTAAACGAGTTGAACCTTGAATAAATTCTGGATTTGATTCAAATTCAAAAATTAAATCACTGCTTTTTGATATTAATCCATTTTTATTCGCAGTGATTAAAACTTTTTTAGCTGATACTTCTGTTCCAACACTAAAAAATCCATCAACATATTTAGTGTTACCTGAAACACTCAAACCAATTAATAGATCACTCTTATTTATATTTAAATTTATAGCATCATTTCTACCTAATTCATAATCATCTTCGTAGCCTTCTAGAGATTTTAAAATTGCTTCATCTGAACCTGCCATTTGATAAGTGAATCAATTTTTTTCTCCAAAAGTTGGTAAAACATCTAGTGCATCTAACATTCCGATACGACCACTAGTTCCTGCACCAATATAAATAACTCTACCTTTTTCTTTTATTGAATTAACAGAAAAAGTAATAATTTTTTCAAGAATTGTATTTTTATTCATTAACTTTTCTATGATATCTTTTTGATTCAGTCAGTATAATTCTAATAACTCATTTGTAGTTTTTTTATCTAAATTATGCATAATTATTTTCCTTATTCTTACTAATAATAATACCCACAGAAGTGTTTTTAAATTATGTGAATATTATATTTTTATATTTTGTATAAAACTAATATTTATGAAAAATTTACTCACAATTTAAAAGATAAAAAATATTTTTATATTTATTTAATGAATTTAATATTCATAATAAAGGTGAAAATTGACTTAAAGTAAATAATTTTAACGAGAACAGTGGGTGTTCTCATTGATGAAAGGAAAATATGGCAAAAATATTAAATAGTTTTAATAAATTGCATATTGGTCAAAAAATTTATACAATATTGTGGTTTTTATTTGTGGTTCTATTATTTGTCAGCGTAGTTGTTACTGGGGTTTTTAACCCAGCTAGTGCTGAATTACGTGCAAATGTTATAGCCTCAGTGGCCTTAATTACAATCATTGAATTATTCGCATCTGTCATTTTAACGGTTTATATCAATGGTTTTGTTCTTAGAAAGAGAGGTAATAAATAATGTCCAGTACAATTACCTCTCGTGGATCTTTTGCTGCAAATTTAATGAAAAAATTAAGTAGAATCGGTGGAGTATTACTATTCCCTATTGCGGTTTTACCTATCGCAGCTATTTTAATTAGAATCGGTACTGATATTCCTGGAACAACAGCTTTCTCAGCTTTTGTTGCAAAATGAATAACAGGGGCCGGAAATGCTGTTTTTAAAAATATGCCAATGGTCTTTGCAATAGGTGTAGCTTTTGGATTTACAAAAGAAAATCGTGGTGAAGCCGCCTTTGCTGGATTTATAGGTATGTTTGTTCTTTATAATGTATTAGGAGCAACAATCGATTTATTTTATGGGTCAATTAATTTTGGTGCTGCTAATGGTGGTACTGGGTTCAGATCAATTTTTGAAGGAAAATTCGATGATGCTATGGTACAAAACGTTCTTAACGGTATTATTGTAGGTTCACTTGTTTCGTGAATTTACAATAGAGCTAATGGTGTTGCTTTACCAAAAGTTCTTGGATTTTTCAGTGGAAAAAGACTTGTTCCTGCATTAGCAATTATTGTAGTTTCATTATTTGTTTTTGTATGAGCAATAATCTTCCCTTGAATTGGATATTTAATCTACATTATTTCAGTTGCTTTACAAAAAGCAGCAAGTCAAGACAGTAACCTTGCTAAAGCAGGAATTATGGGTGTATATGGATTTATTAACCGTTTATTAATTCCATTTGGATTACACCACATTCCTAACAACTTGTTCTGATTCCAATTAGGAGAATGACCAAGTGCCGCTGATCCTGATATATCAGTTAAGGGTGATATCTCCATTTTCTTAAGTGGTGTTGCTAAAAATAACCCAGGTGGAATCTTCCAAGCCGGATTCTTCCCAACAATGATGTTTGGATTACCTGCATTAGTATTGGCTTTTGCTGTAACTGCAGAAAACAAAGCTCAAAAAGCTAAAGTGTTTGCTCTTTATGGATCGGCTGCCTTAGTTTCATTCCTTAGTGGAATTACTGAACCAATTGAATATGCATTTATGTATGTTTCTCCTCTTATTTACTTAGTACATGCTGTTCTAACTGGTATATTTGCATTTATTACAGGAGCATTCGGTATTCAACTTGGATTTGGATTCTCAGCTGGATTCATGGACTACTTATTAAGCTTTAATAAATCATTGGCAATTATTAGAGAAAGTGGATTCGAAGGAGCTAAAGCAGTTCTTGCACATCCATTATGAATCTTCCCAATCGGTGCAGTTTGTGCTGCGACATACTTCTTCGGTGGAGTGTTATTAATTAAAAAATTAAATCTTTCTACACCAGGTAGAGGTAACGGTGTTATTCTTGAAGAAACCGAAAAAGAAAAAGAAGAAAGTTTTGGTGAATTATCTTTAAGAGCTAAAAAAATTGTTAAAGCTTATGGTGGTTGAGAAAACATCTCTGAATACAACAACTGTTCAACAAGATTAAGATATGTTGTTAAAGATAGCTCTAAAGTTGATTTAGAAGCTCTTAAAAAATCTGGTGTTATGGGTGTAGCTAAAATTAGCGATACATCAATTCAAACAATTATCGGTGTTGAAGCTGAATCATTAAACAATGAAATTGTTTCACACAAAGGTGAATCACTAGATTAATAAAAGATTTAAAAATAGGAGAAATCCTATTTTTTCTGAAACTTTTTTTCACAATTAGAATAAAAAGTAAAGTATTTTACCAAAAAAAAAAAAAAAGGAAATGGTTTTATAATTGATTTATGAAACAACTTATTGAAGTTAAATATCTGGATAAAATCTCGAATAACGAAACATATAAATACATAACCAATTTTATTGAAGAAGATCCTGATTATTTTTTAAATACTTCAATAGCTGATTTAGCTAAACATCTATATGTTTCGCAACCAACTATTACCAGATACGTAAAAGCTTTAGGTTTTAACTCTTATGCTCATTTTCGTATCTACATTTCAGAACGTAAAAGTACTTACAAGTATGGCAATGTAAAAATTATCGAAGGAAAAGATTTAACTTATGAACAAATATTAAATAATGTTTGAACCCATTTTAAATTTGCTTCTGAAAAATCTTATGATTGAACTGTTTCTAACACTGAAGAAATAGCGCAATACCTTAAGTTTTTGATACGTTCAAAACGACTTATATTTTTTGGTATTGGTGAATCTGGATTAGTTGCAGAATACTTGGCATACAATTTAAGAAAAACAGGAATGAATACAATTTCAGTTAATAGTATTCATGATTTCTTTGGAATTTATAAAACGATTTCAAATAGTGATTTTGTAACTATAATTTCAAGAGGTTTTGAAACTGTTGAAGTATTAAAAGTCAGAGAAATTTGTGAAAAATATAAAATGTTTTACTCAATTTGAACCAAAAACAGCAAGCTTGAAAAATTAAACGCAAGAAATATAATTTTATTGCATTCATTAGACCAAACTAAACGAATAGGTTCGATAGGTTCAAAAATTTCTATGCTTTTTTTCGCTGATTTAATTTACTTTTATATTGCTAATAGAATCGATTTTGAAGATCAAAATATTTTTGAAAATATAGCATATGAAAGAAATAAATGAAATAATATTAATACTAAAAATAAATAATTAAATATATAAAATATCAAAAAGTTGACATATTGTTGTCAACTACTTTTTTAAACATTGAAATGTAAAACTTCTCTTTACAATTTTTTATTAATTAATTTTTGATACATCATTCTTAAATTATTTAAATTCGTTTGTCAAGTTTTCTAAATAATATGAAAAAACCTGTTTCACTATTTCATTTAAATTATACTATTTAACGTGATATATCAAGATTATATGCAAATGCATAGATAGTGAGTTAAATTTTATAAATATATTATTAAAAAAGCACAAACTAAATTAAAGTTTGTACTTAAAAAACGATTGAATTTATAACATTTCATTTTCAGGTTTAAGATTATGGTCTTTTGTAAAACTTCTTTGGCGTTTTTTGAGCATAACACTAACTACTGTAGCGATAATTACTAAAACGGTTAAAGTTATTGCAAATACAAGATAACTTGTTTGATAATTTATTTTTTCGAAAATACTTATCATTCCTAAACTAAAGGCAAATGCTACAAGTTGGAATAAAATCATTGTTATAGCTGCAAAGAAAGCATATTTTTCACTTGGAACAGCACGATACGAATAATCATAATATACTGGTAAAAACATACTAAATAAGAAATACTGTATAAATGTTGAAGTCAAGAATATTCCTAACATAATATTTTTATGTTCATGAGCTCAGGTGCTTGTGTGTTCAATAACACCAGAATTACCTGAAGCTTTAGCAATAACTCCAATATTTGTGTTTAATCCACCAAAAGCATAGATATAGAAGATTGAAGAAATTATTGTAACAACAACAAAAGCGATTGAGGTTGAAATTAATATTTTCTTTCCAAGTAAAAAGATTACTAAACTACCTAAACATAAAGCAGCTCCAACAACAATTAAATATATAGTAACTCAGTGCTGTACTGAATTAGAAGTTTTCGCTTCCATAAATAAATTAATTACAAAGTTAGTATTAGTTCCAATTCTTGGTACGAATGAAATTGATGAGAATACCGCTAATGAAATTAAGATTATTGCAGTATAAATAAATGTTTTTGAATGTTTTTTAATTTTTGGTTTTGATGAAATTTCAACATCTTTATCAAATACCACAAAAGTATTGTATAAAAGTGCACTAATAATATAAGTTAATCCTAAAATTAAACAAATGTATTCATATGAAAGAATATGAATAAGTCCTAAACTTGCTAGTGCGGCTGCTAAATATGAAAATGAAGTAGCAAAATTATTAATTCTGTTAAAAATATTAATATTTTTTTCATGTACTGATAAACGATAAACAATATTTTTAAGAGCCAAAAATCTTACTGAATTAAAGATATTTCAAATTATAACCGCTACATAAACTGTATAAGTTATAGCCTTAACATTCTTAGCTTCTGAGTCTGTAATATTTTGGGTACCATAAATAAATCCAATCACACAGACAAATAGAATAACAAAAGCACTAACATATTCAGCAATTACAATTAGAAGTCTATTGTTGAATTTTTTAATAATTATTGGTGCTATTGCAAATGATAAAAGCGTAGGAATATATCTAAAAATTTGTACTAATGCACTTGCTCAAACACTACCTGAAGCTTTAAGTGTAAATAACGTACTTACTACATTAAAACATTCAATTGCAGATTGAGAAATAACCATAGCTATTGCAAAAATTATCATATTTCACAACACAGGTTTAGTTGATTTAAATGAACTAATTTTTTGAATCATTTAACCTCCTTATTCCAATTATATTTATTTTTTTAGATGGACTAGAGCTTTTCAGAAATATTTCCACATAAAATTTATTAATGTGATTTAGTAAAATTATATTAGGAGATAAATTTATGAAAAATACATATTTATATGATAATGTAGAGCTTGAAACTCTTGAATTAGATAATGATAAAAATAAAACAATATTCATAATTCATGGTTTTACAGCCGATTTTGACAATCTCTCTGTAATTACTGAGCATTTCAAAAAAGATTTTAACGTTTATTCAATTAATTTACCAGCACATGGTAAAAGTAAAACTAATGAGAATTTGAATGATATTTATGCTTATTGTGACGTTGTTGTAGATTTTATTAAAAATAAAAAATTAAAGAATATTTATTTAGTTGGACACTCAATGGGAGGATTAATAGCTGCATTAATTTATCAAAGAATCAAAGATCAAATTGATAAAGTTTTATTAATAGCTCCAGCAAATTTAACCACCCTAGAAATAGGTGAAAAGTTGAAGTACGCCTTTTTTAAGGGAACACTTCTTTCAAAAATTACTTTTGTTAGATATTCGTATCATAACTGATTTAAGGCGCTAAGAGATAAGAATTTTAGAGCTAATTCAGCTAAATGATATGAAGAACATAAGCAATACATGAATGATTATTATAAAGTAGGACATCAATTCATGGAAGAAGATATTCTTAAAGATGAAGAAGAAATGATTAGAAATATTGATAAACCACTTGGATTGCTTTGTGGTAAATCGGATAATATTGTTAATCAAAAGAAAATTTGAGATTATTTTAAGAAAATTAAACCTGAAACAAAAATGTATAAAATAAATGCTTGTGGACACAATCCTTGAAGAGAAAATAAAGAAGAAGTTTTACAAGCAATAGAAGGATTTTTCAATGAATAAAAATAAATTATTTCTTAGTGAAGAAGAAATAAAAAATGAAATTTCTAATGCACAAGAAAAACTTAAAAATGGAATAATTGTTGAAAAAACTATTCCTGATTATTGAACAAATGGAATTAATAAAAAACTTTCAAGAAAAAAATTAATTTATTTATCGATATTTACTGGATTATTTGGGGTTGATAGATTTTACCTAGGAAAGAAAATTTCAGGTATTACCAAATTATTCTTTAGTATTATAGGTGTTATGGTAGTGGCTTTAATAATTAATTTTAAACCATGAAATATTAGTGATGTTTCAACTTTAGTAAATGTGTGAATTTTCATTTCATTATCATTGGTAGTTGTTTTATCATTTTATATTATTGATATTGTTATTTCCATAAAAAATCCAAGAGACTCGGAATTTAGGAGTGTAAAATAATGGAAACATCATTAATTCAAAAAATAAAAAATCTTGGTGCTAAAAAAATCATCGCATTAGTTATTTTGGCTTGTCTTGATCTATTTGTTATTTCTCTTCCATATTACATTAAATCTGCTATACCTAATTTTTATAAGTATATGCATGTTGATGAATCAGTTTTACTTAGTTGTTCAGCTATTATTGGATGAGTAACAATCATTACTCAACTACCAGGGGGTTGATTAGCTGATAAATTCTCGAATAAAAAATTATTAATGATTGGTGTTGCACTAACATTCTTTATGAGTGTATGATTTGCATTCTTAATTATTTTTGGACACCAAATGCAAGATAATATTTGATTACAATATCAATATTACATAATTTTCTTTATATGAGGAATAAGTACCACTCCATTTTTCTGAAGCCCACTGTGAAGACTAGTTTCGCAACAAACTACTAAAGAAGAACAAGGTCTTGCTTTTGCAGTTCAAGGTTCATTTGTAGGTATAGTCGGTTTTGTTTTCACTGGAATTGTAGCATTTATTGTTATTACTTTAATTGAAGGTAAATCAGTAGAACAATCAAGTCTTTATGTCGGACTTTATATGCTTTTATTTAGTGTTTGTCTACTTATTTTATTCTTTGGACTAGTCTTCTATGTAAAAGAATATAGAAAAGAACAAGAAGATAAAGAGTCGTTCAAGAAAATTTTAAGATTATTAAGTAATTGAAAAGTTTGAATGCTTTCAATCTTCTTATTAGGAATGTATTCATTCCAAAGTACTTTTACATACTACTTAAATCAACTATTATCAAACACCATTAGAGAAGCACTTGGAATCCCAGTAGCAATATTAACAATTTTATTTGCTGTTAGAGTTTACTTCTTAAGACTTTTTGTTGGTGGTTTATTGATGAAAATTGGAGATAAATTCAAGTCGTTTATCCTATTATTAGTCATAGTTGCTAGTTTAGGTTTAATTTTAACATTAATATTTGTGTTTATGCCAGGTTTCTTTAATAATAGTTATGTAAATTATAGTAGAGGATTATTATGATTTATGTTTATAACTATGAATGTTTTATTCATGATTATTATCACTTGTTCGTGAATTATGGTGACTTTAAGATTTGCCCAACAAGCTGAAATTACTACTCCAAAAAATTCATATGGATCTATGACAGCTATTTTATCATTAATTGGATTTAGTTCTGATGCTTGAATGAGCCAAATTGGTTCAAGTATAACTAGTGTTTATAAAGTTCAAGTTACTGAAGCTTTACATAATGCAGGTAGATTTACTGATTTTAATGTTGGTGACTATGCTACTGATCCAATCGCTTATCAAATCATTATAATTGTTGGTTGTGCGGTGGCATTAATTGGAATTATATCTGGATTAACTGTTTATATTTCAGAGACTAAATTTAATAAAAAATATAACATTAAGTTTTATCGTTGAAGAGATGTGCAAAACTAAAAAAATGCAATTATTGAAATTGCATTTTTTATATTAAAACCTCTAAATAAGCGGTTTTAATAATTTATAAAATAATTTTTTAATAATATTTTTATTTGAATTATATTTCTTAAAGTTAGTAAATTCAACACATTTTTCTTTGTAATTATCAAATACTTTTTTAATCTCTTTAACAGATTCACCCTCAATTAAATCAGTTGTTTCATATTGAGCAAACATACTTCTTGCATCCATATTGCTTGTACCAAATCAAGCTATTTTATCATCTACTAGACCTACTTTACTATGTAAAAAGTGATCCTTATAAATATAAACTTTCAGACCAAAGTTAATCAATTCTGAAACTTCATTTAAGCTAACTTGGTAAACCATTTTTTTATCAGGAAAGCCTGGTAAAAATATTTCAACTTCAACTCCAGAATATAAAGCCGAAATAATCTGTTTTTTAAGTGAGTCAGTAACACTGAAATATGGAGTGCTTATTTGTATTTTTTTCTTAGCTGCAGCAAAAAGTTTAATTCAAGTATTTTCAGCATTAGAATATTTTATAAGTGGTGTGTCATATATTAATAAAGCAGTAGTTTTAGGTTCATTTTGGTTATTATTAAATTCTAAATTCAACTCAATTTCTTTATTCGTAACCATTTTTCAAAACTTTGCAAAATGAACAATATAAACATTAACATAATCACCATTGAATTTATAACTAAAGTCAATTCAGTGACCATATTTTTTGCTGTAAGAACTATATTCATCTGATATGTTATTGCCACCTGAATAAACAACTTTATTATCTATGATTATAAATTTTTGATGATTTCTATAAAAACTTTTGCTGTTTATAAATGGGTATAATATTTTGCCGATGTATTCATATTCAAAGTTTTTGTATTTTTTTGATAGTTTTTTAAATACTTTATCTCTTACTGTCCCTGAACCAAAGTAATCAATTAATCATTTAATTTCAACACCTTCTTTCAATTTTTCTTCGATTATGTAAAGAATTTCATCAAAAATCTCTGATTTTTTAATTATGTATGAAATAATGTTAATTGAAGAATTCGCATTTTTTAAGTCCTTTTTTAATTCATCGAAATAAGTTCAACCTTCATTATAAAATTCAAATTCTCCTGATAAAGCAACAGTATGATTCATTTTTTCTAGTTGTTGAATGGCTTTTTTAGGATTTTCACTTAATTGACAATAATTTGTTAAATCATATTTGCTATCTTTATTAATTTTTGCCTCTTTTTTATTTGAGTAAGTTAAACCATAAGTTAAAAAAAGTATATGACCTATTATTGGTAAAATAAGCATTATTGCTGTTCATGAAAATTTTGCATAAGTCTGGCGTTTTTGATTTAATAATAAAATGATTATTATCAAATTTAATATATATGCACTGAAGACAATTAATAAGAAGAAATACCTATTTATCATAAAGAAAAAGTAAGTAACACCTAAAAAATATGCAACTAGAATTAGCAAAACTAACATAAATAATGCAAATTTTTTTAAATGTTTTATCTTCATGATTTCTCCTATTTTGTTTTAAATTATATTGAATTTTTATTTAAATTAACTTTTTGATACAAAAAGCATAAACATTAGTTTATGCTAAATTTTATTTGTTTAATTTTATCAAAAGTCCTTTATTTGTGAATTTTTGGCCTTCAAATAAGCATTTTTCAAGTTCTGGGTAGTCAATAAATGGGTTTCTAACAGCACGATAACTATTGTAAATTTCATTATTTCTGTTAATATCAAACGAATCAACAGGATCGTTATTATTTCATTTTAAATAAAGTTTAAGATATTCATCACTTAAATGTGAAACAGTGTTTTTTGAGAATACTTCATTAGAGACATAAATATTTTGTTCAGCATAAGTTACTGCAAAATATAAATAACATCTGGCGATATCTCCTTTGAATTCATCAATAGGTTCAAAAACAGTTTTTCCGTTAGAATTAGTACCTAATTTTGAACCATTTTGAGATGTTACAGAAACTTTAACAACTTCACCATGAGGATAATTTGATCTAATATTGTTTACTTTAATATCAGTTGGTCAAACAAATTGGGCATCAGAACGAATTGGTTCTAATTTTTTAAATCATGATTGTGGTATAACATGTTCACGATTTGTACCATCACCTTCATTTTTGCCACCTTTGAAATTGTAAGTAGCGAATGTATAAGGATCAACGTCACTAGGATTTTCACTATAAACATCTAAAATTGTTTTATCATTTTCATAGTACAAATCTTTGAATGCAGATGTATTATTGTAAAATGAAGGTAAACTTCCATAATTTTTACTTGTATCATTCGCTTTGTTTCATTGTAATTTAACTAAAGCATTAAATAATTCTTTTCCTGTTAAACCTTCTAATGGAGCATAGTATTCTAAAGCTTTTTCACTTTTGTCATAAACATAATTTGAAACAACTTGAATGTTTTTATCTGGATTTGAAATTTCTGGTTGATTAGTAGATGGATTTTCTGGTGTATTTTCAGAATTTCCATTTTCTTCAGATGAGCTTGAAGGTGTTTCTTCTGGTGTGGTTGGTTTTTCTGTGTTATTTTCAGAATTTTCACCATTATTTCCTTCGGGATTAGAAGGAGTTTCTGGCTGTTCTACATTTGAGTCTGAATTTCCGTTTTCTTCAGAATTTGAAGGTTTCTCTCCTGGTGTAACTGGGTTTTCTGGTTTTTCTTCTTCTTTATTGCTGTTTACACAAGAAGCTGATAAAGTTAAAATTGTTATCGAAGATAAAATCGGACCGATTAATAATAATTTATTTCTTAGTTTTTTCATTTTTAAATTAGATTAATAAAAAACTTCCAGAATTACTGGAAGTTTAATTAGTATCCACCTTTACTTTCTTTTCCTTCAATAATAGAAACAGAACGGCTTGTACCAAATCTTGTAGCTCCAGCGTTGTACATATTAATTAAGTCATCCATGTTTGAAATTCCACCAGCAGCCTTAATTAATAATTTATCACCACAAACAGATTTCATGGTTTGAACATCTTCTAAAGTTGCACCTCTATATGAGAAACCTGTTGATGTTTTGATAAATTCAGCACCTGATTTCATAACAATTTTTGTAGCTCTTTTAATTTCTTCTGTTGTTAAAAGAGCAGTTTCAATAATAACTTTTAATACTTTTGAACCACAAGCAGCTTTAACCGCTTTAATGTCATTTAAAACATATTCATCATCCCCTTGTTTAAAACGACCTACGTTAATAACCATATCAATTTCATCAGCACCATGATCAATTGCTAATTTTGTTTCATGCGCTTTAGCTTGTGTAATCATAGCCCCAAGCGGAAAACCAACAACTGAAGTAATACCAATTTCAGTTCCTTTTAATTTGTCCTTACAGTATTTTACTCATGAAGAGTTTACACACACAGTTTTAAAATCATATTTAATAGCTTCAGCAATTAGTTTATCAATCTCTTTTGTTGTAGCTTCAGCTTTTAAAAATGTGTGGTCTATCATTTTATTGTAATTCATAATTTCTCCTATTTTAATTTATCAAGAATAATTTTATTCTCAACTTTTTCTTTGTTGATTCTATATCCGTTTTTAAGTTCATTAATTAATTCAGTATTAATTGGATTTGAAGAGTAAAGTGTGAATAGAACATCACCTCTTTTAACTGATTCATTAGTTTTTTTGTTAATTGTAATCCCAGCTTCATTATCGATGGAATCTTCTTTTCTAGCTCTACCAGCACCAAGTTTCATAGCTGTAATTCCAACTATTAATGAATCAAAAATTTCCATGTATCCATCTTCATCAGATTTTATTTCTAGAGAATATTTAGGATTTCAAAATTTTGGATCTTTAAGTGCATTAACATCACCATTTTGAAGTTCGATAAATTCATAGAATTTTTCCAAAGCTGAACCGTTCTTGATGACTTGTTCAACTTTTTGAATTCCTTCTTCATGTGTTTTGACTATTTTAGCTTGTTCTAGAATTGTTGCACATGAAGAGTAAACAAGTTCTTTGAAATCTTCTGGCGCTTTGCCTTGTAAAGTTCAAATAGCTTCAAGAACTTCGTTTTTATTTCCAATTTCACGACCAATTGGTCTAGACATATTTGTAATCTCGGCTCTTACATCTACGTTCAACTCTTTACCGATATTAATCATTGTTCTTGCAAGTTCACGAGCACTTTCTAAATCTTTCATGAAAGCACCATTACCACATTTTACATCAAGTAAAATTGCATTCGAACCTGTAGCGAGTTTTTTAGACATAATTGATGAAGCAATAAGCGGAATAGATTCAACTGTTGCAGTTACATCACGTAATGCATAAATTTTTTTATCAGCTGGAACTAATTCATTTGATTGTCCAATCACAGCGATATTATGTTCTTTAACTTGTTTTATAAAATCTTTTTCACTAAGTTCAACGGTAAAACCAGGGATTGATTCTAATTTATCAATTGTTCCCCCAGTATGACCTAAACCACGTCCGCTCATTTTAGCAACAGGAGCACCACATGCAGCAACAATTGGTGCAACTGCTAAAGTTGTTTTATCTCCAACTCCACCGGTTGAGTGTTTATCTACTTTAATTCCAGGAATTTCAGAAAGATCCATAACTTTACCAGAATTCATCATGACCTTTGTAAAAGTTGCGATCTCTTCAGTATTCATTCCATTAAACATAACAGCCATTAAAAATGCTGAAATTTGATAATCAGGAATTTCATTTTTAACATATGAGCCAATTAAAAACTCAATTTCTGATTTGTTAAGATTAAGACCATGTCTTTTCTTTTCAATTAAATCAACAGCTCTCATAATTATTTTGCTAAGTTAAGAGCAATCTCCATCATTTTTGTAAATGCTGTTTGACGTTGTTCAGCAGTAGTTAATTCATTAGTAATTAAATTATCACTAATAGTTAATAAACAAGCTGCTTTTTTACCTAATTTTTCAGCATTTGTGAATAAAGCGTATGATTCCATTTCAACACAACTCGCTTTTGTTGTATTAATTCTTTCTTCAAGTGGAACTGAACTGTAGAATACATCTGAAGAGTGAATTCTATCTACATGTAGATTAATATTTAATCTTGATGCAATTTGTTTGATTTCATCATTTAATTCTGCAGAAGGTTTGGCAATTAATTCATCTTTACCTAAAACCAATTTTCTATAAGCAGTTCCATCAGCAATAGCTTCGCTAGCCAAAACAACTTCATATAAACCTAAATCAGCTTTATATGAACCAGCTGAACCGATTCTTACAATTGTATCTACGTCATAAAATTTAAATAATTCATATGAGTAAATCCCTATCGAAGGACATCCCATACCACTACCTGCAATAGTAATTGGTTTTCCTTTGTATGTACCAGTGAACATAAACATATTTCTAACTACGTTTACTTTTTTGTATCCTGGGTCTAAGAATTTTTGAGCAATAAATTCAGCTCTAAGTGGATCTCCAGGCATAATAACTGTTTTTGCAATATCTTCTTTTTTGGCACTAATGTGTGGTGTCATATTATCTCCTTAATTTCTTTTTTATTAATATTTTACTGGCTAGTGAAAAACTAACTAAATTTCTCTACAATTTTAATTTTTATTAAAATTACATTTGTATTACATTATTAATAAAATATTAAGTTAATATATCTTTTAAATTTTAGCATAAAGAAATAAAATAATCATAAGCAATTTACTCATTGAAAAAAATTTCATATATTAATTATTTTTAATAAATCAAGGTAATTCAAACTCATATGGTTTAGCCATCATGTTTTTAATAACATTATGAGCAAAACTTCCAGTATTTGGTAAATCTAACAATTCATCAAAACTATTTGAAATACCTAAATAATTTGCATTATTAGTGTAGTAATTAGGTGCGTGCAAGAATTTTAATGGTGCACCAGAATTAATAGTAGTGATATAAAAATTATTTTGATCAAACACCCCAGTTCCAGAATTACCTGCATTGTAATATGTAGGCATAAACTTACCTTGTTTAGAGAAGTTTGAACCTGTATCATTTAACGGATCATGGCGATTAATTATATAACCACTTTGCTTACCATATGGGAATCCATTTCATAAAAGCTGGTCAACATGGTTATTTATTAATGAAAGCTTACGATCAATATTCGCGGTATACAACTGATATTTTCTTTTAGAAAGTTTTACACTTTCTAATTTTTTTCAATTTTCATATCAAAGAGCACTTTCGATACGTCCATTTCTATAAAATTTTTCTATAAGCTCATTAATGTCAATAGTGAAAATTGTTATATCAGCATCAGCGGCTTTAGAAACTCCATCATTATTTTTTTGATCAGTTACGTTTTTTCCAGTTCATACCACAGTTGCACTAGTAGTATCAGCATAAAGACCACTTCAGTACCCAAAACCAGCATCAACATTATTTGCATAATTAAATCCACTGCGAGTAATCAATAAATTAGTTGGTTTATTTGATGGTGAGTCGTTAACACTTGATGAAATACCAATAACGTGATTGTTTGTCATTAAATAGAATTTTCCATCATTAGGATCTTCATTTACTTTAGCCAACATTGATGCTCCACCTCTATTGAATGCAACTGAGCGGGCCATTAAATTTTTGATAGCACTATTATTTTTATTAGCAAAATTAATAATTTCTGTATTGAATTTGTAACCATTATTCAAGTTAAAAATAACATTTTGATTTGGATTATATTTAAATAAATCATCTGAATCTTTTTGATCATATCAAATAATAGGAGTATTTTCCTGATTGTAAGTCATTTTCTTGTAACTGAATAAGTTTGTTGGCGTTTGAGTAAAATGTTCAAAAATTTCATTATTTTCATAATAAATAGCAATTTTGGCTGCATAATTATCTACATAAAAAGCTCTTGAACTATCAAAAATATTTTCTTGCGTTGCTTCAATCCGTTCAAATGCATGTGCATTAAGATTTTTAACAATATCCTCAGTAATGATTTTTTGGTTTTTATCATTTAACTCTAAAACAAATTTAATTCCTGAACTTTCTAAAGTTACATTCAGAGTATAAGTTACAGTGCTGTTCAGGTTAATATTAACATTTGAATTTTTATAAATAACATTATCATCGATTTGATAAGTTATTTTGCCATCACTTTTTAATTTTTCGAAATCAATTACTATTTTTCTAGCATCTTGTCCGGT
This sequence comes from Mycoplasma anserisalpingitidis, assembly GCF_007859615.1. Classification (GTDB taxonomy): domain Bacteria; phylum Bacillota_I; class Bacilli_A; order Mycoplasmatales; family Metamycoplasmataceae; genus Mycoplasmopsis; species Mycoplasmopsis anserisalpingitidis. The sequence continues at coordinate 374,336 of NZ_CP042295.1, read as the reverse complement.
AAGACGGTTAAATCTATTTGGATCTCATGAAGCATTTCCTGCAAATAAAGTTAAAATAATTTTCTTATTAGTGTTGTTTGGATTGTTGAATATGTCATTGTAGTATTTACTTTTTAGTGTTCAACTAGCATTATTTTGACTAATTTCTCAAAGAGCATCATTTAAATTCATTTCAACTTCACGTTTACGCATCACTAGATTATTTGCTGCAATGATTTGTTTTAAATTATTTTGTTGTATTACTGAATCAATATAAGAAATTTTATCTGATTTGTCAATCTGAGTTGCATTTTTATCTTTTTCAAAACCTTCAACTAGATATAATACATCGCTAATAACTTCGTAATTAAATTCTGGATCAATGTATTTTAATTTAACTAATGCAGTACCATTAAAATCATCAACTTCAATTATTTCAGCGACTGAGAAATTTTCTTTTCTAAGTAATTTTCATGAACCAATATGAGAATTTGCTTTAAATCTAACTACGCCAGTTAATGGAGAGTAAACTAAATTATCATTAACAATAATTTTTTGTAGTATTTGATTTTGATTATCGAATTTCTCTTTATATGAACTAGCTTTAATTTTAATTCCGAATGAACTTTCTTGTAATGAAACAAAATTACTAGGAATATTATTTATTGCAACTTTAGGATAAAATTCTTCTTTTAATTCATTTTTAAGATTGAATAAAGTAATATTAGTTTCTGAAACAAACCTATATGTAGGATCTTCTTTATTTATAAACCCCAGCTTAAAAGTGACTTTATCTTTTTCAGCAAATCTAATTGATGAAGAAGTAACTACATCCACATAGTAAATGAAAAATTTATTTTTAATTTCATTTAGTTTTTCATTACTAATTTGCGATTCTAAATCAGCGGGATTAAATATGTTGTATTCCTTATTTATAAATTTGTCTTGTATATTTGGTGAGTTTTTATCACTATTATTAAAATCTCCGCCAAAAGAATTATCATTTTGGGCAGCTGAACTTACACCAATTTGTAATAAGTAATTTAATTGAGAATATGATTTTTCATAATCTAATAAATCTAAATCAATTACTGAATAACCATCCATTTTTTTAAGTGTAAAATTGCGTGAATTAATTTTATTTACTTCAGCTAAATAGGCATTTTTTTCAAGTTCCTTTTCTCTATTTAAATTTGAAAAATCAGCAACAGTAAGGTTAGCATCATGTGGTAGATAATCATTAAAAGTAACTGGTTTGAAAAAATTCAAATAAATACTTGTTTGTAAATTCGGATCATTAATTAATTGATTGTCTTTTGCAATACCAATTTTAAATTTAGCTCAACCATTAATATTTGAATAATTATTATCAATATCATCAACTAAAACAATTGAATACCTTCCTTTTTTAGGTAAGTGATAAACTTCGTTAAATACTTTTTTATACTCTGAAGCGATAAAATTACTATGAGTTACTGTTTTATCAAGAATATTTAACTCTTTTCAAATATTAGAATTAGTTGTTTTATTAGAATGATTTGTTCCATTTTTAGTTTGTTCAAAAATACCTTGAATAAAGTTAAAATCTTCTAAATCTTGGTTTGAATTGGCTATTGATAAATTACTAAAATAATAGTTTGCATAAAATATCTCATTAGTTAACTTATCAGTAAATTCATATTCAGCAAATATAAATCCTTTTTCATTATCAATTAAATAATTATAAAGTTTGTTTAACTGATATTTTTCATCATTAAAATCTATTAAGTTAGTTAGAATATTTCTTATAACTTTTACTCTATCAAAACCTTTAGGATTAGGATCAGTTAAATTTTTAGGAAAGTTAAAATAGTTGCCATTATTATCTAAAACACCAAAAACACTTAAATTACTATCATAAATTTCCTTAAAAAGTGAAAAATTTACTTTTTGATATTCATTCAAAGAATAACTAGTTTGATTATAGTAACTGCTTGCTGTTAAGTTTAAATCAATTGGGTCGAGTGATTTTTCATAAATTATTTCATTAGAAGTTAATTTGATTTCGCCCAAAATTTGACCATTTCACTTTAATTGTGCATTTACAACAAGATATTTCTTACCTAATTTACTTACATAACTAAAATCATTGTCTTTTATTTCTAAAGTAAAAAAGTTATTAATTAGTTTGTTTTTTGGTTTGAATCATTTTATATCAATATTCTTTTTATCAAGTGAAACAAATTTACTTGAATCGTATTCAAAATAATCATCAAGGGTTTTGGAAGTAATTTCGTTTATGGTATCACTAATTATTGAACTAACATCATTAGTAAAAATTAAACCTTTTGACACTTTTATTTCGGATTTTGTTTCTGGATTAATTGAGTTATAGCTTATCAATAATTTATTTTTGTTTTGTTCATCCAATGTTAAAAATAATTTATCTTCCTTAATCAACTGCTCTAAATTGTCATTACCTAAATTAATATCTAAAAATAAATTTATGTTATTTTTATTAATACTTAAGGAAGATAAATGCTTAGTTAATTTTGCTAATTCAAGTTTTGGATTAATACTAATATTCATTGAATTAGTTAAATTTTCAGCATATATTTGATCACTAATTTGATTATTTTCATTTTTTAAATTTTCATAATAACTAGTAATTTCAGAAATTGAAGTTAAGGCATCAATATAGCTATATTTACTTTCCTTATCATTTATATAATTTAAGTTTTTTATTAAATTTTTAACTCTGTTTTTCTCGTCGATTAATTCTTGTTCGTCGTTAGGAATTAAATTGTTTTTTAATGATTCAATTTGATTATTTAAATCTTCTATTTCGCTTTGACTAAAAAATTTATCAAATTTGTTATTTATAAAAGGATTTAACGCTTTTCAAGAATTAATGAATTCCTGTTTTGAATCGGCACTGTAATTATTAAAGTCATTTGAGTTAATAAAATCTTCAACATTATTAATTAAAACAATTAAATCTTTTTGACTGTGAATTTGAGCATTAATTTCATTTAGATAATTTTCAAATTCTTCTATATTTAATAATAAACTAATTTTATCAATGATTAACTTATTTAATTCAGAGGATATTTTAACTTCTTCTAAGGAGCTGTCTAAGCTTAAAATTCTACTATTAAATATTTTTTCTCCATCTAATTCTTCATAAAGGGATAAAAATTTTACTGCATTACTTTCGAAATCTGTAGAATAATAGTTAAAGATATATTCTTTAGTTTCACTATTATAAATTAAGTTTGTATTCTTTATAGATTCGACTATTTTATTAAATTCTTTCGCATTATTTGAAAAATCAAGAAATTTAAATTTATTATCATTGATTTGATTAGTTAATAATCTAACTATATAATTAATTTTTCCATCGATTAGTTCAACAGTTTTTTTAAAAAATGTATTCAATTCATCAAAATTATGAATATTATTTATTTGATTTCTAAAACTATTTTTATAGTTTTGACTTATAAAATCTTTATCATTTATTTGTTTATATAAATCATTCTTCAGCTCTTCAATAGTGTTTATTACAATTTGATTTATTGTTGATAAATTGTTATTGATATATTCATCTAAATCAGAAATATTCTGATAAGAAAATGATTTATCTTGAATTTTATTACTAACTTGATTAATAATTTCTAATAGTTTATTTTTTACCTGTTCAATAGAATGATAATCCTGCAATAAACTCTGTAAATTAGATAAATGTTGTTTTAGCTTAATAATATAAAGTTCTATATTTTGATTATTTTTTTCTTCAATTTCACTTATTATTCTGCTTATTTGTACATTTTTTGTGACTATTTCATTAATTAAGTTATTTTTTGTTCATGAAATATTTTCAAATTCTTCAAGTTTTTTTGCTTCTTCTTGGTTATTTAAAATTTCTTTTAATTGATGAATTTTTGAAATTAAATTGTTAAATTTTTCGACTTCTTTAGTTCATATTTCATTAATTTGATTAGTTTCGTTAACTAAATTATTAAATTCTAACTCTAATTCAGTAAAATGATCAATACTTAAATTCAAGGAATTGATTGAGTTATTCAAAAGATCAATTAAATTGCTTTTCCGGCTATTTACATCTCTAAATATTTCAAAATTATTTACAATCAAATCTGTTTCTATTTTTGATAATAGTTCATTAAATTTACCCTTAACTAATTCTATTTCTAAATTGTTTTTGTCATTATTACTTTCATGATTACTTAAAATTTCTTCTAATTTGTCTTTATGTTCTATAAGACTTTCAAGTATACTTTCCAAATTATCAAAACTAGTTTGGTTATTTAATTTAATTTCACTAACTAATTTTTGTACATCTTTAGTTTCTTCGTCTTTGTTGATTTTTTGTATCAATATCATTATTTTATTTATTAAATTATTTATTTTTAATTCATAAGTTTTGAATGTTTCTTGCAATATTGTTAATTGATTGTTCAGAAAGTTAAAAGTATCATTAAAGGTGTTGTTGTTTAATTTTTTGTTCTGAATATCATTTTTTAAAGTATCTAGTTGTTTTAACACTTCATGATATAGATTATTGTTTGAGTTATTTTCAATAATATTTTGAATTTTTTCACTCACTTCTTTAGCAAGAACTTCATCAAATATTATTTTTTTAGCATCTTGTTTTTGAGTATATATTTTTGATAGTTTATCTAAAAATTTATCTAATTCTTGTATATTTACTAATTCATTTAAACTTTTATTATTTTTTTGAATAATTAAAGATAACTCAGAATTATATTCAGAGAAAATATCTTTTGATTCTTTAAGGTTTTCTAAGTTAGCGAAGAGTAAATTTATATCAATGAGTTTTTCCTTAATTCGTTTAACTAAATTAATAAACTCATTTTTTAATAAGATAATTTCTTTTTCATTGAAATTATTAATGAATTCTTGACTTAATTCAATGTTTTCATTTATAAAAATTAAATTATTTGGCAAATTATTTGTTATTAATTTATATTCAAGCAAATTATTTTTGTCAATATTATTTAATAAATTTTTGAATTTATTTAATATTTTAGTTTTTTTATTATTTTCTTCTAAATTATTGTTTTTGTTAAATAATAAAGAAGCACCTATAGCGGAACCAAGGATTACTGTTGATGCAGTTATAGAAGTTGTTGCAATTACTTTTTTCTTTTTATTCATAATTCTCCTTATATTAATTTAGATACTTTATATTTGAATTTTACTTAAAAGAACTAAAATTTGAAAAAAATAATGTAATTTTTAATGTTTTTATAAAATTAAATGATAGTGTTATTTTCATATTATCTTAGACAATTAAAATATGTTAACGATTTAATTTTTGCTATTTCGTATATTTTTGTAAATAAAAATGTTAAAAATTTATAAAGATAATTAGATAAAAATCTAGTTTTTTTGATTTTTTTAAGATGCTTATTAATTTTTATGAACTTAATTATTCATTTCGTTTATTAAAATCTATATTTTCATCACTTGCTATTTCAGCAAGTAAATTAATAATTGAAGTATTATCATTTAATTTAACTTACTCTTTTATCTTATAAAAATATTTGAATATTTAGTATTGTGAAAAATTTTATAGTTAAGACTATTCTTTCATTTTGTCCGATAACCAGCAAGTTAAGATTGAAACGATATTTGTTAGCCTGATAAAATCTTGTTAATGTATAAAACTAATTTTTACATTTTATCAAAAACTAATTAATTGATGTTGGTCAATTTTTTTGTACTTTTTTTGTTCGTTTTTAGTTCACCTTAATTATTTATGACAGCTACTAGTGAACATAAATTAAATTTAATGAGGAAATATGAAACAAAAAAGAATTACAAATAAAACTAAAATAAGTATAAGCGCTTTATGTACTGCTGCAGTTTTAGCTGCTACACTAATTCCGCTTAGTGTAAAATATTGCACTGCGGTTAAAACAATTGAACAAAAGGATGAAGAAATTAGATTACTGAAATTAAAAATTTCTAATTTAACTAGTGAAAAAGAAAAATTAATTGAAGAAAAAGAACAATTAACTACTGAGTTAAACAATTTAAACACTTTATACAATAAACTTAAAGAAAATTATGAGAAAACTCTAGGTAATTTTAAAAGTATTACAAATTCAATTTTAGAAAGAAATAATAATTATGAAACAATGCTGGAAAATTACTATAAGAGTTTAAATAACCCTGATACTAATATTGAAAATGAAACTGAAGAAACAGTTGATTTTGAACTTGAATTAGAAAAAATGCGTCAAGGAATTAAAGATAAAGTCAGTGAATATGTAAGATGTATTGAAAGTAAAATTAGTGAATTAGAAACTAATAATAGTACAATCTTTACTCAAAATGAGTTAAGCAAGTACATTAATCGACTTAAAGAGATTAAAGATTTTGGATTTAATCTCTCACTTGAAAATGCTGAAGAAATTGCTAGTGGAGTAAAATGAATATCTCAATCTGAAAAAGAATTAAACAATGTTTTAAGTCAGATTAATACTCTTTATGCATCAAAAATTGCTGAATTAGAAGAGATTATTACTCAAAAAGATGAAATTATTGAAAATAGTTTTAATACTGCAAAGAATATGGTGGAACAAGCTATTAATTTAACTAAAAATCAAATCGATTATTTAGAAACCTTAAAAGAAATAGCATATAAATTTGTTAATCGAGATTATAGTAGTTATAGTACAGATGCTTTTGCTGATAGTATGCGTAATGAAGCATATTCACTAATTAACGAAATTAATGACTATTCTAATAAAGCGTTAAAAACTTTAGATGAAGCAAAAAGTGATTATGAAAAAGCAATAAAAACTAAAAATATTGATGAATAGTATGCGTAATGAAGCATATTCACTAATTAACGAAATTAATGACTATTCTAATAAAGCGTTAAAAACTTTAGATGAAGCAAAAAGTGATTATGAAAAAGCAATAAAAACTAAAAATATTGATGATTTTAGTACCATTAATATTGAAAGTTTTCCAATTAAAAACAAAACTTTTACTAAACTAATTGAAGCATTAAATAATAGAGATTATGAAGCACTTTTCAATAAAAACCTTGAAAATTGAATAAATTACAACAATGAAGTAGCTAAATATAAACAAGCTATGGATGAAAATGCTGAATTACAAGCAAAAATTCAAGCTGCTAATAATCAAATCGATACCTTAAACAGTGAATTAAATACTGCTAAAGAAAATATAACTAATTTAGAAAGTTTAATTCAAAATAATTTTAATGATACTTTAATTCACACTAAGGAACTTTTAAGCAATTTAATTTCTAGTTTAGAACAAGAAAATTTAGATGAATTAAATGAAGTAGCACAAAATTTACACACTCAATTAGATATTTTAAATCAATTAATAAGTGAAAGTATTGATAGTGAAAATGTAAGCGAAAATCAAGCTAAACTTTATAGTGCAATTGATGCAATACAAAATATTATTGAAACTTACAAAAATATTCGTGTTTTACCACTAGAAGCAATGGTAATTAATTTAACACAAAAAATTAGTGAATTAAATACTGAAATTGATGAGTTAACAAATCAATTAAATACTGTAAATTCTGAATTAAATAGTTTGAGTTTAGAAAACAGTGAAAATAAAGAGAGAATTAATGAATTAACCTTAATTAAGCAAACTTTAGAACAAAATTTAAGTTTAAAAACTGATGAATTAGAAACTAAAACTAATGAATTTAAAACTGAAGAAGCTAATTACCAAAAACAAATAGCAGAAAAAGACTTAAGAATTAAAGATTTAGAAAGACAACTACAAGATGAAAAAAGCAAAAATAGTACAGATAATTCAAAAATCACTTCTTTAGAAGCAGAAATTGAAAGTCTAAAAAGAGATAAAAGTAGTTTAAGCTCACAAGTAAGTAGTTTAAACAGTCAATTAAGTAGTGCAAAAATTGAAAGAGATAGGTTAAAGAGTGAATTAGCGAGTGCAAATAGTACAATCGCTCAAAATCAAGCAGAAATTACAAAATTAAAAGAAGAAAATAAAAAATTAAAAGATATTATCGATAATTTTAATCCTGTTCCACCTACTCCACCTGCTCCGCTTCCAAGTCCAGTTAATAGTAATAAAAGTGTAATAATTGGATATGATTTACTTACTGAAGAGTATCCAAAATATACTCTTACTAATGAAGCATCTACACTTATTAATAGCTGAAAATATAATGAAAAACATTCTTTAGAAACTAGATTAGTTCCACAATGATTTAAATATAATGGAACAGGAGCAACACTAGGAAATATCTATACAAGTGATTCTGGTAAAGTATCTAATAAATTCATTTTAAGAAACGGTATTAAAGAAAAAGTCAGAATACCAGAAAGTGCTAAAAGTGCTAAAATGAAATTACTAATTAATGGACACCAAAAGGAAATCAATTTAACTAAATCAAGTAGTGGTTGAATGGGAAGTACTACGCTAGGTGCAAGGTCAAGTGCAAATTTTGATTTAAATTGAACTTCTGTTACTAAAACACCAAATGGAAGTCACGCTGGTGGATATGGAATAACTTTTATTGATACTTACACTAAAGAAAATCAAAAATGAAACTGAAGAATTGAAAGTCAATATTTAAGTTTTGATATTCCTTTTACATTTTCATCAAAAACATTAGAAGCAACTAATAGATGAACTATGGAAAGTAAAAGTGTTTCAAAACCGTCTAATTATGATACTACAATAACAGGAAATTTAGATATTTTTAAAGGAATGAACACAATAACAATTTTAGAAATTAGTTGAGAAGAATAACACCTTAGGGTGTTTTTTCTTGCTTATATTATCTTATCTTTATATAAATTTTATTAATAAAATTTATATAAAAGTAATATTATGATATAATTTAATTATGAAAAAGTGATTAAAAATTTTACCTTTAATTTCTCTAGCTAGTAGTTTAAGTGCTACTAGTTGCTTTAATACAACACAAGCGGTTAAACAAAAAGATAAAGATTTTGATAAAAAAGCTGAAGTTATTGATTTAAGAAACAAATACATAAATTTTAATGATGCTTTATATCTTAATACTAAATTAAATGAGTTAAGTGCTGTTAAACGCTTTAACAGTGAAGTTAGTGAATTTATTAATAATCAAATTTTTAGCAACGAAAAAATTAATCAAATTAATTCTTTATATAACAGTGCATTGGAAGAATGCTTTAACTACTTAAAGGAAAACTTTATTGAAAAATTAAACTGAATAGATAGCGAAATAGTAAAGAATAATCTAATAAAAAATATCAATTTAGAATACCAAAATTTAAGAGTTATTATTCATCATTTCATTACACTAAATACTTTTAATGAAAATGCTAAAAATAAGTTAACAACATTAACTAATACTGTTAATCAAGTTAAAGAATTAAAATTATCCGCTGATGTAGAAATTAATTGAGAAAAATTAATGAGTACTAATTTTGTAGTTAATGAAAGAGAAATCAAAAATATTGAATATGATTTAATAACTAAAACAGTTAAAAATTACATTGAATATTTTAGTAAAGGTAATTTTTTTCCTTTAATTGTTGAAAGACTAACATACTTTAAAAATCATTTTGATTTTGGTATTAAGGAACACACTATGCAATGATTTATTACTAAGGACAAAAAATTTACTTTAAGTCCGGGTAATGCTGAAAATATTGAATGAAGACTACCATATATGCGTGATAATAGATACGGACTTATTAAATTAAATAGTGAATATATCATTAGTTGACTAAAAAATTATGATGAATGACTTTGAGTAATTAATGATGAAGAAAAAATCGGAAAAATTAACTTAGAAAATGTTAAAGCATTTAATCACTATAAAGATTTTAAGGATGATTACATTGCTGAAACTTTTAAAGATTATGAAAATTTTAATATTAATGTTTTAGATTGAAAATTTTATTACCCTAAATATGATAGTAATAAAGCAGATTATGAATTAGAAAATCAATTTGATAAATTAGCTGAAATTTATGGTAAAAATTATTTCATTATAAATAATAGTAGTTCTTCATTTTGATTAACATATAATCCTTTAGTTCCTAAACTAGATTTTGATTTGTATAGAAAATATATTCTTCAAACAAGCAAAAATGGAGAAATTTCCAGACCAACTTTATACTATGAATTATTAACTGAACAACCTAATTTTTTTGCTAATTTTAATCAAAATGGAATAAAAACCTTAAAAATAAAAAATAGTAATATAGTTAAAAAAAATGAAGGAACTTTTGATTATCCTAATACTACTAAATTGAACGAATATGGTGCTGTTGATTTTTATGCTAATGAAGATGAAAAAACCGTAAAAAATCAAATGAAACAATGACTACAAAATTGAATTAATTTTCTACCTAAATATATCTCTAAAAATTGAAATCAAAAGCAAATCATTTTAGCACTATCTTTTTATATAACTAGTAATATTATGTATATGTATAATAATTACAAATTTTCATTTAATACTGACGGTAATGATTTTTACAATCCTGCTTCACTTTTTGAAACTGATAGAACGCTTCAATGCTATGGATATTCTCAAAATCTCTCACTAGCACTTACTTTACTTAATATTCCTGTAAGAGTAGTAAGCGGAAGAATGTATGGTGATGTAAATAATCCACTTGTTTCTAGTGGTGGACACGCTTGAAATGAAGTCTTTATTGATAATAAATGAGTAAGTGTAGATTTAACTTTTGCTGACTACCAAGAAAGCTGAAGTAATTTTAATAGTGAATTGAATTTAGAAGAGATATTTCTGAACAGAGATAGTGGAAGTCGGACAATGTTTAGATTAGATTTCTTAAGCTATATCACAACAATTATTAAATATTTAAATAAGGATGAAAATGGTAATTATGTGCACAATTATGTTGAATTACCAACTCATTATAGCACTGACCCTGAAAATGAACTTAAATGAGAAAATATGCTTCCACTTTTAAGACAACAATATAAGCAAGTAATAGAATAAGGAGAAAATATGATAAAACAAGTATGGAGTTTAACGCGTCAAGGGTATAAACATTGAAAAAGTCTTAAAACTGTTTCGTATAAATATAATGGACAACCTATTACTCCTTACGATAATCCATATAGTAATAACCGTCCATTAGTTGTGTTTTATTCTGGAGATGACGTATATTATCTTACTTGCAGAAGTGTAGAAGATAAAATTAAAAAAGATAATGAAGTAGAAATAGTCAATAATAAAACACAAGAAAAATCATATGTTGAAACAAATAATATTCATATAATGAAAAAAGATGATTTCTTTAAGATTTTTAATAAAAATAAGGTGCAAATATTAGAAGATATCGATGGTGCTGTAAGTATATTAAGAAATCTAAGAGAAAATTTAGATAATGAGAATATTCAAATAACAAAACTTGAATTAAATTCAGATTGAACTATTAAAAATATGGATATAAACAATAAATTAGAAGCATTCCAATATTTAGCTCACGCTGATAATTTGTTTTACAATATTGGTAAATTTGGAACTATGAGATTGTTTGAATATGGTAGAAAATTTGATAATGAAAAATGATTACAACAGGTATCTAAAAATTACATACCACTTAAAGAGTTTAAAACTTGAGATTTAGAAAAATGTATGGACTTCTTACATAACTCAGATAAAACTAAACGTTATGAACAACAAGAAGAAGATGAAAGATGAAGTAATGATACTTGAGATTATGAAGCTCAATTCGGAGAATATCATAGACAAGAAGAATTAGAATACCAAAAGAAAAAACAAGAACACAACAACAAGAAAGAAGATGATTTAGCACTATCTATGTAGTGCTTTTTTTATATGAAAAAGCAGACTTTTAATGTCTGCTTGTAAATATTGGTGATTTAATATGTGTAAAAATGTTAGCTAAATTACATACATCACAATTATGTTCGAATTTTGATAAGATAACTAAATTACTAATGATTTTATAAAAGAGTTGATTTCTTAAAATTATTTACAAAGATTGTATTTAAGATTTAATTTTTTCTTATATTTTTCCAAATCTAGTTTGTCAACTAATTGTTTTTCTAAGCCTCATTGTTTTAATAAATCATAAGTTTTTTTAACTATTTCAGTATCATATAATTGTTTTTTATGATGCACATCAGATTCAAGAATTATTTTAACTTTTTTCTCTTTTGCTATTTTTCAAAATTCGTGAATTGGGTATTTATTTCTAAACACCTTACCAATGACTCTTGGACCCTTCCAGAAGCCGTTAATATTAAAGCCGAGAGGAAAATCTAATTCAAGTGCTAAATCACAAATTTTAATAGCTAATTCTTCACATTCACTATCTCATTCTTGATATGATTTCATGTAAAAATCCGGGTGTACTGCATAAACATATAAACCAGTTCTCATACCTTCATCAATAGCTTTTCAATATCTTTTTAGTTGCTCTTTATTTGTGCAATTACGATTAAAATTATTTTCTTCATCCAAGTTTTCAACCGCATGAATACCTAAGATTAAATAGTCAACTTCAGGCCTTGATAAAAGTTCTTTATATCAATTTAATTGATTTGGAAAAAATTCACTTTCAAAACCAATATTAATCATCATTTTGTCTTTATAATTTTCTTGTTCGACTTTAATGTCTTTAATATAACTTTCTAATTCACTGTAGAACATTCTAGAGTTATCTTTTGAGTCTAAAACTCCTTTGTAGGGAATATGATCACTAATACCAATTTCAATAAAATTATTTTTGTGGTATTGATCAACTATTTCCTTTACAGTTAAATCTGAATGTTTACAGTAAAAAGTGTGAATGTGGTAATCGTATTTCATATTTGTCTCTTTCTACATAAATGTGTTCAATTAGATATAATTTTTTTATGGCAAATAACTATAAGAAAAGTCTTTTGATAAAGAAATTATTACATAGTACTAATATTGAGGGTGCATTTGGTCAATTTTCTAAAATTATATTAGAGAATATTCATCGAATTGATTTAATCAGTATTGATACTTTAAGTGAACTCACTTTTTGTTCTCAATCAACAATTAGTAAATTTATTAAAAAACTTGGATACGATTCTTTCGAATTGTTCAAATTTGATTTAACTGAGTATTTAAATGGAACTAGTAAAAGTTCAAGAAAACTTAGTAATAATCAAATAAGTGAATTAATAATAGAATTTAGTAGAAAAATTTCTAATTATGATTTTAAGTCGATCGCTAAAGAATTTACTAAAGTTCACAAAATACTAATTTTTGCTTCTGGCGGTTCAAATAGACATATCGAAGAATTTTATATTAGTTTAAAAAGAATGGGTGTCAATGTTATTAAGGATAATGATTTTTCAACTAATTATGCTAATGCATTTAATGCTGATGAATATAGTTATGTAATCTGCGTCTCAAATAGTTATAAAACAATTGAAACGGTTTTACCTGCGAATTTAGCATTTAATAAAAGTAATAAAGGGTTTATTTTTACATCAAATAAAAGTATTAAAAGTAGAAATAATATAAAAGTATTTAACTGTTCAGAATATATAGATTCAGAAAAAATTAATCCTATAGTTTTTAGTTTACTAAGCACAATCTTTTTTAGTTTATTAATTAATTCAATATAGCTTTAATTAAAATACCAATTAATACTACTCCAGCTAAGATAAACATAGCTGGTATATTTTTTATAAATGTTTGATAAACTTTTGATGAATATTTTGCATTTTCATCAACTTTATATTTTTTGTTATTTTTCTTTCTTAAAAAGTAAATTAATGTCCCGATTGAGATGAAAAATATTGCAAAAACACTAAAAATAATAATCAAATACATAGTTATTTTAAGTTATTCATTATTCTAGAATAAACCATTGCTTTTGCACCGAAGACTGATTGAACTTGTTCACCTGATTCAACAACTCCTTTAGCCCCGATTTGCATAATTGCTTCTCTATTAACTTTAGTTTTATCTTTAACTGAGATTCTTAATCTAGAAATACAACATGATATTTCATTGATATTTTCAAAACCTCCATAAAATTCTAAAAGAGATTGTGCCATCTTTATATCTTCAGGTTTTTCATCTTTAATTTTTTCATTTATAATTGTTTGATTTGTTGAATTATTTAATTTTTCTTTAAAATCTTTTTTAGTAAATAGTTTGAACGCTTCTTCATCACGTCCTGGAGTTCTGAAGTTAAATTTCTTAATCAAGAAGTAGAATACTCCGAAGTAAACAATGAAGAATACTGGACCAAGAACAAATAACATTCATACTCTAGAGATGTTTTCATAAGAAGGTAAATTGTAAATTAAATAAGTAATAATTCCTTCCCCTGTACCAGCTATCATTCCAACACCACTAAGATACATTGTCATGTAAACTAAACCAGTTAAAACACAGTGTACCAATCAAAGAATTGGGGCACTAAAAATGAATGTAAATTCAATTGGTTCAGTAACTCCACTAAGAATTGACGAAGACACTGCTCCAAAAATTATTGGAGCTGCTTGTTTTCTTTTGTCTTTAGGACATGCTAAGAACATAGCTACAGCAGCACCAGGAAGTGAAAAAATATTTGTAGGGTAAGTTCCATTACTGATCATTGAATCAGTTGCATTGATTGGTAAGCCTGCACTCATTTTTGCAATTAAAATACTGTAAAAACCAGTTACTTCTTGACCATCAGCGCCTATAAAAGTACCTCCAGCAGCTGTATAACGAAGTATTGCATTAGGAATATTGTGCAAACCAAAAGGTAAAAGTAAACGGTTAGTTGAACCATATAAAAATGATCCAAAAGCTCCTGAAGCTCTAATTCCATTACCTAGAGCTGCGATTCCTTTATAAATATAAATTCATAAATATGTGAGTGGGAAACCTAAAATAAATGCCGTTAACAATGTTGCAACTGGGCTAAATTTAGGACCACCAAAGAACGAAATAAACGTAGGAAATTGTAATTTGTAGGTTATTTTGTGAATTCCATAAGCTAAATAACCTGCTAAAATCCCACCAAGAGCATTTAAGTCAAAACTGGTTGAATACTTACCAAAACGATTAATGGTTTGTAGTTTACCAACTACGTTCGCATCAAGTAAGTTTTTTAATTTACCGATTTCTAAAAGTGCATATCCAGCAAAATAGAATCCTATTAATGCTACAACACCACAAATTCCAGCTGAAACTTTTTCATCTTTTGCTAGTCCAGCAGCTAAACCTATAGAAAATAAAATATCAAGGTTATAAATTGGTGCCATACCAATTATTTTTACTGAATCAGCGAAAGTTTTGTAAGCTAAACTAGAATTATAAATACCAGTTTTTTGTCCAACAGATGCAAAAATATAACCTATTGCTCCAACAATAGCTAGTAAAGGAATTATTGAAACAGGTAAAATCATTGCTCTACCAAAACGTTCAAGACCACTTCTAAGACTTTTGAAAAAAGAATTAGAATTTTGTTTTATTGCTTTTGTCATTGTACCTCCGTTTAAATTTTACTTAGTTGTTTAATATTTAGTTTTCCTATTTGGAAAATTAGTAAAAAAAGCAGAATAATCTGCTTAAATTTTCACATCATACATTCCATAATGTTCTGAAAGTAATGTTTTTTTCTCAATATGTCAATTTTTCCCATATTCTTTTACTAAAAAATCATTATATCTCTTTGGTACTGCTATGTAAAAATCGTCAAATTTACATAATTCAGTATCGAAAAAGTCTCATTCTATTGGGAAAGTAGTTTTCTTCATATTTGCGTAATCTGGTCAAGTGATAATAAATTGTTCTTCTTTATTTTCAAAATCAATAACTTGTTCTATAGCTTCTTCTAAAGTTAATTTAGGGAATTGTTTTGTTCAAAAGAAGAAAAATCTAAGAATTTTTATATGTCATAATTCCTTACTTACTTTACGATTTGCATAGTGATTGAAGTATCTCAATTTATTTTTAATTGATCTGAATTTTTTTAATTTTTTCTTATTTGTTGGAACAACAACAAAAAGATCAATAAAAGTAGCATCAATATCTTCTTCATTGTCATGAGTAAATTTAGCCATCATTAGAAAATTGTTTGAATTTTTTCCAACTTTAATTAAATGTGGGTAGTTTTTGATTAAAAATTGCAAAGTATCATAATCAATTGCTAAATCCACATCATCATCTCATGGAATCATGTTTTTATGTCTTATTGCACCTAGTAAAGTACCATAATAAGCCACATATTTAAGATTGTGTTTTTCAAAAATAGAAATTAATTCTTTGAGAAGACTTTTTAATTTAGCATGTTTATCATGTAAATTTTTAGTGTCTCATTCATTATTTTTCATTTTTTTCACTTTCTATAAATTTCTTAATATTTTTAACAACTATTTTAGCATCATCAATGGTTATTAATCTAGAAATACCGACTCTGATAACTGAATGTCTTTTTTCATTTCTACCTAATTCGAAGTAGTTATTAGAGTTAGTTGACACAAAGTTTCTCATTCTTTCGCAATCAATACCTTTAGGTGCTTCCATACATAACATTGAGCAAGTTCTAAGATGTTTTGGAACCTTATTAATAAAATTCAATTTTTCAAGTTCATCATTTAAGTAATTAAACACTTCTCATTTTTTCTGATTAATAACTTGAAGAGAAGTGTTGTTCATTATGTCAATCGATTCTGACATAGAAACAATTAAATTAATTGCTGGAGTAAACGGTGTTTGTTTAGATTCTCTATAGTATTTTAAGTATTTTCTGTAGTCGAAGTAATATCTTGGTGTACTACATTTCTCTATAACTTTTTCTGCTTTAGGTGAGATACATACAATTGAAAGTCCAGGGTAAATAGAAAATCCTTTAGCTGAAGAAGCAAAAGCAATATCAACTCCTCATTCATCAAAGTTAAATTCTTCATTTAATACTGATGAAACTGAATCGCAAATTAATAATGTATCAGTATCTTTAGTTAACTTACCTAATTCACTGATGTTGTTTAATACACCAGTACTTGTTTCGTGATGAGTAACAAATACAGCTTTAGCCTCAGGAATTAAATGTTTAAAATCATCTATATTATAGGTTGAATAGTCTGGGTATCTAAAGAATAAAATGTTTTTTTCATCTTCAAGATACAATTTCAATATTTCATAAAATCTATCCCCAAAATCACCAACTGAAATCAGAATAACTTTATCTTTCGCTTCAATTAAGTTAACAACAGCAGATTCCATAACACCAGTACCACTAGCAGTAATTATAATTGGTGTAGCTTTAGTTGTATTAAATACTTGTTTAAGGTTATCGTGTAATTTAGTGATGTAAAATTCAGCTAAATTTGAACGATGATGAACAATTCCCTTAAGAATTAAATCACTAATTTCTTGATCAATATTAGTAGGTCCAGGAGTTCATAATTTAACAACATCATGCGTTCTATAACGTTCATCTACACTAATTAAATCGTAGAAATTATCAATTTCAAAGAAATTATTTTTACTTGTTATATGACATTCTACTGGTTGATTTAAACTTCATAAAAATTGTTCATAATAATTTTGTTTATTTTCTGGAATTGAGTAGTAGTCATTAAAATGTGATCTCATGTAATCACCAAAGTCCTTATTCACATAACCTAGTCCAGTTCATTTTAAGTCACCTTTGATCATATTTTTAGCATATTGACCTACAATTAAATTATTTCTCAAGATAAAGCAAGTTTCATTAATATGTTCATCTTCAGCACCTCAGTAGATACTTTTGTAGTTTGATTCTTCAATTTCTTTAAGTAAATCTGGGATTATATTTTTGGTTAAATAAATATCTCCTTCAATATATAGAGTATCGCCTCAATGTTCAATTGAAACTGCTAAAGATGATATATTATTTTCATACTCAAATTTATTATTTTCAATTAAAGTTACACCATATTTTTTAGCTAAATAATTGAATTGTTTTTTTAGATATCCAACTACAACATAAATTTCTTTAATTCCACTTTGATGAAGAAACTTAATATTTCTTTCAATTAAAGCTTCATCTTGGTGGGTTTCTTTATTTAAAATTTTAATCAATGGTTTAGGTACATGCTTGGTATAGGTTGTTAATCTAGAACCCTTTCCAGCAGCAAAGATAATTGCATTTTTTATCATAATTCTCCTTAATCGCAAGCAATAAATATTATTGTTCAGTTTTTACATCTTCAACCATATTTTTAGCTTGAGCTAATTCAACACTAAAGAATGTTGTAACACCACGTTTTTGCATTGTGGCTCCAAAAAGATTATCCATTCTAGACATTGAACCGTGTCTATGAGTAATTACTAAGAATTGAGTTTTATTCTTAAGAGATTGTAAGTATTCAGCGAATCTAACTACGTTAGCTTCATCAAGAGCTCCATCAACTTCATCTAAAATACAAAGAGGTAAAGGACGAGCTTTAAGAATTCCGAAAAGTAAAGAGATTGCTATAAGTGACTTTTCTCCACCTGAGAAAAGTTTAAGATTTTTAATATTTTTGCCTGGGGGTTGAGCTTCAATACCAATTCCACTATTTAAAATATCATTCTTATCTGTGAAGTATATTTTAGCTCCTCCACCACCAAACATAGTTCTGAAAATTTCATCAAATTCACTATTTACATCGTTAACTATATTTAATAATCTAGTAATAATTAATTTGTCCATTTCGGCTATTGTGGCAATAATTGTGTCTTTAGCTTCTTCAAGTTCATCATTATTTTTCTTAATCAAATCATAACGTTCTTGAATAACACCAAGTTGTTCAATAGAATCAATATTAACATTACCAATTTTTTCAATTTCTTGACGTGTTTTATCAACAAAATCTCTAGCTTGTTCAGGATCAATTTCTAAAATATAATTAGCAATAACATACTCATGAGTTAAATTATAATGATTGGTTAATCTGAATTTATCATTCTCTAGAGCTCTTTTAGTTAATTCATATTTAGTTGAATCTTCACTATAATCTTCAATTAAGTCAGTTAATAATCTTTCTAATTCTGATTTTTCACTGTTATATCTTGAAAAATCAGATTCATATCTTTCTAAAAGTGAGTAGTCAACTTTAAGTGAAGATTGAAGTTCTTCTAATTTATATTTTACCACTTCAATATCAACAACATTAACATCGCTAACTTCATCACTAAATTTAATTTCTTCTGTTGTTAGATTTTTTAATTCATTAGTATATTCAACAAGTTCTTTTTCAGTGTTTCTTTTATACTCAGATATTGATACTAAGCGTTTATCAATTTCGTTTTTATTTCTGAATAATTGTTCAATTTTATTTGAAATATCATAAACTAAATTTTCTTTTTCATCCAAATATTCATTAATTTGTGGTAGTAAATTTTCTAATTTAAGAATTTGTTCATCAACCCCAAGCAATGAACTAGCATTATTAATTTTTTCACCACCAACAACAACACCACCAACTCTAATAGTGTCACCATCTTTAGTTACAATCATGTATTTTTTATCAATAATTTCAGAAATTTTATTAGCTGATTCAACATCTTCAACCACAATAATATTTCCTAATAAGAATTTAGCGAGCAACTTGAATTCAGGAGCATATTTAACTAAATCGGAAGCGATTGCAATAAAACCCGGATATCCTTGAATTGCTAAAAGATGGTCGTCACGAACACTCTTAGCTTGGATTGAGCTCATCGGAATGAATGTAGCTCTTCCACCACGATTTTTCTTAAGAAAGTTGACCGCTTCTACAGCAGTTTCACTATCTCTAACAACAACATATTGTGTAGCATTATTTAAAACTGTGTCAATTGCAGTATGAAATTCACTATCAACTTCAATTAAATCAGCAACAAGTCCTTTATATCCTTTAAATAATCTTTTATTGTCAAGAATTGTTTTTGTTCCTTTAAATAAATTACTATGACTTTCCTTTTGCTGTTTAAGAATTCTAATATTTGTTTCAATTTCTATTTTTTTCTTATTTTTCTCGTTTTTATCTAATTCAATAGATCTTTTTTGGATTGTGAGGTTGTCATTTAGTTTATCAAGTTCATTTCTTTGAGAACTTAATTTAGCAATTTGCTCATCATAAGTTTTTAATTGGTGGTTTGAAGTTTCAATTAAGTTTTTAAGTGCGCTAAGTCTTTCGGAATTGCTACTTCTAAGTTGACCTGAAGCAATCAATTCTCTTCTTTGCTTTTCTTTTTCTACCGCGACTGATAAAGCGTTGTAACTATCTCTTAAAGCATTGATTTTTCCATTTTTTTCATTAATTCCGCGTCTTAGATCACTAATATCAATGGTTAATTTTGAACATTTTTTGTTGTATTCATCAATACGTTTTTTGTAATCAACTTTAGTTTCATCTACACCTCTAAGTTTTTCACTTAAAGCATTTAATTTTTCAGTTCCGATAGTAATATCTCTACCAAGAAGTGCGATTTCTACCTTTTTTAATTGTTCTGTTTTTTCAATAAATAATTTAGCTTTTTCAGCTTGTTTTTGAAGTGGACTAAGTTGTTTTTCAAGTTCATTAATAATAGTTTTGACTTGACTTAATGACTGAGAAGTTTTTTCAAGTTTTCTTTCTGTTTCAGCTTTTTTGAGTTTATATTTAGAAACACCAGCAGCTTCTTCGAAAATCGCTCGTCTTTGTTCATCTGTAGCTTCTGCAATTTCAGCAACAGTGCCTTGAGAAATAATCGCTAGAGAAGATTTACCAATACCGGTTTCCATCGCAATCATTTTAATATCTTTTTGTCTCGATGGTTCACCATTAATAAAATATTCACTACCTTTATTTCTTGTAATTTTTCTTGTGATCGATATGTAGTCTTCTTCAAATTTCGATAAATGTTCACGGTTGTCGAAAGTTAGAGTTACATATGCTTTATCCATAGCGGGAATAATTTTTGAACCAGCAAAAATTACATCATCCATATTATCACCACGAAGTTCACGAGAAGACTGTTCCCCCAAAACTCATTTTATAGCATCATTAATATTACTTTTTCCAGAACCGTTCGGACCAATAATTCCTGAAACTCCACCATCAAATCTTAAAACGATCGGATCAGCAAATGACTTAAATCCATGTGCTTCAATTTTTACTAATTTCATTATTTATTCTCCTTAGTTTCCAGATTAAGTTTATTCAACGCATTTTCTGCAGCTTTTATCTCAGCTTCTTTTTTACTTAATCCAATCCCTTCACCATAAACAATTCCATCATGAATTGCTTTGGCAACAAAATGCTTTTCATCAAGAATTTCAACTTGATAAATAACAGACATTTTATTCATCGACTGAAAAATTTCCTGTAAAACCGTTTTTGCATCTTTATTTTCTTTATTATAAAATTTGTCAATTGCTGGATAAAGAAATTTTCCAACAAATTTTATAGTTTCTTTTAATCCTAAATCTTCAAAAATTGCACCAGTGATCGACTCGAATAAATCAGCTTGTACTTTAGGTGAAGTTTTAACTTCTCTAGCTGCTTCTCCACCAGCTGAATAAACTAATTTAGGAAGACCGATCATTTGTGAAATTTCTGAAAGTGATGCAGTACTTACTACTTTAGAACGTAATAAAGTACCTTTTCCTTGTAACATTTTTGGAAATTTTTTATAAATATACGAGGTAGTTATGAATTGTAGCAATGAATCTCCAAGAAACTCAAGTCTTTCATAACTTTGAAGTTTATTATTTTGGCTTTTAGATGGGTGAGTTAAAGCCAAAATATATAATGCTTTATTTTTGGGTTTTATATCGTTAAAATGAAAAAATTCATCTAGATTTTTAGCTTTGATTATATCCATTTCTTCCTACTTTGTTTTTATATTATATATTTTAATATTTTATTTAATAAATGTAAATAATAAAAACATCAACTATTCAGTTGATGAAAGATTATTTAGTGAACTTATAATTTTTTGATTTAAGTTTTTATTCAAACCTAATTTAATTTGATTTAGTGCACCAACATAAGATTTATAGTCACTTGAACCATGACTTTTAATAGCTAGTTTTTTAAGACCAATAACTCAAGCGGCCCCAACATTTCTATAATCTAAAGTTTCAGAGACATCTTTGAATGCACCTTTAAGAAAAAGATAACCAATTTTTCTTAAAGTTTTTTTCATAATATTTTGCTTGATTAAATCTTTAAAACTTAGAATAGCACCTTCAAGTGATTTTAAGACCAAATTTCCACCATAACCGTCAATGACTGCAATGTCAGTTGTATAATTTAAAATGTCTCTTGGCTCTTGAAAACCAATGTAATTCAAGTTTCTTGCTTGTATTAATTTTTGGTTAGCTTCACGCACAATTTCAAGTCCCTTGTAATCTTCAGTACCAATATTTAATAAAGCAACTTTAGGATTTTCAACATTTAATAAAACTTTGGCATATTCATTGGCAACAACACTTCATTCAACAAGAAAATCACTTTTAGTATTTAAGTTTGCACCAACATCTAATAAAAGAAATTTTTTTCCCTTAATTGTAGGCATAATTGGCATAAATGCAGGACGAGAAATTCCTTCAAGTCTACCAAGAATAAAAGTACAAAGAGCTAAATATGAACCTGAATCACCACTTGTTATAACTGCATCAGCCTGATTATTTTTTACTAAATTAATAGCTTCTTTCATCGAAGTATTTTCACGGAGCATATTTCTAATGTTTTCATCAAATTTAACTGTATTAGGATTATCTATAACACTTATTTGAGAATGTTTTTCTGTTAAAAATTGATCAATTTGAACTTTATCACCAACAAGAACTATTTCAATATTTGGATTTTCTTTAACAAAATAAAGTGATGCTTTAATTGAAGCTTCAACTCCTTTATCATTACCATTAACATCAAAAGCGATTTTGAAATTCATTATTCTACACCTATGATAAATTGATAATTTGGCTGATTTCCGTTAATGATTTCAACTTCAATATCAAAATTTCCTTCAATTCAGTTTTGTAATTCAATTGCATCTGATTCACTAGCTATATCACCATAATAAATACTTATAATTTCATGGTTTGTCTTAACCATTTTATTAATTAATTTTTTAGATGACTCTAAATAAGTTTCGCATGAAGCAATAATGTGGCCACGAGTAATTGAAATATATTCGCCTTCCTTTATGTTTACTCCATTAAGTTTAGTAGTTCTAACTGCTTTAGTAACTTCACCAGTTGTTACGTCTTTGATAGCTTCAAGCATAATTTCTTGATTATCTTCTGCAGTATTATCTTTGTTAAAGTTTATTAAAGCAGTAATACCTTCAATTTGTGTTTTAGTAGGAATGATAATAACATTTTTGTCATTAACCACTTGGGCAGCTTGCTGTGAGACAAGTAATATGTTTGAGTTATTTGGTAGTACAAAAACTGTTTCAGCATTTACAGCATTAATTGCTTCAATTAAATCTTGAGCACTTGGATTTTGAGTTTGTCCACTTTCAATTATGTAATCACAACCATATTCACGCATTCTTTCAATAATTCCTGAACCTAAGTTACATGAAATTATTCCGCAAAGACTTTTCTTTTGTTCATCTTTTGTTTCTTTTAAGTCTTCAGCAGTGGCTTTAGAATTATTAGCTTGTAGTGTCATATTTTCGGATTTAATCTTAATGAATTCACCATAGTTTTGTCCAAAGTTCAACATGTCACCAGGTTTAACGGTGTGACCATGAACTTTTAATATGTTTTCATCATTAACAACAACTAAGCTAGTAGCAATCTCTCCAATGCTTTTGGTGAATTCTTCTTTATCAAAACCTTCAGGACTTGATAAATCAATAATAAATTCTGTACAATAGCCAAATTCACCATCATAAACTTCAGTGTCATTGATAAATTTATCAATTTGTTCACTACTTTGAGAAATTTCTACTGGTTTACCTGCAAAGAATTGATACATTCCATTAAAAATTGTGTAAAGTCCTTCACCACCACTATCAGTTACACCAACTTCTCTTAGAGTCTTTAATTTGTTAGGTGTATTATCACAAGAGGTACGTGCAAACTCAACAACTTTTTTAAAGAATTCTTCCAACTCTACGTCATTACGATCCTTAAATTCTTTTGAAAGCATCTCGCTTGTTTCACGAATAACTGTTAAAATAGTACCCTCAATTGGTTTTAAAACAGCACTATATGCTTTTTTAGTCGCAGCTGTGAAAGCAAAAATTAAATCTTGAGTGCTTGCAGAACTGATTGAAACAAAACCGTTTGCTAAACCACGAAAAATTTGACTTAAAATAACTCCACTATTCCCACGAGCTCCAAGAAGCATATTTTTAGCAATCTCATCAGATATTTTACTTAAGTTTGCTTGTTCAAAATTCATTTTTGAAGCAGCTCCTTGAATAGTTGAAGCCATATTTGTTCCTGTATCTCCATCAGGAACCGGAAAGACATTTAATGCATCAATTCTATTTTTTGCATTAACAAGAGCATTAGAACCTGAAATAACTGCTTGAGCAAACAGCTTACCATCTAACTTCTTACTCATAATGTACTCCTTTAATAAAAATGTTTATTCCATAAAGTTTTTCTTTATTTTTACTTAGAATAAATTTAAGTTGTTTGTAAATTTGATTAACAATGCTTTTAGCTGATAGACCATATAAAATTACTAATGAGCAACCAAAACGTCAACCTTTTTGAAGTTTTTCTACTTGTAAAATTTCACTTATGTCTTTTTTGTTTTCTTCATCAATTTGTTCACTACTTAAATTAATTTCATGAATACTTACAATACCAGGGATACTACTTAAAACCTGTAAAAAAATTTCTCTTGCTTGTTCTAAATCCATTATGCCTCTTTTGTGTAAGTAAATACTTACAATATTTTAAATTAGTTTTAAAAAAATTATAATATATTTATGGCCGAATCAAAATGTAAAGCAATATTACTAAGTTTAACTCACTCTGATGATAATAAAAGCTTTCTGACTTTCTTAACAAGTGATGGAATAATGCAACTTTATGCACATGGTTTAACCAAACCTGATAGTAAAAATCGCTACAATCTCTTTATTGGATCAATTGTTGAAATAAGTTTTTTTAAAGCTAGACTTAAAGGTAGTGTTGGTAAGTTAAAAAAAGCCACTCTAATTAAACAAGTTAAGAGTCAAACTCAAAGTGAAATTAAAACAGTAATGTTACTATGCAAAATATTAAAAAACTTCAATTTTAAGAATAATATAATTAACTTCTATTACTATTTTATAGACAATATTGGAAAAGGTAAAAATAATTTTTTAATAACTATTTTACTGTCAAAATTAATTTATAATTTCGGAATAAAACCAGTTCTAAGTGCTTGTGTAGAATGTCTAAAACAAAAAGATTTAGTTGATTTTAAAATTTACAAAGGTGGTTTTTTATGTAAAAATCACGCATTGGAAATTATCCCTAACCAGGACTTAAAGTCAATTTTTAATCTCTTTTATGATTACAATCTTTATCTTCAAAGTGCTGGTGCACAAATAAATAAATATTTAAAAAATGAGTTTCTTAATATCCTTAGTGATCATGGGGTTAATTTTAACTAAAGTTTCACATTTTTAGCAAAATATTTTTTCGATTTCCCAAATTAAAGATTTAATATTGTATAATTAATTTACAAATAAATAGGATTAAAATTATGTTTTTACCCAATTTTTATTTCTAAATTTCGGTAAATTCATAATTTTTAAAATTTAATTATTTAGAAAGGAACAAATGAAAAATAAACTAAATGATACACAAAATAATTATAATACGTACTCTGAATTAA
Organism: Mycoplasma anserisalpingitidis; assembly: GCF_007859615.1. Taxonomy (GTDB): domain Bacteria; phylum Bacillota_I; class Bacilli_A; order Mycoplasmatales; family Metamycoplasmataceae; genus Mycoplasmopsis; species Mycoplasmopsis anserisalpingitidis. The sequence continues at coordinate 348,548 of NZ_CP042295.1, read as the reverse complement.
ATATTCATTCACACAATGAACAAAAAGTTAATTTAATTAATAATAACGTTGTTCCTAATTTAAATAAAAAACAAAAAATCATTGTTTGAGATTTATTTGGTGGTGGTCAAAATTCAGTATTTAAAGCTCTGAATGATAATGAAAAATATGATTATGAAATTTATACTTTTGATGTTACTGAACCAACTAGACAAAATCATATCTGAATTGACTTATCACAAGATAATATTACAGAAATATTTCAGAAAATGATTGAATCAGGTCAGATTAAAAAACCTGACATAATCGTATCATCTACATTGTGTCAATCTTTCAGTTGTGTTTTGAATATGAAGGGCGGCGGAACTTGCTTTTGAAAATATAATAATGATAGAACCAAATTAATCTTTAGACCAAAAGATGAATTTGAACGTTTAAAAAGTGGTTTTACAAAAAATCTTGATGCTGATACACAATTATATATAGCCAAATTAGGTAAAAAATGTGTTGATAATTCAATTGAATTAATCAAAAACTTTAAACCAAAATATTGATATATTGAAAACCCTAAATCTTCATTAATTTGAAAATATATAACATTGAATAGAAAAGATTTTTATAATCCAGAAAATTGCTTTTTAAATGAAGCTTCTTATGGTAAATATGGTTTTCTAACAACGAAGCCAACATATTTTTTGAGTAATGTGAAAATAGAACTACTAAAAGGTAAAATTGAACCTCCATACACGATTGAAGAAATTGACGGAGTAAAATACTATGTCTTAAAAGATGACCCAAATACTAAAGTTCCTAAAAGTTTAGATAGTAGAATGATTGGTATCTCATCAATAAATAAAATGATAAAGGCTAGAAATGTAAAATCTGGTATGGGTGGTCTAGATTTTGTTATGAAACAAAGTAAATCTAAAATTTCTCAAAAAGACAAAAAAACACCAATACAATTAAGTGAAGCTGGTCCTGCGAGTCATATTCCAAGTAAATTGATTCAAGATATCTTTAAGGAGTTTGAAATTTAAATGCCTAATTATTCATGAGTAATTGATATTTTAAATGATGAAAAAAATATTAATACTATTGAAAACAAAGAATTATTTTTAAAATCAGATATTTTGAAAATAATTAGAGAATCTTATCCCAAAATAACTGATGATAGAATTGTTTTTGCTAACATACAATCTATGTGTTTAACTACTGATCCAACAAAGATAAGAATAAGATCAGACAAATTTTTAAGATGAGTTAAGAATTTTAATTTTGATTGCATGTTAGTTTCTATAGCTAAACATTTTGGTAAAAAATACTATTACATTTTTTTAGGAAAAATCATTTGAAGAATATTGCTTTAGTGATTATTCTAGTAATTCATTTCTAAACTTTAATTTTGAAGATCTTTTTCCAGTAAATGGTTGAAAAGAGAATTATGGAATAAAAATTAAAACTGTATCAAACATAAGGAAAGAAAAATCTAAATATTTTTATTATGTTTCAGAAGATGCATTAAAATCTAATGATGATATAAATAAATTAAAAGATTTTTGCGAAAGATTTATAAAACAAATACCACTTGAACCATATCCTAAGATAGTTTATAAAGCGTTAGAAATAGCACCAGGAATTAGAAAAAAAGTATTTGATTTATTTCCTAATAGGTGTATATGTTCTGTAGGTGAGAATATATGTATAAACAAAGACAGCATTAATTGAAATTCATTTGAGAAAAATCCATCATTAACTTCATTACATTTACATCATTTTATACCTAAAGAACACTTCAGAAATATGTACAATGTTAAAAAATTAAATACCGAAATAATAAACTCTTATCTGAACTTGGTACCTCTTTGTCCTTCTTGTCATAGCACAATACACAAGGGTAATGATTTACAAAAAATGATGATAATCAATAAAATTTTTGAAGTTCAAAAGAAACTAAATATACATAACGATTTTCTTGACTACTTAAAAAACAATGAGAAATACATAAAAATGACTATTGAAAAAATAATCTCTTTTTACTTAAAAAGACATAAATAAATTTTGACATCAAAGGTGTCATTTTTATCTAAAAAAATAGTAAAACAAAACTTGGAAATATATTTCAATCATCTAATTTTTATATTAGATAATTAAATTGATTAAAAAAATTACTAGTATAATATAAAAAACAATTATATATGCTTAAGGAGTATAAAATGCATTCAGTTAAAAAAGTTTTATTAAAACCAAGTTATTACGACAAATGAGAAAACTTCAAAATTAGTGGTTGAGTTTCTTCAAACCGTGGAAATAATAAAATGCGTTTTATAAATTTAAATGATGGTTCAACAGTAAATAACCTTCAATTAGTTATAAAAGGTGAAAAATTTGATTTTGGTTTACTAGATACTGTAAAGATCGGTGCTGCTATTGAAGTGGTTGGAACTTTGGTTGCAACACCAAGTGCACCACAACCTATTGAATTGGTTGTTAGTGAATTTAAGTTACTTAAAAACACTGAAGATTTTCCGATTCAAAATCAAGAAATTTCACTTGAACTACTTAGAGAATTACCTCACATTAGACATAGAACAAATATTTTGCGTGCGGCAATGTTAATTCGTTCAACATTAGCACAAGAAATTCACAGATATTTCATTGCAAATGATTTCTATTACATGTCTAGTCCAATTATTACATCTAATGATGGAGAGGGAGCTGGTGAAACTTTTAATGTTGATGATAACTCAAAAAATCCATTTTTTGGTGGTAAAAAATCAACTTTAGGAGTTACAGGACAACTTCATGCAGAATCTTATGCTATTGGAATGAAAAAAGTTTATACTTTTGCTCCGACTTTTAGAGCTGAACATTCTAATACTAAAAAACATGCTGCTGAATTTTGAATGGTTGAGCCTGAAGTTGCTTTCTATGATTTAAATGATGTTATTCATCTTGCTGATGATATGTTAAAAGTTGTTATAAGAAATACTTTAGCTAAAAATAAATTTGAATTTGATTTTTTAGTTAAACATCACGACCAAGAACTTATCAATAGATTAAACAAATTTTTAGATAATGAATTACATATTATTGATTATAAAGATGCTATCGCTGAATTAGCTAAAGTTAAAGACAAATTTGAAAATAAAGATATTAAATTTGGTTTAGATTTAGCTACAGAACACGAAAGATATATTTCTGAACAGTTATTTAATGGACCTGTTGCTGTAATTAACTTCCCTAAAGACTTTAAAGCATTCTACATGTATCAAAATGACGACAATAAAACTGTAGCTGCTTTTGACTTATTAGTTCCAGGTATTGGTGAATTAATTGGTGGTTCACAACGTGAAGCAAATTATGATAAATTATTAAAAAGAATTAATGAATTAAACATTCCTGCTGATGATTTATCTTGATACTTAGACTTAAGAAAATTTGGTGATAGTGGATCAGCTGGATTTGGATTAGGTTTTGAACGCCTTGTAATGTATGTAACTGGTGTTGATAACATCAGAGATGTAATTCCTTACCCAAGAACCGCTGGAAATATAAGAATGTAGTTGTAGATCATGAACAAAAGTTCATGATTTTTTTACCCTCTAATGAAGAAAAAACCACTTCGATCGAAGTGGTAAGAACATTATAATTCCACATAATATATCCTAGTGGATTTAATTCCTTATAACCTCGCCTAATTTTACTTGGAGCGAAACCCAATGCTTTATAATGTTCATAATAATTATAACATTCTTCATTTTCATTTTTTAATGTTTTAGTTTATAAAATAAAAATGCAAGCTAAACTAGCTCACATACTTATCTAATCAACCTTAATTTTGATAATATATTTAGTTAACACTTCCATGTTTGGGTTAATTGAAGGACAGTGTGTTTCAAAAGGCATAAATAACATAAATGAATCTTCACTTAAATTCATAACTGTTTCTTTATTTTTCATTTTGAATAATACTGTATCGCTTTGTTTATCGTATTCTCTTAAAATATCTTTAGCACTTAATTCGATTTGAGGAGCAAAAACAACTAATTCTTCAACTCCTGATGATAAGTGAATATCGATTGTTTCGTAGTGCATTTCACATACTAAATCTTTAATGTCAACTGGTTTAACTTCTTTTTTAACAAGTCAAATTTTATCAGTAATTTGGTGTTTACCATTTTCGAAAGTTTTAATATCATTTTCTTTAATTCATTTATATGCAGTTTCGATTTCTTTACTGATGTGTTTGTATTTGTGCATATTTGTTAATTTATCAAAAATCATAATTATCTCCTTTTAGAATTATAAACAATTAAATTAGGATTTTGTCTATAACCACGTCCTTCTTTAGCTTCTGGTTTACCATTTAATACAGTTGCATCTGCCGAAAAAGAATTTGAAAGTTTAAAAATACTTTGTCCAACTCCATAAAAATCTACTGGAGCATTATTATCTTCAAATAATTTAATTTTTTCAGGATTAAAACCACTTGAAACTACAATTTTATAATTTTTAGCACCAATTTTATCCAAGTGATTTCTAAGTCTTTTAACTTGCTCAACATTAACTCCATATTGAGCTTCTTCATTATCAAACATATGGTCAACCATATTTTTTGAAGTGTCTAATCTTACACCTCAAATTTTATCTCCCATAGTTTCAAAAATTTTAGTTGACTCAGAAATGACATCATTATGATAATCAACTAAAGCGATAAGTTTGTTGTTTGGAAAATGTTTATAATAAGCTTTCATTGCAGCAACTAAATCACCTCCAAAACCTTGGATTAATACATGTGGTACTGAACCAAACACTTCATCTGAAACTTCTTGTCTTTGAGCATCTGTAGAAACACTTTTGATTCCACCAAGAGCAATAGCTCTTCCATCTATTTCTTGGTTAATGTAATGATCAGCTCTATCTCCCATAAAAATTATTGGTTTACCTTTTGCCGCTTGTACACAAGCATATCCATTTGATGCAATCGATGTACTTCTAGCTAAAATTCCATCAATAACACCTTCTCACATCCCAAAATCATGATAATGTCCTTCCAATTCTAGTACAATATCTAAATTATTGATATGTGTTCCATCAGGTAAGTATCTAATTGTATATTTTGATGTATCAGTTTGTGATTCAAGAAGTTCTAAAACTTCACTCATTCCAGCTAAAATTGCATTATCTTTTCTTTGAAAAAATTGCAGAATAATAACATTGTTTGGTTTCTCATTTTCAAGAATAACTTTGGTTTTTTCAAAATAAGAAGCTGTATACTTCTTCATGTTTGTCATAAAATTCCTTTCGAAATAACTGTTATTTCATTAAGTATCTAGTTATAATTGGAGTAACTTTTTTGTAAAATTCGTTTGATAATTTCGTGGTAAAAAAATCCCTTAAAACTCCTTCGAGCTCGGGTTGATTAATTGGATTCATCTCTAGAATTATTGTCAATAATTCTTCAAATTCAGGTAGATTCACTTTATGTTTAGACATTATTTCAGAAACGAATTTATAGTTTCTAATTCTTGGATAGTCATAATAAACATAACCATATCTAGTTTGGATTTTTCTTTTGTAAAAGCCATTTCTTTGAGGTTTTTTCTCATCGTCTTTTGAGATTAAATTATTCAGTAGTTTCTCAAAAAATAATTCAAATTCAGCTTTCAACATAACATTTATAATGAAGGTAAATTTATCACGAATTTCTAAAGTTTTTTTGATTTTTAATTCATTTATTTTCTTTAAAGTCATAAATCACCTCCACTATTTATTTTTTTACCTTTAATGATCAACGTTCATTTTTTTCAATAGTGAATTGAGGGAGTAAATCATCAAGTTCATCTTCAGTTAAAGTTTTACCTTGCTTTATACTCTGATATAAAAACGCTGAATAAGTGACATAATCAAATTTAGGCTTTGGTTTTACAATTTCATAAATTAATTGTCCACCAGTAGATAAAGTTTCCTTGACTGGAACATCTGTATCCTTAAAAAGTTCCTTTAATTCCTTATTTAGTTCACTAAGATTACTCTTTAATTCAACAATTTGTTCAGCAATAAGTTTTGCCCTATCTAATTCAACGCTTTTATCCATAATTCCTCCCAAAATTAATATCTAATATATTTTACTAAATTATCTTTTTTATATCCTAAAGTGTTGTTAATTTTTAATAATTATAAGAAATTAAAACCTTATTATTTCAATTTAAATTTTATTTGTTTAATAGTGCAATAAAAAAAGACAAAATGTCTTTAATTACACTAATTGATCAAAAATATCATCACCTGTTTCTGTTTCAATTTCTGCACCAAAGTTTCTTGCAACAATATTTCCTAATGTTCCTAAACCATTAAAGTTTGGAAGAACTTTAGGATTTTTGAATGATTTTGAATAAATTGTCGCTGGTAAAAATTCTCTTGTATGGTTGAATCCAGGATAAAGTGGGTCATTACCATGATCAGAAGTTATTATTAGTAAGTCATCATCATTTAAAACATTAATTAATTTACCTAATTTAACATCAAGGTTAGCAATATTTTGAGCATATCCATGTACATCACGACGGTGTCCATAATGCGAGTCAAATTGAACTAAGTTTGTAAAAATAAATTTATTTTCTGATTTTTCAGATGCCAATTCAATTGTTATATCCATTCCTTTATCATCTGAACCACTTGGTAAGTGTTTTGAAATTCCTTGACCAACAAAAATGTCATTAATTTTTCCAATTGAAACAACTTCGACACCCTTATCTTGCAGCTTATTTAAAATCATTTTTCTAGGTTGGTTCGCAAAGTCATGACGGTTAAAAGTTCTTGTATATTTACCATCTTCACCAATAAATGGTCTAATAATGATTCTTCCAACGTTTCATTCTGGTTTTGATGAACAAATTCTTCTAGCTTCACGACCATATCTATTTAAGTTATCTAAACCAATTCACTCTTCATGAGCAGCAATTTGAAGAACTGAGTCCATTGAAGTATAAACAATGATTGCACCAGTTTCTTTTTGTTCTTTTGCATATTCATCAATAACTTCTGTTCCAGAACCTGAACGATTACAAATGATTCTTCTTCCGTCAAAAGCTTTAGAAAGTTCATTGATTAAATCTTCTGGGAACCCATTTTCTGTAAAAGTAGGAAATGGAACAAGAGTTTTAATTCCCATCATTTCTCAATGTCCTGCTAAAGTATCTTTTGCATTAGAAACTTCTTGAACTTTAGCCATATATGCAAGTGGTTTTGGAACGTGGTAATTTCCATTTAATTCAGCAATATTACCAATCCCTAGTTTTTTTCAATTATCAATTTTAAATTCTTCAGCTAATGAAGCTGATTTTATTGTGTTAGCACCTTTATCACCAAAAGCTTTTTGGTCACGATCTGGTCCAATTCCTAAACCATCGGTTACTATCATAAAAATACGTTTAAATCTAGCCATTATTTCTCCTTTTAAATAGTATTTATATTATACATCCTTATTTAAATTATCTTTTAGAGAAATATTTTTTCATTTCTATAAATTGATAGATTTCTAGATTAAATTTTCAATAGAAATTGCAAAAATCTAGTGAATATGTTTTCATATTTTTTACTTAAAAAAACTCTCTTGAAAATATAAAAATAAATAAATATTAGAATAAATTAGAAACTATTTAGAAAGGTTATTTAAAATGACAGACATTAAAGAAGTTTTAGTCAAAACTTTAAGCAATGTTAATCTTTGGGGTGCTATCTTAGCTACCTTAATTATCATTGGTATAGGTTTTGTCTTAACAAAAATGAACGTTCTTAAAAAAGAATGAAAAGGAAGTCTTAGTAAAGTTGTTCTTTCAATTTCTGTTCCTGCCTTAGCTTTACAAGGATTTATGGGTACAGCTTCATTAGAACAATTAAAACAACAAGGAATTATTTTAGGAGTTGCATTTGCTTTCTATATTTTATTAAGCATCTGTTCAGTTCTATGAATTAAATTTTTCCCTGAAAGTGCTAAGAAAGCTTCATCAAAAATGCAAAATAATACAATTGCAAATCCAAATGGAAGCTTAACTGAAAAAAGAGCTTTGATTATTTGAATGATGTTAATCTTCGGAAGTACAACATTCTTTGGATTACCTGTAATTAAAAGTTTATATCCAACTGATGGTGTTATTTCTGCTAACATGTGAAATATTCCATATAGAATATTCTTATATTCATTTGCATTCATAATGGTTTCTGGTGTTCGCGTTGATAGACAAAACATCAAAAAAGCCATGAAAACAGCTTTTGTAAACCCAATTGTTATCGCGACATTTATCGGTCTTGTTTGTTGATTAACAACAATGATTCCTGGTGCTGCAACATTTGGAGAAAAAGGAACTACAGGGTGATTTGAACTAAAAGTAACAGCACCTTGAATTTACAAAACCGTTGAATACTTAGGTTCATTAGCATCACCACTTACATGAATAGCAATCGGTATTACTCTTGCAGCGTCAAATTTAAAACTTGCCGTAAAAGACAAATGAGTATGAATCTTCAGTCTTCAAAAACTTATTTTAATACCACTTATTGTATTCTTAGTAATGTTAGGTCTTAACTATGGTGGATTAATTAATAGAGAAATTGCTATTTCAATGGTAATTTTTGCCTCAGTACCACCTGCTACTGTTGTTATTCTATATGCTATTCAATACAAAACTCAAGAAGAATTTGCTGCACAATGTTCAGCTTTATCAACATTACTTGCAGTTATCATCTTACCAATTTGAGTAATTATTTCAAACGTGGTATTTATCTAATAAAAGGAGAAAATGATGAAAGTATTATTTTTTGGAGTTAGAGACGTTGAAAGACCTTTATTTGAAAAATTAAGTTCAAAATACAATTATGAACTTAAATTAGCTACTGGAGTTATTTCCCTTGACAGAATGGATTTACTTGATGGAGTTGATGTAGTAGTTGTAAGAGGTCAAGATAAAGTTAATAAAGAAATTATTGATGCTGTTAAAGCTAAAGGAATTAAATATTTATTCACTAGAACAGTTGGATATGATCACATTGATATTCCTTACGCTAAAGAACAAGGATTTAAATTAGCTAGAGTTGCTTCATATTCACCAACAGCAATCGCTGAATTAGCTGTTTCAATGGCTCATATGTTAACAAGAAAATCACTTTATTTTGCTCACAAAGCCTTAAGTGGTGATTTAACTGTAGATCCAAATGGATTCTCAAAAGAATTAAAAAACAGCACAGTAGCCATTATCGGAACAGGTAAAATTGGGTTTGAAGCTGCTAAAATGTTCAAAGGTCTTGGAGCTAGAGTTGTTGGATATGATTTATATCCAAATGATAACTTTAAGGATGTTATTGAATATTTAACTTTAGATCAAGCACTTGCTCAAGCTGATGTTGTTTCATTCCATATGCCTTATTTTAAAGGTAAAAATGATGAAATGATTAATAAAGATTTAATCGAAAAAATGAAAGACGGCGCTGTATTAATCAATACTGCTCGTGGACAAATTCAAAATAACCAAGATATCATCGATGCTGTTAAATCTAACAAACTATATGGAGCAGGAATTGATGTATTGAACTATGAATCTGAATATTTTGGTAAAAAACTTGATGTAAATAGTCAATTTGTTAAAGATTGCAATGAATTATTCCCTAGATTATTAGTTACACCACACATCGGTTCATATACTGACGAAGCTGCATCAAACATGATTGAATATACTTTAAATAACATTAATCAATATGTTAATACTGGTGATTGCAAAAATAAATTATAATTCACACAAAAAGGACTCAGTCCTTTTTTGTTTCACATTTTAATTTTTGTCAATAAAAAACTAGCCTAACCTGAGTTTCCAAGTTAAAAATAAAAACAACAAATTTAGCGGTTATTTCGCTATTTTTTTAACTTTTTATAAAATCTACATTGTAATTTATAAATATTTAGTTATTAATGTTTCATAGTATCTTAAACCTGAGTTTCCAAGTTAAAAATAAAAACAACAAATTTAGCGGTTATTTCGCTATTTTTTTAACTTTTTATAAAATCTACATTGTAATTTATAAATATTTAGTTATTAATGTTTCATAGTATCTTAAATTTTCATTTAATTTCCTTGAATTATCATATTCTACAGAAATAACTTCATTGTTTACTTCTTTACTAATTTTGATTGCTGTTTTAAGAATCTCTATAAATTTCATAACAGAAGTTTTTTCAACTAAACCACTGTCTTTTAATGCTAATTGATCTAATTGAATAATTGCATATTTAAGCACAACTAAAGCTAAAAAAGATAATAAAACGTATGCTTCTATGTGCTTGTAAGTTCAAACAAACATTGGTCTTAACTCCAAAGTACCTTTAAGAACTCTAAAATTTTCTTCTATTTGTCATTGTTTTTGATAAATTGAAATAATTTCACTTGGAGATATGTTTAATAAAGATGTTTCATAAATGTAATATCCATCAAATTGTTCGTCTTCTTCAATTTTGTCGTAATTCAATTTGTATAATGTGTCTTCATTAACTTTTTGGAAGAATTTATATTTTTTAATTGAATTTAAATCAGAAGCTGAAACCATTCCGTTTTTAGCTTTTTTATAGAAGTTATTGACTAAATTTTCTCTATCTTTTCTGTCTTTTGAAGCTCTTGATGAAGAGTAAGAGATAATTCTTCGTCTCACTTTTTAAATCAGAAGCTGAAACCATTCCGTTTTTAGCTTTTTTATAGAAGTTATTGACTAAATTTTCTCTATCTTTTCTGTCTTTTGAAGCTCTTGATGAAGAGTAAGAGATAATTCTTCGTCTCACTTTATCGTTTTTTCTACCATTTTGTCAAGTTGAAAAATATGTTTGTTCCTTATACTTAAAATCTCCACCATAATTAACGTAGTCATCTTGTTTTAAGACGTATTCCTTGACTTTTTTACTTCCTGCTTTCATACGATATGAAATGATATAGTCAATACCGTGTGCTTCTAAAAATCTAATGTTAGCGTTTGTACTCATCCCTTTATCACAAACAATTACAACTTTTTCAATTTCATAAACTCTTTTCATCTCAAGCATAAAATGAATGAAAGTTTTTGAATCAGTTGTATTTCCGGGGAACAATTTATAATGCAATGGAATTCCGTTTTCATCTGTAATTAAACCAATAACTACTTGATCTTCTTTAAATTTTCCATCTTTAGAAAAACCAGGTACTCTTATTCCTATTCTTGAAAATGATTCAAAATAAGCAGTTGTTGTGTCATATCAAAGAACTTGTAATTTTCTCTTATTTTCTGATACTAATTGATTATTTATATTTTTAAGAATTTGTTCCTTGTACTCTTATTCCTATTCTTGAAAATGATTCAAAATAAGCAGTTGTTGTGTCATATCAAAGAACTTGTAATTTTCTCTTATTTTCTGATACTAATTGATTATTTATATTTTTAAGAATTTGTTCCTTGTTATCAAATAAGTAATCTAAAGCATTGTAGAAACTAGTTTTTCCAACATTTAATTCAGTATCAGTTTCTTCTTGTGAATTGAAAATTCCTCAAATACTTTTCTTTTCAACAACTCTTTTTTGAAGCATATATCTTAAAATGTCCACAACATTTTTTGATTTCGTTGATTTTAAATCATTAAAAATATTTAATTTATCTATAAATTTATTAATAATTTCTAGAGAATAATTTGAAACTTTAATTTTAGTTTGATTCTTTTTTAAGAATTTGTCAACTATTGGTTTTAATTTGTTTCTATCTCACTCAGTATCTCAGTTTTCACACTCAGTTTTAAGAGCATTAATTGGATCAGAGTTGAATTTTTGTAGTTCACTTAAACTTCCGATACCGATTGATTTTTTATAACCTTTACCATATCCGCCACTGATTGCTAATGATATATAATATTCATCTTTTCTTTTGCTTTTTACAACTATTCATTTATCTTTTTTCATAACTTATATTATACCACAACTACAATGTAATTATGTGCAAAAAAATTAAATTATTTTGTGTTCTTTTATACGTAGTATAAAAGGTATAAAAAATAGAGTCACAAAAACGACTCTAACTTGGAAACTCAGGATAAATTATAATTCACACAAAAAGGACTCAGTCCTTTTTTGTTTCACATTTTAATTTTTGTCAATAAAAAACTAGCCTAAGCTAGTATTTATTTGTTTAAATCTTGAATTTCAGCAAGAACTTTCTGTGATGCAATTAATTGAGCATATTCAGCAACTAAATCAACAAATTTATCAATAGATGGGTTTGCACCTAAATCATCTGTTCTGAATTTTGTGGTTGAATTATTTTCGATAATTACACCACTTTCATATAATTTTGAATAATATTCATTTCTAGTTTTAGTTACTTCTTGTTTTATTTCTTCAATATTTGAATTGTTATCAGCAAAAATTAATTTATTTAATGCTTTATAATAGTTCATCTCTTTAGACATTAAATCAGCTTTAAATTGTGCTTTAATGTTTGAAACATTATCATCATTTTCACGCTCATCACTGAAGAAAATGCTTGTAATATCAATTTCAGTAAGTGATTTGAATTTTTGAGTGTCGATGTAATCACTAGTTACTTTAGTAGTTACTAAATAAGCGTCATGATCGACTTGTTTTTTCTCATTTTTATCTAGGAAATTGTTTCTAAATTTAATGTAATTTTCTTGATCTTGGAAGAAATTACGAAGTAATACGTAAATTTCTTGTCCAGAAACGATTTTGTTAATTTCTTGAGCGTTTAAAGCTTTAATTTTATATTCATAACCTGGTTGACCAATTTCAGCATCATGTTCATACTTTTTGATTTTTTCTTCTGAAGCTTTAATTAAATCTTTTATGTCATTAACAATAACATCAATTTGAGCGTTTACTTGAACTAATTTACTATTGACTTCATCTTCACTTAATTCATTGTTGTTTAATATTTCAGTTCTGATTTTTCTAATTTCACTCTTAGCTGTAGCAGCATTTGAGAAAATTTCATCATTAAATCCATCGTAATAATCGTAAATATCACTTTCAATCATATTTAGTTGAGATCAAATAGATTTAATCGCTGCTTTTTGTTCATCAATACCAGTTGCATTTGATTTTATATTTGCAACTTGATTCATTCAGTCCTCAAAACGAGTTTTTTTCTTAGTTTCAATTTCGATTGGAGATGCTTTCTCTTCACCACCTTCAATTAAATCTAAAACATTTGCAAACTCTGAGTTAATTGATGAAACTAAATCTTTTATTTCTCTGAATTTTGAACTTGCTTCATCATCATTAAGGGCGACTATTGAATTAATTTCTTCGAATTTCTCGTCAAAATATTGAACTAAATAGTCTAAATCAGATGTTTGGGTTAATAATTTTCCTTCTCCATAATTTTCATTCAAACCATCTTTAGATTGTTTTAATAAACTTACAATTGTTTCTTTTTTAGTTGTAAAATCTTCTAAATCTCAAGCACTATAAGAGTCTTCAAAAGCTTGATAAACTAAATCCTTTAATTTTTGAATTTTTTCAATTTGAGCTTTTGTTGTTTGTTTTCTTAATTCTTCAAGTCTTTCCGCTTCTTCTCTAGTAGTGTTAAAAATTTCGATGTATTTGCTGTATTCATCATCCAAGTGCATTAACTCACGGATTTCAGTATTTTCAGAAAGATTTATACCTAATGTATCTCAAATTCCAAGTACTTTTAGTGTAGTTTGGAATTTTATTAATTCCATTTTTAGACCTAAATATCTATTGTATGCATCTTGCACTGTGTCTGTTCTACTATTAAATGCTTTTGAAATATTGGTTGAATTATCAAAAAGAGAGAATTTTTGAATAAGACTAGGGTAAAATGGACTATTAAGATCTAAGTTTCTGATTAAATCAGCAAATAAACCTTTGTATGAACCACTTTCGTTTCTTAATATTTTTGAAGATTGTTCATTGATTGTTTTAATTTGTTCGTTGAAAAATTCTTTATTTAATTTTTCTTGTAGGTCTGCATCAATTAATGAGTTTTCAAATAATTTACCCATGATTTCGTTAACATTTTTAACACTTTGATCATATAAAATGTATTTGTAGTCATAAGCATTTTTATATAATGAATTGTATGTTTTTGCATTATAAATAGATCTTAAGTCAGCTCAATATTTTTTAACAATTTCATTAATTCTATCTCTAGTTTTTTCTGTAAAATCATTAATTTTTTTAATAACATTTTCATCTGTGATTTTACCGTTATTGAAAATTTCTGAAACAGTAAAACCTGCTTTTAATTGAGGAATATATTCATCAATAGTTCCGTCTTTAATTAAAACTGATCAATAAGCTTGTTCGAGATATCCAAAATAAACCACTTGTTCATAAGCTGTTTTTGCTTCAGATTTCTTTTCCAAATATCTTTGCTTCATTGTTTTGACTGTTTCGATAACTTCTTCTTTTTTTCCATCTTCTATTTCTAATGTTTCACTAGATAAGTGTGAAAGTAATTTATCTAAATCAGAAATTCTCCAATCAAACAATGAACTGAATGCATCATTTTTGGCAGTTTGTGGATCAAGAATAAAGTTCATTTGCTCAATGTTATTAGAAAGATTTAATGTTCTTGCAGCTATATCGTTAATTGAAGAAAGTCTTAGAGTCGCTTGAATAATACGATATGTAAAGTTTCTTAAAGAACTATAATTATCTTCTTCCTCTAAAATTTCATTATATTTAGCAGTTTCGTTGTTAAAAAATTCTTTATATTCATCATAAAATGATTTTAATTCAGGTCTCTTTTCCAACACATTAAAAGTTTCTATAGTCAATTTAGTTAAGTCTAATAAGGTATTTTTTGCAGAATAATTTCTCTTTACTCAAGAATTTTTAATATTGTTTAATTCAGATTCGAACTTATTTAATTCATTTTGTAGGTTTTGAATTAATTTGTCCTTTTCAGCAGCTTCTTTTTGTGCTGAAGAACTAAGTTCTTCTTTTTCTTTTTGAATTTCTTTAATTTGGTTTTTTAATTCATTCAATTTAGATTCGATATTTGAATTTAATTTTTTTACAAGTGTTTTGTCAAATTCAACAAGACTTCTATAGTAATCTAATGAAATTTTTTCACTTTCTTTAGCATTTGTGAATTTTTCATTAAAATCGTTGTATTGATTCTTTAAATATGGATAGTCAGCGGGTGCCGAAATGAGTGTTCCATTCATTTGATTTAATGTTTGAGAACATTTTTCTAATAACAATTCAATCTCAACCTTGTGTGTTTTGTAAATGTATTCTTCACTATTTGTATCTTCACAACTAACAAAGAACATACTTGTTAAACCTACTGCTGAAGTTGCAGCACTTGTTAATATATATTTAGTTTTTTTCATGTTTTCTCCTTAATTATTATTTAAAGCTTGAACTATATAAATTATAGTAGAAACCTTTTCGATTTAATAACTCTTTGTGAGTTCCTCTCTCGATGATATATCCATTGTCAACAACTAAAATCATATCAGCATTTTTTATTGTAGAGAGTCTGTGAGCAATAATAAAACTTGTTTTATTTTCCATCAACTTCAATAATGAATTTTGAATAACTTTTTCAGTTTGAGAGTCAACGTTTGACGTAGCTTCATCCAAAATCAACATGTTTCTATTAGCTAAAATTGCTCTAGTAATATTTAGTAATTGTCTTTGACCTTGACTTAGATTAGTTCCATTATTTTCAATTTTTGTTTCATATTTATTTGGGAATTGATTAATAAAGTGTTCAGCTCCGGTTAATTTAGCCGCTTCTTTGATTTCTTCATCAGTTATTTTTTCATTACCCATTGTTAGATTTCATTTAATTGTGTCATTAAATAAAAATGAATCTTGTAATACTACTGAAACTAAATTTCTTAAATTTTCAGTATCAATATGTCTTAATTCATGTGAATCTACAGTAATTGAACCTGATTCATAATCATAGAATTTGCTTAGTAAGTTAACTATTGTTGTTTTTCCAGCTCCGGTAGGTCCAACTATAGCGACAGTTTGACCTGGTTTGACGGTAAAACTAGCATCATTGAGTTGATATTTCTTAGATTTTTTACTGTATCTAAAAAATACGTTTTTAAATTCAATTTCACCATTTATTTTTTCTAAGAAAATATCTTCAGTGTGATCTTTGTTTGGATTAAGATTTAATAATTTAAAAATTCTATTCGATGAAGCAATACCAACTTGAAGTGAAAAGTTAATGTTTAATAATGTATTAAATGGTCCCATGAAATTTCAATTTAATGCAACAAATGTAATGATTAATCCACCACTAGCTGTTCCATCAGCGTTTGCTCCGAAATAACTCATTCCATAAACTTTAATTTTTGCAAAATAGAATGCAACTGCAATTGCTGAAACAGCTAAATTGACAAAGTATGATGTAAAACCAAATCAAGGATCAACTGAACGTGCAGTAAGATCACCTTTATAAGCAGTCCTTTTAATTTCTTGAGTTATTAACTTGAATTGATCAAAAACTAATTTTTCTCTATCAAATGAATTTGTAACTTTAATATTAGCTATATTTTCTTCGACAAAAGCATTCATTTTACCAAAACAGTCTTGAACCTTTACAAAGTACGGTTGTGCACGTCTAATAACTAAAAGAGATAGGCCAAATAAAATAAGTGACATTGGTACAGCAATTAGCGTTAATACCGAAGAGATCATAAACATTATGCAAATCGAAATTACTACATTAAAAAAGCTAGAAAAGAATTGATTTAAGGTATTCATCAAGGTATTAGAAACATTATTAATGTCATTAATCATTGTAGAAATTAAATCACCAGCTTTTTGCTTATCATAGTATGAAATAGGCATTTTAATTAATTTTTCCATAACTTCTTGACGCATTCTGGTTGCTTGATTATATGAAATTCTTATATATATAACACTCTCAATATATCTAAAAATACCATAGAGAATAAAAGCACCACCAAGAATAATTAAGTCAATACAAAAGTGAAACACATCAAAATTAGCAATAGCGTAGTTTGGATCAGAATTAGTAAAAATTACTTCAAAATAATTTCTAAAAACATAACCGATGTAGATACTTCCTAAAACATAGAAAACCGCATTGAACAATGAACAAAATATACCAAAAATTAAACGTTTTCTTTCATTTTGAACATAACTTAATAATTGCTTAAAAACTTTATAAGCTGAAAATTCTTTATTTTTGCCTTTTTTATTAAGAATAAATTCACTATTACGCATTTTTTCCTTTCTTTTATTGTTCTAATTGGTTTGTGAAGGTATTTTTGTATCATTCATTGCTTTTGATAAGTTCTTCATGTGTTCCGTGACCAGTCATTTTTCCTTTTTCAAGAACGATAATTTGATCAGCATGTTTAATAGAACTAATTTTTTGACTAATTATAATAGTTGTACAGTTATAATTTTCTTTAATATTATTTAATAGTTTTTTAGTTGTTATATTATCAAGCGCACTTGTTGAGTCATCTAAAATTAGGACTTTAGGATCATTTATTAGTGTACGAGCAATTGATAGTCTTTGTTTTTGCCCACCACTTAAATTTTTAGCACGTTGTTCGACTATATGATCGCTTCTGTCTTCAAAAGTTTGCACAAAATCTATGGCACAAGAGTTAAATAATGCCTTGCTTATTTCTTCTTCAGTTGCATCAAGTTTAGCAAAAAGTAAATTACTTTTAATTGTTCCTGAATACAACAATGCATCTTGATATACAATACCAATATTTTTATGTAAATCTGTTGTATTAATTCGATTTACTTCTTTGTTATCTACTAATATGTGTCCATTTACTTTTGTATCGTATTTATAATTATTAATTAATAAATTAGCTAATGAACTTTTTCCTGAACCAGTTGGACCTATAATTCCAAGAGTTTCACCTGATTTAAGATCAATATTAATGTCATATAAGGCATATTCTTCAGAATCATTAAAATATTTATAATTAAAATTCTTAAATTGTACTGAAAGACCATTTTGATTTTCAACAGTACTTTCAATTGAGAGACCATTTTCAACTTTAAGATCTTGATTCTTAAAGTCTAAAACTTCATTAATTCTTCCACAACTAACTCTAGCTCTAAAAAACACAAATAAGAAAGTACTAAAAAGCACAATACCTAAAGAAATAGTAAAAATATATTCTAAAAATACATTAATGTTTGCCAATTCTTGCACATCTGGATTAGTACTGTTAAAAAGTGTGTTAGCAGTTAGTGAATAAATAGCGACTGCAACAAGGTTAATTAACGCAAAGAAAACTGGATGTCCAATAGCAAAAACATTGTTAATTTTAGTTTGGAATTTCAATCATTTATTGTTTTGATGAGTAAATTTGTCCATTTGTTTTTCTTTAAGATTAAATGTTTTAATTAATCTAGCACCAAGAATATTTTCTTCAACTTCTTTAGTGATTTTGTCGATAGTAATTTGGTTTTTAACTAATAATGGATTATTAATTTTAATCATTACAATCAAAACAATAATTAAAATTGGTAAGTATAAAAATATAGATAAAGATAATTTTGGATCGGTAATAATAGTAAAAATTATCCCACCAACAATAAGTAATGGTGCTCTAATTAAAGCGTTTGTAGCACTAATAAGTAATTCTCAGAAAATAGCAACATCATTTGAAATTCTAGTAATTAAACTCTCAGGAGTAACCTTATTAATATCATGTAATGAAAGATGTTGAATTTTATTAAAAATTTTGTTTCTAAAAAATTCACTGCTTCTTTCACCACCTCAAGTAGTAATTGCAATACTTAAAAATGAAGTTAAAAATGCTAAAAGAATTAATATTACTGAAATTATTGTTAATTCAGTTAACATTTCACTTCTAGTTCCTGTGGCTACTATAAATTTATTAAAAACTTTAAGTGAAACAATTTTTGCATCACTTGAACTTACCGCTAAAACAACATATTGTGAAATAAAACCAGGTAAGATTAAACTTATAATAACATTAAGCAAAATTAAAAATATTCCAACGAAGAAGAAAAACTTAATCTTCTTTGGAAGCATTTTAAACATTTTTCACATATATCCCCTTCTAGTATAATGAAAATATTATAGCATTTAATGTTTTTTAGCAGTGAAATCGCTTAATTTTTATTGCAAAAATATGGTAAATTTTTTAGTTTTATTTTTTTGATAATTTTTTTAGAAAAAACAAAATTTATTTTCAGTTTTTTATTACTATAAAATAGTTATTTTAGTGAAAAAAAACTAATTATTTTTTTAAACTATTATTGGTAAATTTTTTTTAATTTTTGTATAATGTTTTACATGATTAAAATACTGAAGAAAATTCACCAAAACATTACAAGATTTATTCTTGTAATTTTTAGTGATATTCAGTACCCAAAATTATCTTTTTTTGTTGAGGAATATCTTAAAGATTTATATGATTTAGCCTCCCCTAATCCAAATAAACTTTGAATTTTTAATTAATTATTTATTAAGGAGGTTAAAATGGCTAAAAAAGAAGCTAAAAAAAATTCAATTGTTGAATTAAAAGAAGTTGTTAAAGAATTTGGCTCTAAAGTAGTTTTAGATAATGTTGATTTAACAATTACTAAAGGTGAATTCGTAACTTTGCTTGGTCCTTCTGGTTCAGGTAAAACAACTATTTTAAGACTTATTGGTGGTTTTGAATGAGCTACTCGTGGTGAAATTAAATTTAATAATCGTGATATCAAGGATTTACCACCATATAAAAGAAATTTATCTACAATTTTTCAAGACTATGCACTTTTTCCACATCTTAATGTTGAAGGAAACATTAGATATGGTCTTAAACTAAAAAGAGTACCTAAGAAAACTGTAAATGAAAAACACATTAATTTATTAAAGAAAAAAATTGAAATATGAACTAAAAAAGCTGATCTTGAAATGAAAAAACTTGACAAAATTCAAGAACAGTATGAAAAAGAATTAGAAACTCTTAAACCAAAAACATTACAATACAGAAAACGTCAAAATTGATTAGACGATTCTGACTTTAAATACTCATATTGAGAAAACTATGTCATCCAAAAAACTCAAGCATTTGAAAACCGTTATTTCAAAAGAAAAATGACACGTGAAGAAATGGATCAAAAAATTTCTGAAATGATTGAATTAGTTGGTCTAAAAGGGAATGAAAACAGAGCAATCAGTCAACTCTCTGGTGGTATGAAACAACGTGTTGCACTTGCTCGTAGTTTAGTTATTGAACCAGAAATTTTGCTTCTTGATGAACCACTTAGTGCACTTGATGCTAAAATTAGACAAAAAATGCAAGTGTTGCTTAGAAGCATTCAACAAGAACTTGGTTTAACATTTATTTTTGTTACACATGATCAAAATGAAGCACTTGCTTTATCAGATAGAATTGCTATAGTGCGTGCTGGAAAAATTGAACAATATGACACACCTAAACAAATTTATGACTATCCAAAAAACATTTGAGTTGCTCGCTTTATCGGTGACTCAAATATCTTTGATGCTAAATTTGTAAAAGGTGGAAACGTAAAAATGCTTAACAGTGAATTTAAGACAATTCACACCGAAGATGAATTCCCAATTAATTCAAGAGTTGACGCATTAATTAGACCTGAAGATATCGATATTACTGATAAAGAAGTAAAAAGTGCCAAAAGAATTAAGGGAGTAATTGAAGATTTAACATATAGAGGAAGCTATTACTACATTAAAGTAGTTGTTAATGATGGACAAGAGATTTTTGTTGAAACAGCTAAAAAATTCGAAATTGGTGATACAGTTTACTTAAGTTGAACTATCGACTCAATTCATCTAATGGCTAAAGATCCTAAGTGAGATTACGAATCTAATGTTTTCAAAAATTAAAGATAGATTATTCACCAGTGATAATAAACGTGGTTGATTACTTAGTCCATATTTATTAATTGCTCTATTATTAATTATTCTTCCAATTATTTTAATTATCGTTAGTGCTTTTGCTCCTTTAAAAACACCAAATGGTTCAATTAGTGACAACTGAGAATTAATAAAAACTTACTCAACTTGAAGCATTATTTTTCGTTCATTAAGAATTGGGATTATCTCTTCAATTCTATGTTTATTAGTAGGTTTCCCTTACGCATATTTTGTTTCAAGTAGCAAATCAAAAATATTTAAAATTTATGCCATTAGTTTAATTTTAAGTCCTATGGCAATTTTCACTATTGCAAGAATTTATTCAATTAGAACATTGTTCTTAAATATTATTGATCCAAATAATGTTGACAGTTTAAATTCAGAATGATTTTTAGTTTTTGGTTTATTTTACTTGAATTTACCATTAATGATAATGCCTCTTTATACAGTGTTAAAAGACATGCCTAGAAATATTATTGAAGCATCTAGTGACATGGGATACAACACATTTAAAACTGTATTTAAAGTTATTATTCCTTATTCTCTTAAGGCTATTTTAAGTGGTTACAGTATGATCTTTTTAAGCACAGCAACTACATTCTTAGTTTCAGCTAAATTACTTCCTGATGGAACTCAAAAACAAATGGTGGGGGATTTAATCAACATTACAATTAACCCAGGAAATAAATACGATTTAGCTAAAGGTTCATCATTGGTTATTGTTGTTTCATTTATTTTTATAGGAATTTACTCGATTATTATTATTGCACCTAAAATTGTTTTTAGATTCAAGAGAGGATTTACTTATGAGTAAGATTTGAGAAACAATTAAACGTAGTTATGTCTTTATAATTTTAGCATTTGTTTATATTCCACTTGTAGTTGGTGCAATTTTCACATTCAATAAAAGCAGTGATAAAGGTACATATTTAACATCTTGATCAAAATTCTCATGAAGTAACTGAGCAACTATATTTAACTCAGGTAGAGATATCGCTTTAATTAATTCAATTATTTTAGCAATTCTTACTTCGATCATCGTAATTACCATTTCACTAATTTCGGTTTATGCAGTTTATCGTTCAAAAAGTAGAGTTTTAAGAAGTTCTCTTAGTGCAACATCAAATATCCCTTTAATTAATCCAGATAATATTACAGCTATTGGATTAGTATTAGTTTTTACTTTATTCTTTGGTGTTATTAGTTCAGATAATGAGGGTTTCTCTAGAGTTGTAATTGGACATGCTGTTATGACTTTACCTTACGCAATATTCTTAATGTATCCAAGAAGTGAAAAATTCAATAACAACTTATTTGAAGCATCAATGGATTTAGGATACTCAAAAATTAGATCTTGATTTAAAACATATTTTGTATACATGATTCCTTCAATAATAATGACTGCTGTAGTATGTTGTGTATTTAGTTTTGATGACTTTATTATCACCAGAACAACATCAAACACCCCTACATTAGGTCTTAAACTTTATGAAGGACAATTTGAGGCTTGAGCACTTTGTTTTGGTGTTATTGCCTTAATTATGGTTATTTTTGGAAATGCAATTTATATTAGTATTAAAAATAAACACATTAAAAGAAATAAAAAATCAATAATTATTAAAAGATTATTTAACAAAAATAAAAATAAAGGAAATTTTGAAAATACTATCGAACTAAATTTACGAGGAGGTGAGATGGATGTCTAAAAATTACTTTAAAAAAACAGTATATAGAAATACAGCTTTAATTACAGGTTCACTTCTTTCAGTTGGAATTTTATCAAGCGTAGTAACCTATAAAATTTCAGAAAAATTCAAACCTAGTTTTTATAATTACCGTGCTTCTATTTCAAAAAGTAATGAAGAAAAGATTGGACAACATTTTTTATATAAACAATTCAATGAACTAAGTGAATTCCAAAATGCTATTCTAAATAACAGAGCAGCAGCTGGAATTGGAACTGAATATTTAGCTACAAGATTAATAATTAAAGGTAAGTTATCTAAAATTGATTATTCAAAATTTCTAAACCTTCCAAATTTAAAAGAAAAAGATTATGAAGAAGCTATAAAAGTAATTTTAAAACCATCTGTATTCAACCACTTAAAAAGTTATGATAAATACTTAAAATACGATGAAAACGGAAACGAAATCAATGCTCACCTTTGAGAATATTTCTTTCCATACTTTATTCAAGATGCTATTATTGCTTATAACATCCAAAAAGTTAAAATTGATGATAAATACAAAAAAGTTGATGAAGATGGTGAATTATTAAATGAAATTGATTTTTCAAAATTATTAAATTCTAAAAATAAAGATGCATTTAGCATGGTTGATATTATGAAAACTCTTGGTAAGGTTGGCTATGATAAATATATTATAACTGATGCTATAAGAGATAATATGCTTTACGGTTCAGCTTATGACATACTGCTTGATGAACCTTATACTAGAACAGATGAAAATTTTACTGGTGAAGTAACTGAACAAACATATGATCGTTTAATTAAAAATTTCAAAGATTTAATAAAAGATGGTTCAGGTTTTAATATTAATGACACTTCACATATAACATTTAAAGGAGATGGATTAGAAATTGTTAATACAATAGTTAATCCTAATGACTCAACTAACGTTTCTATTATGTATAATGGTGATGGTATTGATGCATATTATTCAAACGATAATGCAGCCTCAACCGTTGATGGTGAAACAATTCGTTTTGTTAGACCTAATAAAAATGTATATTTAGTAGATGGCATAATGTTTAGCGCTTCAAATTCTGAAGAAAATAATAAGTTATATATGAATTATCTTACTGATAATGTGTATCAAAATGTCAATCTTGCTTACATTGAATATCAAAAACTTAAAAAAGAATTACCTAATCTTTCATTTGAACAACTAAGAAAACTTGCAATGATCAAAGCAGAAGAAAAGGTTTTTAAGGATTGACAAACAGCTAAAGTAGCAGAGCTAATCAAACAAGATTCATACTTTGAGAATAACTATAATCAAGTCTCAGAACAAATTGTAGATTTATTTAATTCTAAACATTTTGAAATTGCTTCCAAAAATCAAGATAATATCTTAAATGATTTTTATGTTGAAGTAATTAAAAACTACTTTGAAGATAAAATCGATCAATTAGTATTAAATTCTACTCAAAATGATGATAAAACGTGGGAAAAAACTTTAATGTTTGCGATATTAAATAAATTTAGTGATGAATTACAATTTAATCCTGAAAAAAATATCATCGAACAATACACTGATGAATTTAAAATGAATTGAATTG
Organism: Mycoplasma anserisalpingitidis; assembly: GCF_007859615.1. Classification (GTDB taxonomy): domain Bacteria; phylum Bacillota_I; class Bacilli_A; order Mycoplasmatales; family Metamycoplasmataceae; genus Mycoplasmopsis; species Mycoplasmopsis anserisalpingitidis. The sequence continues at coordinate 324,337 of NZ_CP042295.1, read as the reverse complement.
ATAAAGCTGCTAGTTATTTAGGATTTATCACCATAACTGAAAGTGAAGTTAATTCAGATGAATATAATGAATTTATTAATGATTTAATAAATACAAAATATTTAAATTTAGATAATTTCGATTACGTTAACTATACCACTGGAGTTAATTTAGATATGAATATAATCTATAAAAATTACTTCTATAATGGTGATTTGACACATGATGAAACAGTTAGAAAAATTCTTTGAATTGATGAAAATGAAGAAATTGAATATCAAGGAATTTCACCAATTGAAGATTATCTAAATAGTAAAATAACTTTTGAATATTATAAACAAACAAAATCATAAAATATCTCTATTTTATAGTAATTTTAGAATTTGATTTTTTTGAAAAATAAAAATTATTTTATGTATAATTTGCTAAATATTTAACTTAAAAAGAACAAAAAAGATTATAAAAATAAAAACCAAAAATTAATAAAGGTGATAATGAAAACTTTAAAGCGTAAAGCAAAAATAATCTTATATTCACTAGGGATCGCTGCAGCTGTTGGAGCTTTTAGTGCTAGCGTCATTTATAAAGTAACAAACAAATTTAAACCTAGTTTTTATAACTATAAAGCCGCAATATCAAAAAATAATGAAAAAGAACTAAGTAAAAATTTCTTATACAAACAATTTAATGAAATCAATGAATTTCAAACCGCAATGTTAAATAACCATGCTGCACTTGGTATTGGTACAGAATTTTTAGCAACTAAACTTATAAGACAAGGTAAATTAAGTAAAATAAATTATTCTAAATTGCTTAAAATGCCTGAATTGAAAGAAGAAGATTACGAAGAAGCTGTTAGAGTAATTTTACGTGATAACGTCTTCCTGCATCTTAAAAGTTATGACAAATACTTACAATATGATGAAAACGGAAATGAAATTAATGCTCATCTTTGAGAATATTTCTTTCCATATATCATCCAAGATATGGTCATAACTTACAATATCAATAAATTAAATATCGATGATAAATACAGAAAAGTTGACCAAGATGGTAAATTATTAAATGAGATCGACTTTAATAAAGTATTAGGATTCGAATCGTCTAACACAAAATTTGGCATTATAGATATCCTAAAAGCCCTTAAAACTGTTGGTTATAACAAATACATGATTACTGATGCATTCAGAGATAATATGCTATACGGATCAACTTATGATGTAATTTTAGGTACAGATGGTATACGAACAAGCGAAAATTTCACCGGTGAAGTTACTGAAGAAACTTACACTAGGTTAATAGATAATTTTAAGTCGTTAATTAAAGATGGAACTGGGTATGATTTTAATGATACTAAACACATCACATTTAAAGGGGAAGGTTTAGAGATTGTTAATCGACTTGTCGATCCCCATGATCCAACCAACGCTACAATTATGTATAATGGTGACGCTGTCGATTCATATTATTCTAGCGATAATTCAGAACTAACTATAGATGGGCAAACAATAAGATTTGTTAGACCTAGTCAAAATATTTTCCTAGTTGACGGAATTATGTTTAGTTCAACAAACGCAAAAGAAAATAATGACAATTTTACTGATTATATTAGTAATAATATATTCCAAAATCTTTCATTAAATTACCAAAGCTTTTTAGAAATAAAGCAAAATTATTCTAATTATTCATTTGAAGAAGCTAAAAATTTAGCTTTAATTAAATCAGAAGAAAAATTATTCAAAGATTTTCAATTTGCTAAATATAGCGAATTGTTTAATTATTATCGTGATGAGAATATTTCTAATCAATTTGCAAATCAACTCTTAGATAGCATCAATGAATTACATTATTCAAAATATATCAAAACTAATGATTTAATGGAAAATCATTATATTAGCGTTATTTCCGAATTTATTCAACCAGTGATTGAAAATCTAAGTAATCAGAAAAGCAACTTGAATTACACAAATCTAGTTAACGAATCAACCGAAATGAACGAATTGCTTGTTTTAGCAATATTAAAAAAATTTAATGAATATCTAAATTTTGACTTAACTAAAAGTTTTGCTAATCAAAATAAAGACTTTAGTTTAGAAAGATTACAACATATTGCAACTGGCTATCTCTCAACAGTTAATCTAAATGAAAAAGAATATAATTCAGAACAATATAACTCTATAGTAAATTATAAGATGAGTCACGAATATCTGAATTTAGATAACTTTGATTTCATAAATTACGCTACTGCAATAAATTCTGATATATTATTTGTTTATAAGAATTATTTTATAGATGATGATTTTAATTTAGATCCAATTGCACAAGATATTTTTTGAGTTGACAATGGTGATAAAGTACAATATCAAGGTTTAGCACCTATAGAAGATTATTTAAATTCTAAAGTTGTATTTGAATACTATAAACAAACTAAAGCATAGGAAGTGTAAGTTATCTTACGCTTTTTTTATACAAAAAAACGCAAGCAGTTACTTGCGTCTAAAAATTATTTCTTTTTATGTTTTTTGAATTTAAGGAAACTAAATACTGAAGCCGATGCAATAATAACTAATAGAATTGCACTTATAGCGATTAAAATTGGAGATTTGCTTGATTTAGTTTCATTTTTTTCGGGTGTTTGTTCTGAATCAGCTTTATTATTTTCGATTAATTCATTAATTTTATCTATTAATTCTTTTTGTTGATTTTTAAGAGTTGTTAATTCCAAAATTGAACTATTATTTGGGGTTAAATTAATTTTAGCCATTAATTCATGAATTTGAACATTTTCAGTTAATTTATTATCAACAATTAGCTTGTCAATTTGATGTTTCAAGTTATTCAATTGCTCAAAATCATTTTGCAATTGAGCTTTTTTGCCTTTTAGTCATAAATCGTCATATTGCTTAATGATCTCAATTTGCTTATCTATTAAATCTTTTAGTTCTAGTGAATAATCTAAATTAGAAATGTTGTTTTTGATAGTTTCTTTATCTTCAACACTTAAATCAGATACGGAGTTATTATTTGTGAGGAGATTTGTAATTATATTAATATTATTTTTTATTATTTCTTTGTTTAATGGTAATTCATATGTTGGTAAAGAAACTAAATTTGATTTGAGTAAGTTATTTGTTTTAACTAATAATTCACTTACTTTTGAATTTTCTCTTTCTTTTTCGGTTTCACTAATTTCTAAAGGATTTAAGTTTTGCAATTCTTTAATTTTTTCATTTAATATATTAATTAATTCATCTTGAATTTCTTGATTTTTAAGCAATTCAAGATCTCTATTTAATAAACTAACATTGGCATTAATTCAAATTTTGTTATTATTAATTTTTGCTTCAATCAAGGCATTAATTTTTAGATCGATTTGTTGTTCAATTATATTTAATTCTTCAATAGTCAAACTATTATTAATGTTTTCGGTATAACTTTGTAGTTCACTGTAATTATTAATTTTGTTTAATAATTCTTGTTTCTTAGAATTCAATATTTCTTGTAGGATATTATTTTGTTCTTCAAGTTTAACTTCAAGTTTCGATAAAAGTTCTCTAATTTCTTTAAGTACTTTAATTTGTTGAATTTGTTCAGCACTTAAATTATCTTTGTTTTCTAATTTTTCTAAAATTTCAATTGCTTTTTGTTTTAAGTTTTCGATGAGTTCAACAACTTTTTGTTCAACTTTTTCAGCAAAAACATCGTAATCAGCTAAATCATTTATATTATTTAACTCTTTTAATAAATCAGAAACTAATTTTGGATCCTCTAATTCATTTATTCTTGCAGTTAATTCATCAACTTTCTTAGTAGTTTTTTCATTACTGATTTTGTCTTGAATTTCACTAATTAAGTTTTTTAATTGACTAACATTTTCACTACTTTCAATTAAACTACTGTAGTTTTCTTTATTTTCCAACTCATATAATTTTTCAAATGCAATTTTCTTGTATTTAGAAATTAAATTTTGAATAATAGGTTTTAATTCAGAATTTAAATTAGTTAACTCTTCAAGCGTAGTTGCAGATTTAAGTTTAGCTAAATATAATTCAAGATTTTCTTCAAGTTGTGAGATTAAATCATTATTTTCAACCTTAAATTTAGTTATTTTTTTAATTAGCTCGTTTTCTTTTTCATTAACAACTTCTCTTATAAAGTTTCTTAGTTGCTCAATCGATACTTGTTCAACATTAGAAATACTTAAATTAACTTTTTGTTTTAATTCACTATTTTCTAATCCTGTTAATTCATTTTTTAATTCTTCAACTAAAGCAGACTTAATTTGATTTAATTCTTCTTTAATTTTTACTATCACGCTTTCAAGACTTTCAAGATCTGTTGAGCTATTTAATTCATAGGTTAAATTATTTGTTAAATCATTATTTTCTTTAGAAAGTTCAACTAATAAATCGTTAGCTTCTTGACGTTTAGATTCGATTTTTCTTGTATTTTGCTCTTCGATTTTAAGATCTATCTCATTACTTAAAGCTTTTAATGTTCTTGCATCACTGCTATTTTGAATTTTTGAAATGTATTCTTCATTTTCTTCCAAGGTTTTAACTAAACTTAATAAAGCTTGTTTAATTTCTTCTAAATCTACTGAATCATTAAAACTTAAATTATTTTTAGCTTGAATGTAATTGCTAAATAATTCA